>JAOBWK010000083.1 GCA_025463305.1 Ilumatobacteraceae bacterium
GTCATGCCGATGACGCGCGACACGATCTCGGATTCGCTGCCGGCTTCGGCGCGATACACGCCGGTGACGCCGCGGATTTCAGCTTTGTGGCGGTTGAAGACGCGCTCAAGCGCGGCGCTGATCTCGCCCACGGTCGCCTTGGCACGCGCCGCTGCGATCGAAAGGGCAAGCAGGTTGCCCTTGCCGCGCGCACCGCTGGCAAGCGCGTCGAGCGTGGCCATGACTTCGGCCTCGTTGCGTTCGGCTCGCAGGCGCTTCAGCTTTTCGATCTGCTGCGCACGCACCGAAGAATTGTCGACCTTGAGCACGTCGATCGGCTTTTCGTTGTCGAGCTTGTAACGGTTCACGCCGACAACGATCTGCCTGCCGGTGTCGATGCGTGCCTGGGTTTTCGCGGCAGCTTCCTCGATGCGCAGCTTGGGGATGCCGGCCTCGATCGCGGCGGTCATCCCGCCGACGCGCTCGACCTCCTGGATGTGCTCCCACGCCCGCTCGGCGAGATCATTGGTGAGCCGCTCGATGTAGTACGAGCCCGCCCACGGATCGATCACGCGGCAGGTGCCCGACTCCTGCTGCAGGAACAGCTGGGTGTTGCGGGCGATGCGCGCGCTGAAGTCGGTGGGCAGGGCGAGCGCCTCGTCGAGCGCGTTGGTGTGCAGCGACTGGGTGTGGCCCTGCGTCGCGGCCATCGCCTCGACGCACGTGCGGATCACGTTGTTGAACACGTCCTGCGCGGTGAGCGACCAGCCCGACGTCTGCGAGTGGGTGCGCAGCGACAGCGACTTGGCGCTCTTCGGCTCGAAGCCCTTGACCAACTTCGCCCACAGCAGGCGGGCGGCGCGCATCTTGGCGATCTCCATCGAGAAGTTCATCCCGATCGCCCAGAAGAAGCTCAGCCGCGGCGCGAACGCATCGACGTCGAGCCCGCTGGCCAGACCGGCGCGGAGGTACTCGAGGCCATCGGCGAGCGTGTACGCCAGCTCGAGGTCGGCCGTCGCCCCGGCCTCCTGCATGTGGTAGCCGGAGATCGAGATCGAGTTGTACTTCGGCATCTCCGTCGAGGTGAACGTGAAGATGTCGGAGATGATCAGCATCGACGCCTTGGGCGGGTAGATGTAGGTGTTCCGAACCATGAACTCCTTGAGCACATCGTTCTGGATCGTGCCGGCCAGCTTCGACGCCGGCACGCCCTGCTCCTCGGCGGCGACGATGTAGAGCGCGAGCACCGGCAGCACCGCGCCGTTCATCGTCATCGACACGCTCATCTCGTCGAGCGGGATGCCGTCGAACAGCTGGCGCATGTCGAGGATCGAGTCGATGGCCACGCCCGCCATGCCGACGTCGCCGGCGACGCGAGGGTGATCGCTGTCGTACCCGCGGTGCGTCGCGAGGTCGAACGCGACCGACAGGCCCTTCTGGCCGCCGGCGAGGTTGCGCCGGTAGAACGCGTTCGACTCGGCCGCGGTGGAGAAACCGGCGTACTGACGCACGGTCCACGGCTGGTTGACGTACATCGTCGGGTACGGGCCGCGCAAGAACGGGGCCAGGCCGGGGTAGGTGGCGAGGAAGTCGATGCCGTCGAGATCGTGCTCGGTGAAGAGCGCGCCGACCTCGATGCCCTCGGGCGTGTCCCACACCAGCGATTCGTCGCCTCCGTCGATCCCGGTCTCGGCGATCGCGGCCTTCGCGTCGGCCGCCCACTCGTCGGCGGTGGACGCCGGTGCGCCGTCGCCGAGATCGATGGTGGTGAAGTCGGGGATCGTGCTCATCCGTTGGCTCCGATCGTGTCGAGTGCGGTGCGCAGCACGGCGACGACGTCGCCGCCGGCGGCGATCTGCTCGTCGACGCCGGCATCGGCGAGCGCCTGCTCCATGCCCTTCGGCCGCCCGGCGAGGTAGAGCCGGGCGGGGCCGGCGGCCTTCAGCTCGGTGGCCACGGCGACGGCGAGGTCGGCGTACACGGCGTCGCTGGCGCAGATGCACGCGAGCTGCGCACCACTCTGCTCGAACGCGCCGCGGATCTCGGCCGGATCGGTGGTGCTCTCGCCGACGACGCCGACGATGCCGCCGACCTCGAACAGGTTCTTCGCGAACGTCACGCGGGCGGCGTTGCTGGAGGTGGCGCCGAGCGCGGCGAGGAAGATCGATGGACGCGCCCCGGATGCGGCGAGGTGATCGGCACGGGCACGCTGACCCTCGACCTGATCGGCGTAGCGGTGGCGGCGCAGCGGCGTGAACGGGAGCGTCGCCGCGTCGTCCGAGTCCGGCTCGACGGCCGAGGCGGGCGGCGACGGCTCGGCGATGTTCGGGAACTCGGTGACGCCGGTGAGCGCGATCTTGCGGCGGGCGACGGCTGCGTCGCGGCGGGCCTTCGTCGTCGCGACATGACCCTGCAGCACGCCGCTGCGGATCGCTGCGATCGCGCCACCAGCGGACTCCAGCTCCTGCATCAGCGTCCACGCTGCGTTCGCGAGTTGATCGGTGAGCTGCTCGACGTACCAGCTGCCGCCGGCGATGTCGATCACGCGGGCGAGGTTGCTCTCCTCGATCAGCACGACCTGGGTGTTGCGGGCCATCCGCCGGCCGAGCTCGGAGCCGCCGGGCGTGACGAGCTCGTCGTGGGGGAGGATGGTGACGGCATCGGCACCACCGACGCCGGCGCCGAAGCACTCGACCGTGCCACGCAGCATGTTGACCCAGATGTCGTAGCGCGATGCGGCCGCGGTCGAGGAGACAGCGTGCTGGTGCTGGGCCTGGGCGTGCTCGGACCCGCCGGACTTCGCGGCGATCCGCTGCCACACGCGCCGTGCCGCACGGAACTTCGCGATCGTCAGGAACTGGTCGGGAGTGGCCGCGAAGCGGAACTCGAGCTGGCCGAGCGCGTCGTCGATCCCGAGGCCCGCGCCGGCGAGCGCGCGCAGGTACTGCAACCCCGCCGATGCGGCGTAGGCGAGCTCCTCGACGTCGCCGCCGCCGGACTCGTGCACGACCGTCGCGTCGACCACGATCGAGTGGACACCGGGCGCGTCGGCGACGCATGTCGGGGCGAGCGCGACGGATGCGGCGAGGTCCTGCTCGATGTCGCCGATGGCGGTGGCCGCCCAACGGCCGATCGGGTCGAGCCCGAGCGTGCCGCCCGCGGCCGGCGTCACGGCGCGGCGACGGTAGAGGTCGAGCAACGACTGCGCCCCCGCTTCCCCGCCGCCGACGAGGGCGATCGGGGCGAGATCGAGGTGCACGCCCTGCAGCGCGGCATCGAGGACGTCGACATCGATCGCGTCGACGGCGCTCACGTCGAGCAGCACCGAGGTGGCCCCGCGCTCGAGCTCCTCGAGCACGAGCCCGGCGATGTCAGCGGCGTCCGTGCCGGCGACGACCCGCTGGCGGACGTCCCAGCCGGAGCGGCGGTTGGCGAGCGTGGTGGTGCCCCGCGTGAAGGGCGCCGCACCGGCGACGCCGGGCTCCGGCGCCGAGCCACGGTCCGTGTACAGCGGCTGGATCACCAGGCCGTCGACGGTGCGAGTGACCAGTTCCTTCTGGAACCGCTCGGCCAGCTCCTCGGGCGTCAGGTCCTTGCCGCCGCGGGCGATCACCGTGTCGACAGCGGCACGCCACTCCGACATCGTCTTCGAGGGGAACTCGTCGCCCAGCCGCAACTCCGTCGGCGCATCAGTCATGCCGGCCTCCATCAGCACGGACTCTACTGAGCGGGTCGCGCCGGAGCCGTACTGACCTGGTGCGGACGATGTCACACCGTTCGGCGTCTGGACCGATCGACGGCACGGACGACGTGTCCCGTGTGATCGGTTTCGCGCATCGGGTGACGGTAGTCTCGCCGATCGTGGTGGATGCACCGGCCGATCTTCGTTCCGACGATTCGACGCCGAGCACTGCCGCGCCCGGCGTGGCGCGCCGGCGAACGCGGGTCAGCCGCTGGGACCGCCCCAAGCCGCCGCATGACTGGCGCTGGGTCGTCGACCACCTCGGCCGCGCCCTGATCACCGTGGGCCTGCTGATCTTCGGGTTCGTCGCTTACCAGCTCTGGGGCACGGGCATCCAGACCGACCGCGCCCAGCACCAGTTGGCCAACGAGTTCAAGGCGGCACTGAGCGCCCGGGGCATCACCCCCGACACCATCGGTCCGGCCGTGGCGACCTCGTCGACGGCGCCGACGACGTCCACCGTCGCGTCGACCGTCGACACGGCGACGGCCGGCACCACGACACCCGACACCGGCACACCCGACGCCGCCGCGACCGCCGGTAGCACGCCCGACACGCTCGACCCGAACCGGCAGATCCTCGGCGACGTGCAACCCGGCGATGCGCTCGGCGAGATCATCATCGACAAGATCCACATCGACTTCTACTTCATCGCGGGGGTCGGCCCGGATCAGCTCGCCAAGGGCGTCGGGCACTTCCCCGACACACCGCTGCCGGGCGAGTACGGCAACGCCGTTTTGGCCGGTCACCGCACGACGCACGCCCATCCGTTCTACGACCTCGACAAGCTGCAGCCGGGCGACACCATCGAGATCCACACCATCACCGGCGGCGCGTACCTCTACACCGTCACCGACTCGGTCACCGTGAAGCCCAGCGACTACCAGGTCGTCACCGACTCGGATCCGACCAAGGCCACGCTCACCCTGATCACCTGCACGCCGATCTTCACGTCGCACATGCGGCTGGTGGTCCACGCCACGCTCGATGCGTCGCGCAGCTCCACCGTGGGCGCCGGCCAGATCTACTACGGCGAGGGCGATCCGAGCGCGGCCGGCGCGAACGGATCGGTCCTGCCCGGCGACGACGATGGTGCCGCGCCGTCCGTCTCGGCCGCGGTCGGCACACCGACGACCACGTCGAGCAACACCGCCGTCAGCCCGGCCGATCGGTTCGCCGACAATGCCTTCAACGTCGGCTGGTTCGACGACACCGCTGCGATCCCGCAGGTGCTGCTGTGGGCTGCGCTGTTCGGCCTCGTCTGGTCCGGCAGCTACCGGCTGGCCAAGCGGCTGCGCAAGGGATGGGTCGGCATCCTCGTCGGCGTCGCCCCGTTCGTCGTCGTCCTCTACTTCCTGTACGAGAACGTCAACCGCCTGCTGCCAGCGGCGATCTGACGCCCGGGCGGCGGCTCAGGACGCCATCGAGCGGAGCGCGTGGAGGCGGCGCATCTCGTCGCCGGCCTCCTTCGCGACCAGCACCGCCACGTAGTCCTGCACTGGCGCGCCGTCGAACTCGGCGGCGACGTGGAGGACGAGGTCCCGGACGAATTCGATGTCGTAGGTGCCGTTCGACTGGGTCACCAGCTTGTCGACGATGGGGGCGAGCTTGGGGTCCAGTTCCGCGGTGAGCGCCATGCGGACGAACCTAACCCGCGACGGCCGGCCCCGACAGTGGACTCATGTCACCGTTGCGTGAGGAGTTCGCGAACCGCGTTCGCCGAACCGGATGGTCGCGGCCCACAGCGCGACGATCCAGACGAGATCGGCGACCACCCAGGCGACCTCGCCGTGCACGGCCGTCCACCCGAGGGCGACCGCACTCACCGGAACCAGTGACGCGCCGATCAGCGGGCGCGTGGCCGGCGTGTGGCGATCGGGGGAGGTGTTGCCCACGACTCGATGGTACGTGGCGCTGTCCGTCGATCCGATGGAGTTCACCTGACAGTTCGATGAACTCTTGACGACGAAGACCGCACGCCCTTCGGCCCGAGTCTCAAGAGAACGTTCAGGCATCGCCCCGCGCCTCAAGGGGCGTCCCCGAGGCACCGATGCCCCTGCGAGAGGTCGGCGGTCGGGTGGTTCCGGCGGTGCGCATGACCTGGCCATGGAGGGCGCTCGCGATGTCACGATTCGGATACGCACCTTGGACGTTCGCCGGTGGCGCGGCTGCCGTGGTGGCCGCGACGATCGGTCTGGTGCCCAGCGTGGGTCGGGCTGCCAACGAGCCGCCGACGCGTCGCCTGGTGGAATCGTCGGACTGCGGGTCGCGAGTGGGGTCGACGACGACCTCGACGGCACCGCCGCGATCGGGCGCTGACACGTCGCAGTCGATCTCCGTGGTGGTCCCCCGGGTCGCCATGCTGCACGTCGACGCCTCGGGCACGGTGACGGCCGCAGCCACCAACACCGGCTGCGCCCCGAGCCCGAGCGACGAGGTGTACGTGTTCCAGGCCGACGGCACACTGCGCCGGACCATGTCGGTCGACGTGAGCACCGTCCGCTGGACCGGGGACTTCACCCATCCCGGCGTGTACCAGCCGCAGACCTGACCGCGACAACTCGTGCCCGGACGCGTCCGTCGTTCTGGGAGGCTGGCCCGGTGAGCACTGACGTCGTGATCCGCGTCGCGCGCGACGACGAGTTCGACGCGCTCTGTGCCGTCTCCGTCGCGGCGTTCGGTGGCGACGCTCGCATCGGCGAACTGCTCGGCGCGCTCCGTGAGTCGTGGGCGTGGGACGAGCGGCTCTCGTTCGTCGCCGAGCTCGACGGCGTGATCGTCGGTCAGGTGCTCTACACCCATGCGCTGCTCGATGCCGCGAGGCAGCTGGTCGACGTGTTGGTGCTCAGCCCGATCGGCGTGCGGCCCGACCTCCACGGGCGTGGGATCGGTGGGCGGTTGATCCGCCACAGCATCGAGGTCGTCAGCGCCACGGAGGCCCCCGGCGCACTGGTCTACTCGGACGCGTTCTGGCGCCACGACGCCGTCGGCCTGCGGCCCTGATCCGGCCTGGTCCAGACCGAACGGTCAGGCCGTTGCGTCAGCGGCTCGCTGCGGCACCGACCTTCACGGGTCGTGCGGCGCCGGCTGCCATCGCCAGGCCGAGCAGATCGGCGAGCGCGATCGCGGCACGGCGGCTCTCCAGGTTCGAGCCGTGGCGGGAGTCCGGGACGAGCACCAGGTGACCGAACACGTTGGTGCCGTTGACGACCTCGATCGCTGCACCGGACTCGGGCAGCTCGAAGCCCCCGATCCCGACGTGCATCGAGGGCGACACCAGTGAGCCCGACCGGGGGAGGACGTAGCGCGAGCTCACCGGGCTCTGGCGATCGAGGGGCTCGAAGCGGCACTCGCGGAGGCCGAGCGCTTCGGTGAGCGTGGCCTCGACGACGGAGCGGACCTCACCCGCGTCGGCGCCGGTCGCGATCATCCCGACCACGTCCTCGAGCGAGTGGGCCGACTCCTGCAGACGTCGGGCGTTGACCGTGTTGCGCCGGCGCCATGCGCTCAGCTCGCTCACGATGAGGCCGAGCACGGCCAGCAGCACGACCGTGAGGATGTCGCGGCCACCGTTGATCCGCAGCGAGTGGTACGGCGCGGTGTGGAAGTAGTTGTAGGACACGGCGGCGGTCATCGCCGTGACGATGCCGGTGATGCGTCCGGCAAGGGCCGCGATCACGACGATGGTCGCGAGGACCACGGCGACGTTGGTGGAACCGACGTCGCTGCGAACCCGGCCGAGGAGGCCGGCCGCCAGCAGCGCGGCGATCGGGCCGGCGGCGATCGACACCGTGGCCTCGCTGTGGCCGGAGGGATGTGTGGAGCGTTCGTTCATGGTTCCGGTGTACGCCCGGTCAGGGGCGTACACCAGCGCCTTCACGGTTTCTGCACGGCGATGAGCCGAATCTTGACGCCGTCGCGACGGTCGACCCGACGGCGAGATCCGACGGGCCGGGTCAACCGCCCGTCTTAGCGACGTAGTCCTCCCACACCGACTTCGACCCGGTGTGCCCGGCGCGCACGACGGTGGTCACCGAGGCGGCGGCGCCGAGCACCGCGAGGACGGACACGACGATGCGCAGCACCTTCGAGCTCGACGTGTTCACGGGCGCAGCCGCTGCGCCGACCGACCTGGCCTGCTGATCCCGCCGCTCGAGGAACCCAGGGCACGAACACGAAGACGAGCAGCAGGACGAAGAAGCCGAGGGCGACGTTGCGGGCCGTGTCACCGAGCTGGCTGTGACGCTCCCAGCTCGACGCGGCGTCCGGGCCCTCGACGGCGAACATACGCGGGCCCCCGAAACGAATTCCTGAACAGCTGGACATTCACAGCTGGCTCCCAGCGCGGCTGAGCGCCACCTGAGAGATTGCGCCCGAGAACTGAACCTCGACCCATGGCGGGGTTGACTGTGGACGTGGAGAAAGGCCTGCACGTCCTCGTCGTCGACGACGAACCGTCGATCGTGGACGCCGTCGCGACGGCACTCCGCTACGAGGGCTATGAGGTCAGTGAGGCGCGCACCGGCCGGGCCGGGCTCTCGGCGGCGCAGACCTCCGCGCCGGACCTGATCGTGCTCGACGTGATGCTGCCAGACGTCGACGGCTTCGAGATCGCCCGTCGGATCCGCGCCGACGGGTTGACGACGCCCATCCTGTTCCTCACGGCACGTGATTCGCTCGACGACAAGAAGCAGGGCTTCTCGGCGGGCGCCGACGACTACGTGACCAAGCCGTTCTCCTTGGCGGAGATCGTGATGCGCGTCCGCGCGATCCTCCAACGCACCGGTGCCCAGCGCGTCGCGGCCGACAACCGGCTGCACTTCGCCGACGTCACGCTCGACGCCGACACTCGCGAGGTGTGGCGGACGGGCAACCCGATCGAGCTCACGGCCACCGAGTTCAACCTGCTCCGCTTCTTCCTCTTGAACCCGCGTCGGGTGATGGGCAAGCCGCAGATCCTCGATCATGTCTGGCACTACGACTTCGACGGCGACTCCAACATCTTGGAGACGTACATCAGCTACCTCCGCAAGAAGCTCAACCAGTTCGGCCCGCCGCTGATCCACACCGTCCGTCTCGTGGGGTACGTGCTCCGTGAGTCGGACGAGTAGATGTCGCTCCGCGCCCGACTGCTCCTCGCCACGATCCTCGTCGCGCTCACGGCGCTGACCGTTGCCGGCTTCGTCACCTACACGGCGTTCTCACGCTCGCAACTGCGTCAGATCGACGACACCCTGCAGCGCACTCACGAGCCGATCGAACAGGCCGTCGCCGACAACCCCGGTGATCCGCGCCGGGCGATCGAGGTCGTCGCTCCCGGCACGTTCGTGGCGATCGAGGCACCGGACGGATCGGTCGAGTTCGTCATCCCGGCGCGCAGCTCCGGTCGCGACGCGGTGTCGGTCGACATCAACGGCGTGTCGCCGCCTCAGACCGTGGAGCAAGCCGGCGCGTTCGACGTGCCGGCGTTCTACACCGTCGCCGCGAACGACTCGGACTCCGATGCACGCCTGCGCCTGCGCGTCTCGCGGCTGTCCGATGGACGGGTGCTGCTCATCGGCGAATCGCTGGAGGAGGCCGACGACTCCGCGCACCGCCTGCTGCTGATCGAGGTGTTCGTCGCGTCGATCGCCCTCCTCGTCGCGGGTCTGCTGGGTTGGGTGCTGGTGCGGATCGGGCTGCGTCCGCTGCGCAGCGTCGAGGAGACGGCGCTCGTCATCGCGGCCGGCGGAGACCTCGAGCAGGACCTGCCGGGCGCGGACCGATCGACCGAGACGGGCAAGCTGGCGCGCGCGTTGAACACGATGCTCGGCCGGATCCGCGATGCGTTCGCTGAGCGCGACGCCACCGAGGCCCAGCTGCGCGCATCCGAGGAGCGGATGCGCCGGTTCGTGGCCGACGTGTCACACGAGTTGCGCACGCCGTTGGCCGCCGTCAGCGCCTACACCGAGCTGTTCGAGCGCGGCGCGCGCGACCGGCCGGAGGACCTCGCCCGGGCGATGCGAGGGATCGGCGTCGAGACCGACCGCATGCACGAGCTCGTCGAGGAGCTGCTGCTCCTCGCCAACCTCGACGAGGGACGCCCGCTCGGGCGCGCCCGCGTCGATCTCAACGAGGTGATCGTCGACGCGATCACGGCCGCCCGCGCAGTGGCCCCGGACTGGCCGATCACGCTGCGCGTCTCCGGGGTCGTCAGCGTGCAGGGCGACGCGAACCGGTTGCGGCAGGTGCTCGACAACGTCTTCGCCAACGTGCGCACCCACACGCCGCGCGGCACGACGGCAGCCGTGCAGCTGGGCATCCGGGACGAGATGGTGTCGCTCGTCATCCAGGACAACGGTCCCGGGATGTCGCCGGCCCAGGCCGAACGCATCTTCGAGCGCTTCTACCGCTCCGACGCGTCGCGGTCGCGCGCCTCGGGTGGCTCCGGGCTCGGCATGGCCATCGTCCATGCGATCATCGAGGCGCACGGCGGCCGGATCCGCGTCGAGGCACCACCGAACGGCGGACTGCGCGTGCTGATCGAGCTCCCCGTCGACGCCGAGTCGGTCTCGCCGCTCGAGGAGGACGACAGCGATGGATGACTTCTGGTGGTACGCCACACGGTCGAGCGGCATCGTCGCGACGCTGCTCGCCGTGGCGTCGCTCGTGTGGGGCTTCTTCTTCTCGTCGCGCAACACGGGCGGCCGGCGCAAGCCGAACTGGTGGCTCGACCTCCACAACAACCTCGGCGGTCTCGCCCTGATCTTCACCGGCGTGCACGTCGTGACCGCGTTCTTCGACAGCAACGCAGGCATCGGCATCGCCCAGGTGTTCGTGCCGGGCACGGGTCACTCCCTCGCCTGGGCGGTGTCGTGGGGCGTGCTCGCGATGTACCTGTTCGCCCTCACCGTGTTCAGCTCGTGGCCGAAGAAGCGCTTCTCGCGTCGCGTCTGGCGGATCGTGCACCTGACGTCGGTCGCCGCGGTGGTGTTCGCGCTGCTGCACGCGTACCAGCTCGGCAGCGACGCGCAGCGCGGCGTGTTCCAGGCCGGCATCGTGGTCGTCTCGGCGTTCGGGGTCTACGCGCTGTGCGTGCGGCTGCTCGGACTGGCCCTGCGCCGCACCCGCGACTGACTCTCAGGCTGTTCTGATCTGCCTCCCAGGGTGGGCCCATGCCCGGCTGGTTCGCTGGGGTGCATGAGCACCGCCCCGCGATCGAACCAGGTCGGCGATCCCCTTCTGCGTCGCCCGGCGGCACCGCGACCGCTCGCCGAGCCCCCGTACCGTCCGAGCGGAAGCACCCCGCCGCCACCGCCGCCCCCGATGATGTCGCCACCGAACGACGCCGCGCGGCGCCTCGCCGCACTGCAGTCCCGCACGGCGTCGGGTGGCTCGAAGCGCAAGCATCCGGCCCGCGGGGCCCGTGCCGGTGCGCTGGCCGTGAGCTGCCTCACCACCGCAGGGCTGACGTTCTGGTTCTCGCAGCAGAGCACCTCGAGTGCCGGACAGACGACCGCGCTGCCGGGTCTGGCGACCCCGATCCCCGTCACGCCCGCGACATCAGCGACGACACCAGCCCTGACGCCAACCACCACAGGTACGACGGCTGCGGCCGGCTCGACCGCGACGACGCCCGTCACGACGCCCACGTCCGCAGCACCTGCCACCACCGTCGCCGCTGCCGCGGCCACGACGCAGGCGTTCGACGGCTCCGCGATCGACACCCGCTACGGGCCGGTCCAGGTGCAGGTCCAGATCACCGGTGGCAAGGTGTCCGACATCGCCGTGCTCGAGTACCCGACCGGCCACCGGTCCGATCAGATCAACGCCGACGCCCTTCCCATCCTGCGGACCGAGACGCTCGCCGCCCAGAGCGCGCACGTCGACTCCGTCTCCGGCGCGACGTACACGAGCAACGCCTACGTGCAGTCGCTGCAGTCGGCCATCGACCAGGCCCGTGCGGCCGGCGCGACCACGCTCGTCTGATCGGCACGCGATCCGGACACACGCGATCCGGACACATCGTGAGGTTCACGGCGCGAACGCGCCGTGTATCATCCACCCGGCGAATCGACCTGCAGCACGGACGGAGGTGGCACTCATGAGAAACGAACCTCCGAGTACCCAGCCCACGTCCGTGCTCGCGAACGGGCCTCGGCCACTGAGCTGACCCGCGCGAGCGACGGCGTCCCCCCGTCTCGTTCGTAGTTGTCCCCTGGGAGGTCGCGATGGCTCATCCGTCGAAGATGTTGTTCCCCGTGCGCCAGCGCGCGGCCCGTGTCACGCAGAACCGCCGCGTGCGCGATCAGTTGGTGTCCGTCGCCGGGTTGATCGGCCGCCCGGTCACCCTGCGCGACGGTCGCGATGTCGGCCGCGTCGTCGACTTCGTCGTGCGCGGCACCGATCGCGGCTACCCCGGCGTGACGGGCCTCGTCGCGCGCGTCGGTCGGCGGCGCGTGTTCGTGCCGATCGCCGATGTCGCCGAGCTCCGCCCCACCGGTGTGACCATGTCGACCTCCCACCTCGACGTGCGCGACTTCGAGCGTCGCGACGGTGAGGTGCTGCTGATGGGCGACGTCGTCGACCACCAACTGGTGGACATCGACGGTGTCCAGATCGTGCGCGCCTCGGATCTCTACCTGTCGGGAGCCGCCGGTCCGGTGCGGCTCGTCGGGGTCGAGGTGGGTGTCGGCACGCTGCTGCGCCGGCTCGGCCCGGCCCGCTTCCGCACCCGGGCGACGCCCGAGCGCGTCATCGACTGGGCCGACATCGAGCCACTCAGCCGCGCGGGGGCGGTGCAGATCGATCGCAGCCGCAGCGAGCTCCGTCGCCTGCGCCCCGGCGATCTCGCCGACCTGCTCGAGCAGGTCGGCCAGCCCCAGCGCGATCAGCTCGTCGACTCGCTCGACGTCGACCTCGCGGCCGACGCGCTGGAGGAGATGTCCGAGCAGCAGCGCGACGAGGTGATCCGCAACCTCGACACCCAACGCGCCGCGCTGATCATCGCCGAGATGGAGCCGGACGAGGCGGTGGAGGTGCTGCGCGAGATCGACGATGATCGCCGCGACACGATCGTCGACCAGATGCCCGCGGCGGCCGGTGCGGCGCTGCGCAGCCTGCTCGGCTACGCCGAGGGCTCGGCGGGCGGCATCATGACGACGGTGCTCGTGCTGGCGCGTGAGCACGAGACGGTGCGCGAGGTGACGGCGCGGCTGCGCAGCTTCGCCGAGCACCGCTCGGACATCGACGGCGTGCTCATCGTCGGCGCCGATGGCGCGCTGCTCGACGACGTGTCGCTGTTCGAGTTGATCGCCGCCGGTCCGGAGCGCTCGATGCTGTCGCTCGTCGGGCCGCCGTGGCCCATCGTCGTCAGCGCCGACGCCTCGCTCGACGAGGTCATCGACGCGACGCTGTCGAACCGGCGCGGCTCGATCGTCGTCGCCGACGACGCCGGGCGCCCGCTCGGCCGGATCCTCGCGGACGACGTGCTCGACGCGCTCACGCCCGGCCGCGCCGGCATCCACCGAGACGTGGGCGAGCAGTGAACGTCTCCGCCACCCAGCTCCGCGCCGGTCTGCGCCGTCGGCTGCGTCGTCCCCTCGTGCTCCTCGCCGTGCTCGGCCCCGGGCTGATCGCGGCCAACGCCGGCAACGATGCGGGCGGCATCCTGTCGTACGCCTCGGCAGGCGCGCAGTACGCGTACCGGACGCTGTTCATCATGGTGCTGATCACGGTCGCGCTCGTCGTGGTGCAGGAGATGTCGGCACGCATCGGCGCCACCACGGGCAACGGCCTCGTGTCGCTGATGCGCGAGCAGTTCTCGCTGCGCGTCGCGACCTTCTCCGTCGGCTGCCTGCTGATCGCCAACCTCGGTCTCGTCGTGTCCGAGTTCGCCGGCGTCGGCGCGGCGATGGAGCTGCTCGGGGTATCGCGCTACGTGTCGATCCCGATCGCCGCGCTGGGCATCTGGGCCGTCGTCATCTTCGGCTCGTACCGCTACGCCGAGCGAGTGTTCATCCTGCTGTCGTTGGTGTTCCTCGCGTACCCCATCTCGGCGGTGCTCGGCCATCCGAAGTGGTCGCGGGTCGCCGCCGACTCGGCGCTGCCACACCTGCTCGCCAGCCGCAGCTTCCTGTTCCTCGTGGTGGCGCTGATCGGCACCACCATCACGCCGTACATGCAGCTGTACCAGACGGCCGCGGTGGTCGAGCGGGGTTCGAAGCCGGCCGATCTGCGCAACATCCGCATCGACTCGATCACCGGCTCGGTGTTCGCCAACATCATCAGCATGTCGATCATCATCGCCACGGCCGCCACCATCGGCGGCTCGGGTGCGCTGCGCTCGGCCAAGGAGGCCGCTCAGGCGCTCGTGCCCGTCGCCGGCGCCTCGGCCGAGAAGCTGTTCGCTGTCGGCCTGCTCGGTGCCTCGCTGCTCGCCGCGGCGGTGGTGCCGCTGGCGACGTCGTACGCGCTCGCCGAGGCCATCGGCGTCGAGCGCAGCGTGTCACGCAAGTTCCGCGACGCCAAGGCGTTCCTCGGGCTGTTCACCGCGCAGGTCCTCGTCGGCGCCATCATCGCGCTCGCGCCGGGCAACCTCGTCGACCTGCTGCTCAACATGCAGTTCCTCAACGGGCTGATCTCACCGGTGCTGCTGGTCTTCATCCTGATCCTCGCCAACCGGCGCACCCTGATGGGCGACAACGCCAACGGTCCGAAGTTCAAGACCCTGGCGACGGTCTGCACGGTCGGCGTCGCCGGCCTGGCTGCGTTCGTCGCCGTGCAGAGCATCGCCACCCTGTTCTGAGTCGAGGCGCTCCGCGTCAGGCCCCGCCGTTGATCACCATGGCGGGCAGCACCGCACAGCCGTTCGCGCACGGTTCCGACACCACTGCCTGGTGGTGCCCGTCGGGCGCGATCCACAGGTCGAGCAGGCGCTGGTCCGGGTGCAGCTGGAACATCGGCGTCGGTCCACCGGCGAGCGCACCGGTGGCGCGGTCGATCGTGTAGGCGATGCCCGACCGGATGCCGACCAGCAAGGCCGTCGAGCTCCCGGGGTCCGCCTCCACGAGCCAACCGCCCGTCTCGGCCGGCTCGGTGATGACGTTCTGATCGGATCCGTCGGACCCTTCGACGTCGACGCGCGTCGGGTCACCACCGAAGACGTCCGCACCCGATGCCACGACGCGGTCGTTGCTCAACGACAGCAGGATCACCGGAGCGCCCGGCGGAGACGGAAGCTCGGTCCACGTCGTGCCTCCATCGTTCGAGAGGGTCCGCATCTGGCCGACGGGCCCGCCGGTGACGAGCAGAGCGTCGTCGTTCGTGAACGTGAGGTTGCCGTAGATGGTGGAGGTCAGCGGCGTGATCTCCTTCCCGTTCCGCAGCAGGCCGGGCCCGGACACGCTCTGGGCCGTGTTGCCCTCCACCTGGGTGAGGATGTACACGGCGCCCTTGTGCTCGACGACGTGCGCGGCGAGCGGCCCCGCGTCACCGATCGACGGCGGGACGGCGAGACTGCCGAGCGACGTGACGTCGCCGGATCGACTGACGCCGAACACCTCGACCGACGTGGGGCCGGTGGTCGACACCGCGACGAAGCCTCCCAGGACGGCGCCGACGCCGATCAGCTGGCCGAGCCCCTCCGCCCGCACGGCCAGCCCGATGCTGGTGTCGACGAGCAGCCAGCCGCCGGCATCGGTGGGGGCGGCGATGGCGCTCGGATCGTTCGCGACGACGGCGGTCGGGCCGCCCTTGAACGCGTTCGATGCGATCTGATCGAAGATCTCGGGCCAGTCAGCGTTCGGTCCCGGCGCGGGACCGGTGGCCGGGGTCGTCACGGGAGTCGTGGTGGCAGGACCGGTCGTGGCCGCTGCCGCGGACGTCGTCGTGGCGGCTGCGGTTGTTGCCGAACCGGCCGAGTGCGAGCTCGACGCACACGCCGCCAGCAACGTCAGCGTCGCGCTGATCCCGAACCATCGACCTGACCGAACCCGCATGCCCTGTTCTCCTCCGGTCTTCGCCTCGAGAAACCGAGTGCACCGTTCCCCCTTCAGCCTGTCAGCACACCAACATCCGGGGTTGACATGCAGCCGTACGGATGCGTATATTCATGCAGCCGGATGGATGCATGTTTGCCGGCGCAGGCACACGGACACCGAGCGAGGAGGCAACGGCATGGTCGATCACACCGAGGAACCGCAGGGTGACGAGGTGTTCAAGGCGCTGGCCGATCCGAGCCGGCGGCAGCTGCTGGACCGGCTCAACCAACGGCCCGGGCAGAACCTCACCGAGCTCTGCGCCGGTCTCGACATGGCCCGCCAGTCGGTCACCAAGCACCTCGCGATCCTGGAGCGTGCCGGACTGATCGTCGTCGTCCGCCACGGCCGCGAACGCCTGCACCACCTGAACGCTGCACCCATCAACGACATCGCCGATCGCTGGATCGGCCGCTTCAACCAACAGCAGGTCCGCGCCCTCGCCGACCTGAAGACCGCCCTGGAGGCACCCGTCATGACCACGCAGACCACCACATCGACCATCGACACCGCGATCGAAGCACCGTCGTTCACCTACACCACCTACATCAAGACCACGCCCGAGCAGCTCTGGCTCGGCCTCACCGATCCCGTGTTCACCGAGCAGTACTGGGGGCTGAAGTTCCACACGGACTGGGCCGTCGGCTCCACGATCGACTGGGAGCAGAGCGGCGTGACGACCCGCGATCCCGGCCAGGTCGTCGTCGAGTACGACCCCTACCACCGCCTCGCGTACACCTGGCACACGTTCACGCCCGAGTGGGGTGCGGCCTACGGCGTCGACGAGTCGCTGCGCACCACCATCGCCGCCGAGCCGCGCTCGACGGCCACGTTCGAGCTGGAGCCGTCGGGCGAGATGGTGCGGCTGACGGTGGTCCACTCCGGCTTCGCGCCGGGCAGCACCGTGGTCGAGATGGTCGGCGGCGGGTGGCCGAAGGTGCTGTCCGTGCTGAAGACCTTGCTGGAGACGGGCGCGACTGCCACGGTGTAGGGGTGCAGCCGACGCCGGTCACCATCGCCGAGCTGACGGGCGGGCACCACGACGCGCTCGCTCGGCTCCGTGCGCAGGCTCCCATCGCCTGGGCGCCGGCGATCGGTGCATGGGTGGTGACGACGCGTGAGGCCGCGTCGGCCGTGATGCGCGACGCGGTGACGTTCACGGTCGACGATCCTCGGTTCAGCACGGCGCGGGTCGTGGGTCCGAGCATGCTCTCGCTCGACGGCGAGGCGCACGCCCGGCACCGCGACCCGTTCGCCGCGGCGTACCGACCCGCGGTCGTGGTCGAGCGCTACGGCGCAGTCATCGTCGAGGTCGCACGCACGCTCGTCGTCGACTTCGAGCCGCGAGGTGAGGCCGAGCTGCGGCGCGATCTGGCCGGGCCGCTCGCCGTCGCCGTGGTGGCCCTCTCGCTCGGGCTCGACGACGTGGACCCGCATCGGCTACTCGGCTGGTACGACCGCATCGTCGCCGCGGTCGAGGCCGTGTCCGTCGGCGAGCCGATCGCCGCCAACGCGACCGATGCGTACGCCCGGTTGCGCGATGCGTTGATCTCCGCCGTGCACCGCCCTGGCTCGGTGCTGCTCGAGGCATCCGCGGTGCTCGACGCCGACGAGCTGGCGTCGAATGCAGCCGTGTTCCTGTTCGGCGGCATCGAGACGAGCGAGGGGATGACCGCCAACGTGCTCGCCCACCTGCTCACGAACCCGGATCAGCTCGCGCTGGTGCGGGCCGACCGATCGTTGATCGATGCCGCGGTCGAGGAGTCGCTGCGCCTGGAACCGGCGGCCGCACGGGTCGATCGTTACGCGACGCGCGACGTGGAGCTCGGCGGTGCGTCGATGCGCGCCGGTGACTTCGTCATCGTCTCGCTCGCCGCGGCGAACCGCGATCCGGAGGCGTTCCCGGAGCCCGATCGCTTCGACGTCCGGCGCGAGAACGCGCGCAACCACCTCGCGTTCGCGCACGGCCCGCACGCGTGCATCGGCGCCCAGCTGGCCCGGATGCAGACGCGCGCCGCCGTGAGCGCGGTGCTGGATCTCCTGCCGGACGCCGTCCTCAGTGAGTCGGTCGAGGTGACCGGCATGGTGTTCCGCAAGCCACGGCGGGTGGCCGTGCGCTGGCATCGTTGACGTCGGACCACGGCGCGTATGGTCCGCTGCCGTGAACCAACGGTGGAACGTCGGCGAGGTCGAGATCACGTGCGTGATGGAGACCGCGTTCGAGGTGCCGCCGGAGGTCCTCGTACGCGGCTTCGACGGCGCTGCGCTGGCGCCGCACCTCGACGTCCTGCAGCCCGACCACCTCACCGACACGATGCTGCTGCGCATCGCGATCCAGTCGTTCCTCGTGCACAGCGGTGATCGGCGGATCATCGTCGACACGTGCTTCGGCAACGACCACGCCCTGCCGTACTTCGGCGATCTGCGCACCGAGCACCTGCGGTCCTTGGCCGACGCCGGCTTCGCTCGCGACAGTGTCGACACCATCGTGTGCACGCATCTGCACATGGACCACGTCGGCTGGAACACGATGCTCGTCGGCGGTGCGTGGGTGCCGACCTTCCCGAACGCCGAGTACCTCTTCAGCACGCTCGAGTACGAGCACTGGCTGCGGCGCGAGCAGTTCGACGCTGGCCTGGTGGAGTGCGTCGAGCCGATCATCGCTGCGGGCCTGCACCGCTGGGTCGATGTCGCGCCAGGTGTCGATCACGCGATCACGCCCGAGGTTCGACTGGTCTCGACGCCGGGGCACACACCCGGTCACACGAGCGTGCGGATCGAGTCGGGCGGCGAGGCCGCGATCATCACCGGCGACATGATCCACCATCCGGTGCAGGTGTTCCACCACGACTGGGCATCCGTGCCGGACTTCGATCCGGTCACGTCCGTCGCGACGCGCGAGCGCGAGTACGCGCAACTGGCCGACGACGGCGTCCTGGTGCTCGGCACGCACTTCCACGAGCCGACGTCGGGGCACATCGTGCGTGCCGGTGATCGCTGGGGTTGGCAGCCGCAGCGTTGACGGGCCGGCGTCGGCGGAGCGAGCCTCAGCGATCGGCCATCGGCCGCAGCAACGGCTTGGCCGCGATCGCCACCGCGACGTGGGCGCAGGCAGCGATCACGAACGGCGTCTGCAGGCCGAAGTGCTGGGCCGTCAACCCGCCGAACGCCGCACCGAGCGGCACCACGCCCCAGGCGATCATCCGGTACGCCGCGTTCATCCGGCCGAGCAGCCGCTTGGGTGTCAGCTGCTGGCGCAGCGTCATCGTGACGGCCGCCCACAGGCCGTTGCCGATCCCGAGCCCGAAGAACAGCGCGATCGCCAGCACGGGGGAGTGGGTGATGGCGAGGCCGGCCACGGTGGCGGCCCACAGCCAGAGTGAGATCGTGACGGTGCGGACGAACCCGAGCCGCGCGGCCACCGGCACCACCAGGAACCGCGCCACCACCGTGCCGCAGGCCGCGGCGATGAACAGCGCGGTGTAGACGAACTTGCCGCTGTGCAACCGCTCCGCGGTGTAGAGCACGAGCAGCGACTCGGCGGCGAAGTAGAAGAAGTTGACCAGGCCGAGCAGCAGCGCGAGCCGGCGCAGGATCTGGTGATGGACCATGAAGTGGATGCCCTCGCGCATGTCGGCGCGCAGGCTGGTGGTGGGCGGCTCCTGGCGGTGCTCGTCGGGCAGCGAGGCGATGAGGGCCGCGGAGCCGGCAAAGGTCGCAGCGTCGGCGAAGAACGGCACCGAGCGGGCGAGGTTGAACAGCGTCGTGCCGAGTGGCGGCCCGAGGAACTGTGACGTCGCGACCTGCACGCTGTTCAGGCGCGCGTTGGCCTGCATCAGATCGGCGGGCTCGACGAGGGCCGGGATGACGGCCTGTGCCGCGTTGGCGTGGAACGTCTCGGCGACGCCGAGCAGGAACGCGCATGCGTACAGGAACGTGATGGTGGACGCTCCCTCGAGCACCACCAGGCCGAGTGCGATGACGACGAAGAAGCGAGCGATGTCGGCGCCCACCATCAGCCGACGGCGATCCGTGCGGTCGGCGATCGCGCCCGTCATCATCGAGAACAGCAGCCACGGCAGGCGCGACGCGACGGTGACGCCGGCGATCAGGATCGGCTCGCGGGTGATCGTCGCGGCCAGCAGGGGGAAGGCGGTGAGGAACATCCCGTCGCCGCTGCTGGACAGCGCGACCGAGAGCCACACCCTGCGGAACGAGCGCCCGATGGGGCGCCGGTTGTCGCTGACCGCCGCGGCGACACGCTCTCGCGTCGGTGCTCGCGTGTCACTGGCCACGTGTTCCAACCCTACCGATGCGGTCGCCCGCGACTGCGGCCATTTCGGGACCGGCGTAGACCCGTCGGGATACAGTCGGCTCTCCGCCATCGAGTGGGACGAGGGGGCCGGCAGGGCATGGCAGCGAACGTGTTGGCGATCGACCTCGGCACGACGGGAGTGAAGGTCGCTGTCGTCGACGAAGCGGGCAACGTGCGCGCCGCGGCCGGCGAGGTGCTGCCCTTGGTCCACATCGGCGGCGGCGGGGTGGAGCAGGATCCACACGGCTGGTGGGCGGCCATCGGTCGGTGCGCGCGTCGTGCTGTCGGCGAGTCGAGGCTCGACAGTGGCGACATCACGCTCGTCGCCGTCACCAGCCAGTACTCGTCGACGGTGGCGGTGGCAGCCGACGGCGCGCCGCTCGCGAACGCGATCATGTGGATGGACCAGCGCGGCCGGCGGCACAACCCGGCGCTTGGCGGCGACCTCATGCGCTGGCTCGAGCTGCACGAGATGGCGCCATCGGGCAACGACGACATCGGCCACATCGCGCTGATCCGCGCCGAGCACCCCGACCTCTATGCCCGGACGGCCGCCTTCGTCGAACCGATGGACCACATCGCCGCCCGGCTCACCGGTCACGTGACGGCGACGCAGAACACGATGTTCCCGATGCTCGCGGTCGACAACCGCACGTGGGGCGCCACCACCTACAGCGACGAGCTGCTGGCGATGTCGACGCTGGAGCGTTCCAAGCTGCCCGAGCTCGTTCCACTCGGTGCGGCTCGGGGCGCGATCACCGGCGAGGCGGCCGAGCACCTGGGCGTGTCGGCCGCTGCGACGGTGGCGGGCGCGACGATCGACTCGGTGACCTCGGCGATGGGCACCGGAGCCATCGACGCCTCGGTGTGCGGGCTGATCATCGGCACCACGTCGGTGATGGTGACCCACCTCGACTCGAAGCGTCACGACGTCGCCCACGGGCTGACGACCGCGCCGAGCCCGTTGCCCGATCGCTGGTTCCTGGTGGCCGAGAACGGCACGGGCGGCAAGGCGCTCGACGTGTTCGTCAACAACGTGGTGTACCCCGACGACGGTCTCGGCTCGCCACGTCCCGACGATGCGTTCGATCGGGTGCTGGCGGCGGCCGCGACGGTGCCGGCCGGTTCGAACGGCGTGATGTTCCTGCCGTGGCTCGTCGGGTCGATGGCGCCGGGCTACCGGCGACGCAACCGCGGTGGGTTCGTGAACATCGGCCTCGGCAACGATCGGCGGGACATGGCGCGGGCGGTGCTGGAGGGCGTGGCGCTCAACGCGGCGTGGTTGCTGCCGCACTTCGCGGCGCTCGCCGAGCGGGAGTACGACGAGGTGTCGCTCGGCGGTGGTGGGGCGAGCTCCGCGCTGTGGGGACAGATCCTCGCCGACTGCTTCGGCGTCCGCGTCCGCCGACTGGCCAACCCGCGCACCACGAACGCGCACGGCGCGGCGCTGCTCGCGCTCGTCGAGCACGGCGTGGTCGCGCTCGCCGATGCGCCGGCGCTGCTCGCCACCGCGCAGATCCACGAGCCCGACGCCGATGCGCACCGCGTGTACGCCCGGGTGCTCGAGCCGTTCATCGATTTCCACGACCGCGTCGCGCCGTTCTACGACGCGCTGAACCGACCGGAGCCCCGCCCATGAGCACATCGCCACTGCACCCCTACGCCGGACGGTTCGAGGTCCACGACGCGCTGCCCGAGACCGGGGTGCCGCGCGAGCGGATCCTCGACGAGCTCCGCCAGATGTCGAGCGAGGAGGACGCCAAGGGCGACTCCGGGCGGGTGAGCGGATCGATCTACTCCGGCGACCACGATCACTACCGCTTCCTCACCGAGGCCTACGGCTTCTACGCCCACTCCAACGTGCTCCAGCGCGACATGTACCCGAGCGCGACGAAGATGGAGGCTGAGATCATTGCGATGACCGCCGACATGCTGCACGGGCACGCGTCGAACGGCCGCTTCGAACGTGCCGGTCACGATCCCGTCGACGACGTCGGCGGGCTGGTGACGTCGGGTGGCACGGAGAGCCTCGTGACCGCGATGCTCACCTACCGCGAGTGGGGTCGCCACACGAAGGGGATCGAGCGGCCGCAGATCATCATGCCCGTGACGGCACACCCCGGGCACGACAAGGGCATGCACTACTTCGGCATCGATGTCGTCAAGGCACCGGTGACCGACGAGTTCGTCGTCGACGTCGACTTCGTCCGCGAGCACATCGGTCCGAGCACCGTCGCGCTCGTCGGCAGCGCCGGCACGTACCCGCATGGATTGATCGACCCGATCCCCGAGCTCGGCCAGCTCGCCATCGAGCACGACATCGGCCTGCACGTCGACGGCTGCCTCGGCGGGTTCGTGATCCCGTGGGCCGAGGACCTCGGCTATCCGCTGCCCCCGTTCGACTTCCGCGTCCCCGGTGTCACGTCGATCTCCGCCGACACCCACAAGTACGGCTACGCGCTGAAGGGCAGCTCGGTGCTGCTGTTCCGGCCGAAGGCGCTGCGCCGCCACCAGTACCTCGTCGTCGACGGCTGGCCGGGTGGCAACTACGCCTCGCCGAGCATGGGTGGCAGTCGCTCCGGCGGGCTGATCGCGGCGACGTGGGCCTCGATGCTGCACCTCGGCCGGGCCGGCTACCGGGCGATCGCTGCCGACATCTTCCGCACGGCCGACTCGATCAAGGCGGCGGTGCGGTCGCATCCCGAGCTGACGCTGATCGGCGACTCGCTGTTCAACGTGGCGTTCCGCGCGACGCCAGGAGCCGACGCCGTCGACATCTACCACGTCAACGACGGGCTCGCGGATCGAGGTTGGCGGATGAACGCGCTGCAGAACCCGCCGGCGCTGCACTTCTGCGTGACCCGGCCGAACACCCAGCCGGGCATCGCCGAGGCGTTCGCCACCGACCTCGCGGCCGCCGTCGAGTACGCGCACCATCCGGCGGCGCCGATGCCGCGCAGCGGTGCCGTGTACGGCGCCGGTGGTCAGCTGCCGCCGGAGCGCACTGCGCTGCACGCCACCATCGCCGACCGCCTCGACTCGCTCCACGAGGTCGGCCCGAAGGCGTGACCGCGCCCGCCCGTGCCGCGTCAGCCGGTGTTGGCGGGGGAAGGTCCGGTCGAGGTGGTGGTGGGCGCCACCGTGGTGGTGGGCGCCGGCGTGGTCGTGGTGGGCGAAGCGGTGGTGGCGCTCGGCGTGGTCGTCGTGGTCTTCGGTGCCGTCGTCGTGGTGACCGCGGCGGTGGTGCTCGGGGCAACGGTGGTGGTGGTGCTCGACGTCGTGGTGGTGGCGTCGGGATCGGGGTAGTTGAACGACGGCAGCGAGTCGTCCTTGCTGTAGTCCTCGGGCTGGCGACCGTCCTCGCCCCACACGTAGACCCGGTCACCGTTCTTGACGAGCGACGGGAAGAACGCGGCGATGGTCTGGTTGATCCGCACGCAGCCGTGCGATGCCGGCTCGCTCGGCACGTTCGCCGCACCGTGGATCGCGATGCCGTAGTTGAAGTACACCGGGTTCGTCATCCCGCCGAGCGGGCCGACACGGTCGCCCGTGTAGCGGCGGTTGAACGCGAAGATCCCACCCGGTGTCTTGGCCAGCGCGCACACGGCCTTCTTCACGGGCGCCGGCAGGGCGACGCCGTTCTCGTCGGTGTTGTAGGTGACGGTCTCGCACCACTTCATCGGCGTCTTGTCGGGGTTCTCGACGCCGGACGAGATGTGGGTGATCAGCACGGGCACGTCGTCGGTGTAGACCGCAGCGACCTGCTCGGGCAGGTACACCTCCATGTG
The DNA here is from genome assembly GCA_025463305.1 of Ilumatobacteraceae bacterium. Next base: position 23,842 of record JAOBWK010000083.1, read on the forward strand.
CGTCGTGCCGGGCCCGGTCTTGCGGCGCGGCGAGATCTCCAGGTTCTGCTGCATCAGCTGCCACATCGCGTCGGTGACCTTGCCCGTGACGTTCTCGCGCGGCGTGCGCATCACCAGCTTCTCGAAGGCCCACACGGCCTGCTGGGTGGTGCCACCGAACTGGCCGTCGATCGGACCGGGTGCGAACTTCAGGTCGGTGAGCCGCTGCTGCACCTCCTCGACGTCGGGACCCGACGATCCCTTGCCGATGGTGCCCGACAGCATCGTCTTGGCGACCGCAGGATCGCTGGCGATCACGACCGGGTCGGCCACGACATCGGCGACGCCGACCGCCGAGCCACCGATCGCCCCGAGGTCCGACAGCGGAGGCGTCGTCGACGTCTCTCCACTGCCACCGCTGCCGCCGGTGCCGGCGATCACCACGACGAGGAGCACCGCCACCGCGGCGACGGCGGGGATCCAACGTCGCCACTCGGGAGGCGGCGTCCGGCGGCGACCTCGGGAACCCCGGCGGTCGACATCACTCATGCACGGCGGCCAGACACATCGATGCCGACTGTCTAGCGCGCCGCACCGATCGATGCCGGTCGCCCCCGGCAGGCCGCCACGGATCGCACGGCGTGGCGGCCCACTACGGTCGGATGCACATGACGTTCGGAAACCTCGCCCTCCTGGTGGCCGCCGGTCTGATCGGCCCGGCGCTCAGCTCGCTGCACCGAGTGTCGCCGCCGGCCGTGGTGGGCGAGATCGGCGCCGGGCTGCTGATCGGCGTGACGGGCTTCCATTGGATCGATCCGTCGACCGCGACGATGGACACGTTCTCGAACATCGGCTTCGCGATGCTGATGTTCCTCGTCGGCACCCATGTGCCGCTGCGCGATCCTGCGATCCGGCCGGCGCTCGCCAAGGGCGCGCTCGTCGCCGCGACGGTCGGGGCGCTGTCCGCCGTGGGCGGGGTCGCGTTGCAGGGCCTCACCGGGTTGCACCGACCGGCTGTGCTCGCGGTGCTCATCGCCACCAGCTCGGCGGCCGTCGCGTTGCCGATCCTGCAGAGCACGGGCCGCAACGACACCCCGATCCTCGTCGCGACGACCTGGATCGCGATCGCCGACGTCTCGACGGTGCTCGCTCTCCCACTGGTGTTGGCGACGGGTGCCGTCGTGCGGGTGGTCGAGGGTGGTGCGATCGTCGTGCTCGGCGCCGTCGTGGTCTGGCTGGTGGCGCGCGCCGCGGTGCACGTCGACGGCGTCCACCGGCTGCGTGAGCAATCCCGCGCACGTGGTTGGGCGCTGGACCTGCGCATCTCGATCCTCGTCCTCTTCGTGTTCGCCTGGCTGGCGACGCGCTTCGGCACCAGCATCCTGATCGCCGGGTTCGCCACCGGTACCGTCGTGGCCGCCGTCGGTGAGCCGCGTCGGGTCGCCCAGCAGCTGATCGGCCTCGGCGAGGGCTTCTTCGTCCCGATCTTCTTCGTGATCCTCGGGGCCCGTCTCGATCTGGGCTCGCTCGGGCGCGAGCCGCGTGCGTTGGCGATCGGTGGCGCGGTGCTCGCGGCATCCGTGGTCGCGCGCGTCGTCGCGGCGCGATTGTGGCGGGTCCCGTTGGGTGCCGCGTTGCTCGCGGCCGCACAGCTCGGCGTGCCGTCGGCGATCGTGTCGATCGGCCTGCGCAACGGTCAACTCCGCGCCGCGCAGGGCGCCGCGATCATGGCGGCCGCGGTGGTGTCGCTCGGTGTGTGCGCCCTCGGCGCGCGGCTGCTCGGCCGGACGGCGCCGATCGCCGATCACGCAGCACCGACCCCCACGTGACGTTCGACGTCACATCGCTGCATCGCCCCAGGTCGCGAACCAGATTTGACGAAATGTTTGTCGTCGGTGGCGTGATCAGCTACCGCGGCCCTCAGCGGTTTCTCTAGGCTGAGCAGGTGATTTCCGTCGTCCAGGCCCAGTGCGTCGTGGCCGTGGCACGGATGGGGTCGTTCCGCAAGGCGGCCGCCGCGCTGTTCATGGCCCAGCCGGCGGTCAGCGCGAACGTCGACAAGGTCGAGCGCACGTTGCGGATCGAGCTGTTCGACCGGACCAACAGCGGTGCCACGCTGACCAGCAGCGGGGTGACGCTCCTGCCCCACTTTCAGGCGCTGCTCGCATCACACGAATCGGTGATGCTGAAGAGCGCGCAGATCAAGTCCGGCGACGAGCCGATCCTGCGCATCGCCAGCCACCGGATGGGCCAGGTCATCATCCTGCCGCCGGCACTGAACGCACTGCGGGCCTCGAGCGGCGGATCGCTGGCGGTCGACATCACGCACGCCGCCGACGAGACGCACACCTCCGAGCTCGTCAAGACCGGACAGGTCGAGCTCGGCCTCGGGATCCGGCTGCCGCACCAGCCGAACCAGGATTCGGGTCTGTACGAGGTCGTCACGGCGACCCTGCCGGTGGTGATCTACTGCCGCGCGGATCATCCGTTCGCCTGCCTCGGCCAAGTGTCCGTCGAAGCCGTCGCCAAGGAGACGATCGTGTCGACCCGGTCGGCAGCGGGCGAGCGACTGTTCCAGCGGCAGTTCGGCATGTTCGGCGACGTCAGTCGAGTGCTGGTCGACGATGCCCAGATCGCCTTGCAGATGGTGTCCGACGGCGTCGGTGTGGCGCCGTTGGTCGGCGGGCTCGAGGCGATGGTCTCCGTCCCGGTGGTGAGCGTTCTGTTGGCGAGCGACGTCGAGCTCTCGTCCACCGTGATGAAGCGCGCCGGCGAGCCGCTGTCCGCGACGGCCGACGCGCTGTGGCGTCTCCTGGCCCCGGGCAAGCCGCCACTCTGAGGTCCGCGCTGCGCGACCCGTTAGCGTCCCGGGCGATGTCGGGATGGTCGATCGCCGTGCGCAGCGGATCAGCCGTGGTCGCGCCCCGCGGCGTCGCCGTTGCCGTCGGCCTCGCCGCCGACCTCGCGCTCGGCGAGCCACCGCTGGCTGTGCACCCGGTCGCCGCGTTCGGGCGCGCCATGGAGCACGTGGAGCGCGCGCTGTACCGCGACCGTCGCCTGAACGGTGTCGCCTTCTGCGCGCTCGGCGTCGGTGGAGCGGCGGCCATCGGCTGGGGTGTCCAACGCATCGTCGGGCGCCCTGGCGCGCTTGCGCTGACCACGTTCGCGGCGGTCGCCGGACGGATGCTCGCGGACGAGGCGAACGTCATCGGGAGCATGCTCGTGCGCGGCGATCTCGACGCGGCTCGGGCCCAACTCCCGGCACTGGTCGGCCGCTCACCGGACGGCCTCGACGCGAGCGAGATCACGCGCGCCGTCGTCGAGTCCGTTGCCGAGAACGCGATCGACGCCGTCGTCGCACCCGCCCTCTGGGCGCTCGTCGGCGGCGCGCCGGCCGTGTGCGCGTACCGCGCCGCGAACACGGTCGACGCGATGGTGGGCCACCACTCCGCGCGGTACGAGCACTTCGGATGGGCGAGCGCCCGCCTCGACGACATCGCCAACTGGTTCCCAGCTCGGGTCGGCGCGGCCGTCGTCGCCGTGCTCCGGCCGTCGTCAGCGCGCGACGTGCTGCGCACCGTCCGCCGCGATGCGCACCAGCACCCGTCGCCGAACGGCGGCGTGATCGAGTCGGCCTTCGCGGCGTCGCTCGGCGTCCGCCTCGGCGGCTCGAACCGCTATGGCGACACGGTGGAGCACCGCGGCGTCCTCGGCGACGGGCGGGTGGCACAGCCCACGGACATCGCCGCGGCGACGCGGCTGCTGCGACGGATGACCCTCACGATCGCGGCCGCCGGATCGATCATCGGCGCCGTCGTTCCCGTCGTGCGCCGGGTGCGTGCCGACTAAGTTCGGCGCACGCCTCGAGCGATCCGGTCGAGCGGAGAGGACCACCAGCTGATGAGAATCACCCACGTCGAGGTGTTCGACGTCGAGCTGACCTACGTGCACGGCACCTACGTCATGTCGGGCGGCCGGGTCATCGACTCGCTCCCGTCGACCGTCGTGCGGGTCACCACCGACACGGGCATCCAGGGCTACGGCGAGGTCTGCCCGCTCGGCACCACCTACCTGGCCAGCCACGCCGGTGGCGCGCGGGCCGCGCTCGCCGTCCTGGCGCCGGCCGTCGTCGGACTCGATCCCACCAACCTCGCGTCGGTCAACGACGCGATGGACGGCGCGCTGATGGGCCACGAGTACGCGAAGAGCCCGATCGACGTCGCCTGCTGGGATGTCATGGGCCGCGCCCTCGGGATCAGCGTCACGACGCTGCTCGGCGGCCTGCGGCAGGAGCGCTTCCCGTTGTACATGGCCGTGCCGCTCGGCTCGCCGGAGGAGATGACCGATTACGTGCTCGCCCGCCAGGCCGAGGGCATCCACCGCTTCCAACTCAAGATCGGCGGCGATCCCGTGGTCGATGGCCGGCGCGCCCGGCAGGTCATCGAGGCCACGAACGACGACGATCTCGTCGTCGCCGACGCCAACTGCGGCTGGCGGCTCAACGACGCGATCACTGCGGCGCGGCTGATGGAGGGCTTGCCCCGGCTGTACTTCGAGCAGCCCTGCCCGACGATGGAGGAGTGCATCGAGGTGCGCAAGCACACGACGCTGCCGATGGTCTACGACGAGGTCGTCCACGACGTGCCGACGATGCTGCGCGCAGTGCGCGAGGGCGGGGCGGGCGCGTTCAACCTCAAGGTCAGCAAGGTCGGCGGGCTCACCAAGGCCAAGCTGATGCGCGACCTCGCCCAGGACCTCGGCATCCAGGTCACCATCGAGGACACGTGGGGCGGCGACATCGTGTCGGCCACCTCGGCCCACCTCGCTGCCAGCACGCGGGTCGAGGCGTTGCTCACCGTCTCGTTCATGAACGACTGGACCAACGAGCACGTCGCCGGCTACCAGCCGCGCAGCGTCGACGGGTTCGGCACCGCGCCCACCGGTCCGGGCCTCGGCCTCGAGGTCGATGTGGCCACCCTCGGCACCCCGCTCTTCACCGCGTCCTGACCGGACCGGAGAACGCACGATGCCGGCCCTCGCGGGCCGGCATCGCAACGAATCGGTCCGGGCGTGATGCCCGACGACGGGATCAGCTCTCGAAGGAGGAGTCCGTGTCGCCGATGTTCGTGAACGCGTTGTTGGCGTTGTTCCACTGCTCGACCTGGAGGCTCTGCAGGGAGAAGCCGTCCTTCTCGCCATTCATCTTGTAGACGACGCCGGGACGGGCCAGCGACGGCGTGATGGTCATGTTGCGAGCAGCGTTGATGATGCTCTCCCGGCTCAGCGTGCCCGACTTCTGGGCCTGGATGATGATGTCGGTGGTGAGCTCGGCGATGGTCCAGCCGACGGCCGTGGTGCCGATGTCGCCCTTCAGGGCGGCAGCGTTGTAGGCGTCGGTGAAGGTCTTCACGCCGGGAACGCTGGCGCTGGTGGGGTCCTGCGGATCGACGATGTAGCCCGACGTGTAGACGCCGGTGCCGGCGTCACCGGCAAGCGCGCTGATCAGCAGGCGCGAGGCGCAGGTGTTGGTCTGGTAGACGAAGGGCTTCCAGTCCGGCGTGGCGGCCTCGGCGTTCTGCATCTCCTTCAGGAACGTGGGGCACTGGGCGCCGAGCGGCACGGCGACGACGGCCGCCGGCTTCTTCGCAGCGATCGCACCGACCTGGTTCGTGGGCGGGTTGGAGTCCGTCTCCTCGATGGTCTGCTCCTCGACGATGTTGAGGCCGTCGGCCTTGGCCGCATCCCTGAACGCATCGGCGAACGTCTTGCCGAACTCGCTGTTCACCGTGAACATGCCGACGGTGCCGCCGTCGCCGATCTGCTTCTTGAGGGCGTTGGCGTAGACCTTGGCCTCGATGTCGTACGGCACGAGCGCCATGGTCGTCCATGGGTAGTCGGCGACGTCGTTGCCGAACTCCGGTGCGCCGGAGAGGTTGAGCAGCTGCGGGATGCACTCCTGGTTGAGGGTGTCGCGCACGGCTTCGTTGTCGGCGGTGCCGATGATGCCGGAGAAGATGCTCGCGCCGCTGTCGATCAGGCTGCTGACGACGCCGGGGGTGATGGTGGCGTCGTACTGGTCGTCCTGCACGTCGGACTTCAGCGTGATCCCGGGAACGAGGTTGTTGTCGTTGGCGTACTTGAAGTAGAGGTCGAAGCCGTCCTTGACCGGCGCGAAGGCGGCGGCCGCTGGGCTCACCGACAGCGGCATCGCCGAGCCGATGGTGAGCGTGCCGGTGATGGCGGCGCTGGCGGCGGACGGGTCCGAACAGGTCGAGGTGTCGACCTTCCAGCCCTCGGACGCGGCGTCGGTGCCGGCCGTGCTGGTGCCCGTGGTGTCGGCGGTGCTGGTGCCCGTGGTGTCGGCCGAGCTGCTCGCCGTCGAGGTGCCCGTGGTGTCTGCGGTGCTCGTGCCGGTCGTGTCGGCGGAGGAGCTCGCCGTCGAGGTGGCGGTGGTGTCTGCGGTGGACGTCGCCGTGGTGGTGGCCGTCGTCGCGACGGGGGCCTTCGTCGTGTCGGAGCTCTTGCTGTCGCTGCTGCACGCAGCCAGTGCGATCGCACCGACGGCCGCGAGCGCGACGAGCTTCTTCTGTCGGATCATGTGGTTACTCCTCGTTGAGTTCCTCAGCGCGCTCCGCGAGCGCGATTGGTGCCTCCGCCGGCCGCAACGGGCGCGGTGTGACAACGAACACTCTACGCACCTGTTCTTTGACAAACCCCACCAATCCGAACGGGGCGATGAACACGAACGCGATCACGATCGCGCCGAGCAGGAACGAGGCGATCGGCCCCTTGCTCAACTGACCGGGCAGCCACGTCCAGTGCGGCGCATGGGTGCGGAGGTAGTCGTCGAGGAAGTAGTAGGCGAACGCGCCGACGATCGGACCGGTCAGCGTGGCCGCCCCGCCGAGGAAGAGCGCGAGCAGGTAGCGGATCGAGCTGAGGATCGTGAACGAGGTGTCATTGAAGGTGGCCAGGTGGGCCGCCGAAAGCCATCCCGCCGAGCCGGCGATCGCCGCTGAGACCCCGAACGTGACGGTCTTGGTGAACTTCAGGTTCACGCCCATGACTGCGGCGGCCGTCTCGTTGTCGCGGACCGCGACGAGCGAGCGACCGATCCGGCTCTTGCGCAGGTTGCGGACCACCACGTACGCGATCACCAGCAGCACGATGGCCACCCAGTAGATGTAAATCGCCTTGTCGAGGCGCGCGAACTTGCCTTTCGAGGCGAGTCCGGTCCACGACGGCGGCAGCAGGTTGCTGCCCTTGAGGGTGGTCTTCTTGACCTTCTGCTCGAGGAACTTCTTGGCGATGGTGGGCCACACGAACGCCACCGCGAGCGTGACCAGCGCGAGGTACGGGCCCTTCAGCCGCAGCGCGGGCAGCCCGAGCAGGAGGCCGAGCACGAAGCAGATCACCAGGCCGAGCACCAGCGACCAGTAGGCGTTCCAGTGGAGGTTGTTGACCGCGTAGCCGGCCGTGAACGCAGCGAGCCCGACGAAGGTCGAGTGGCCGATCGAGATCTGCCCGTTGAAGCCGATCAGCAGGTTCAGCGACACCGCGGCGATGGCGAGGATGCACGCCTCGGTGACCTTGCCGAGCGTGGAGGGATTGGCGGTCTCGGCGAGGTACACGGCGATCGCCGCGAGGGCTGCGACGCCGAGGATCCGGTACACCCACTGCTGCGGGCTCGATTCGGGGATCGGCTTGGGCAGGCTCTTCGCGGTGCTCTGCGGCTTGCTGGGGATGGCAGTCGACATGGCCGTTACACCCGTTCCACTCGTGAGCTACCGAACAGACCGGACGGTCGCACGAGGAGGACCACCAGGATGATGACGAACGCGACGGCGATCGCGGTGTCGGCGCCGATGTACGAGCTCGCCCACCAGTTCTTCGGGTAGTTCGACACGAGGCTCTCGACGACGCCGAGTGACAGGCCGCCGACCAGCGCGCCGAGCGGGCTGTCGAGCCCGCCGAGCGTCGCGGCCGCCGATGCCAGCAGGAAGACGCCGAACATCGTGGAGATGTTGATGTTGGCGTTGATGCCGCCGATCAGCGAGCCGCCGATCGCGCCGATGAACGCCGAGATCCCCCAGCTCATCATCAGGATGCGCGTGGTGGGCACGCCGGACAGCCGGGCGGAGTCCGGGTTGTTGGCCACCATCCGGATCGCCAGGCCGATCTTCGTCTTCTGGAACAGCGCGAACAACAGACCGGTGATGACGAGCACGGTGACGAGGACGCCGAGCCGCTCGTAGCGCCAGATCGTGCCGCCGGGGAGCCGGAAGAAGTCGGCGGGCTTGTTCGGGAAGAGGGACCCGAACTTCACGCCGTTGCCGACCTTCGGGAAGAGCAGGCTGGTGAACGAGTTCAGCGCCTGGAAGAGCCCGATGGTCACGACCACCACGGCGAACGGCGACTTCTTGCCGGCCGGGCGGATCAGGCCGAACTCGATGACGCCGCCGCCGACGAACGCGATCGACGCGGCGAGCAGGATGGAGAGCGCGAGCGGCACGCCCTTTTCGTTGATCCACCAGGCGCCGGCGGTGGCGAGCAGCGCCATCTCGCCCTGGGCGAAGTTGAGGTGGTTGGTGCCGCGGTAGATGACGACGATGCCGAGCGCGATCAGCGCGTAGATCGAGCCGTTGGCGAGACCGTTGAGGACGTATTGCAGCAGATGGGCCATGGGAGTCTCCTGCTAGTACCCGAGGTACGCCTTGCGGACGGAGTCGTCGCGGGCGATCTCCTCGGCGGTGCCGGACGCGACGATCGTGCCGGTCTCGAGCACGAACACGTGCTGGGCGATGGCGACGGCGAGGTTCGCGTTCTGTTCGACGACGAGGATCGACAGGCCGCGCTCGGCGTTGAGCCGGCCGAGGATCGCGAACAGCTCCTGGGTGATGATCGGGGCCAACCCGAGGCTCGGCTCGTCGCAGAGGAGAAGGCGCGGCTTGCTCATCATCGCCCGCGCGATCGCGAGCATCTGCTGCTCGCCGCCGGAGAGGCTGCCGGCTTTCTGGTCGCGCCGCTCCTGCAGCCGCGGGAAGATCTCGTACCACTCGGCCATGTCGGCGTCGAGGGCCGTGGCCTTGCGGCTGTACGCCCCGGCGCGCAGGTTCTCGGCGACGGTGAGATCGGTGAACGTGCCGCGGCCCTGGGGAACCTGGGCGATGCCCATCTTGACGATCTCGTTCGGCGAGGTGCGGGTGATGTCGTGGCCGTCGAAGGTGATCGCGCCCTTGCGCTGGATCATCCCCGAGATCGCTCGCATCGTCGTCGTCTTGCCGGCGCCGTTGGCCCCGAGGATCACCGCGATCTCGCCGTCGTTGACGTGCAGGTCGAGACCTTGCAGGACCT
>JAOBWK010000113.1 GCA_025463305.1 Ilumatobacteraceae bacterium
CAGCGGCAGCGGCGTGGTCTCCATGTCCTTGCACGCCTGGGCCCCGCCCTTGAAGCCGTTCTCGAACGCGCCGACCCGGTCGAACGCCGAGCCGTGGGCGTCGCCCTGGGTGACGTCCTCGCCGAGCGAGGTGTCCTTCACAGCCACCATCGCGGACAGGCCGGCCTTGACCTCCTGGTCGCCGAACGTCAGCCGGCTGGACTCGCCGCGGGCGACGTGTGCCGTCCAGGCACCGGCGAAGCAGTCGGCCTGCTGCTCGAGGTAGACGGTGGGCGTGTCCTGGGGGAAGTCGCCGTCGCGGGCCTGGATCGCATGGCCGAACTCGTGGGCGAACACCACGCCGACGGCGGCCTCACCGAACTCGTCGACGAGCGACGGAACGAGGCCCTCGTCGTCGTAGGCGATGTAGTCGCCGTTGGGGCAGTAGAAGGCGTTGCCGACGGCCGGGTAGGCCTCGGACGGATCACTCGGGCAGCCGTCGGGGATCTGCCCGCCGCGGCCGGTGTAGCTGGCCCAGATGCCACCCTGCAGCTCCTGGAACGGCGCGCCGTACACCTGCGGGTACGTCTCGCGCCAGAAGTCCTGGATGTCGGCGAGCGACGCCTCGAGGAACTCGTCGTACGGCTGCGGCTTCTTGTTCGCACCGAAGTCGATCGTCGCGTCGTTGGGGTTCTCCGCCACGCTCGACGGCGGCGCCATCGTGTCGCTCGGGATCGACACCATCGTGTCCGTGCCGGGCGTCATCGAGTCGGCGGTGGTGTTCGCGCTCGCCGTGTCGGACGTGGCCGTGTCGGGGCTCGAAGCGGGCGTGGTGTCCGTCGCCCCCGTGACCCCGGCCTCGGTGGTGGCGCTTGCCTCGGTGGTGGCCGTGGTGGAGGCAGACTTGGACGAGGAGCCGCACGCCGACACGAGCAACACGCTGGTGGCGGCCAGGACGAACAGCTGACGTTTCATGGTCGCCATTGAAGCCGATGGGCCACCCCGCGGACCACCGTATCGACTACTCCGCCTCGCGAAATCCCTGTTGCCGGCCCGCCCGACGGTCGCACTCCCCGGGATCAGGGTCAGCCGGCGAGGTCGACGATGTCGTCCTCGGACAGCTTGCGGTCGGCGATGCCGTCGAACCCGTTGCCACCCGTGTAGCTGTCCTCGCCGGTGAACAGGCCGTCGTCGCCGATCGGCCACAGCACGGCCATGTGCGCCTCGAAGAGGTAGAACGCCGCGGGATCGTCGACCGCGATGCCGTACGCGGCGAGGCGCTCACCGGGGTAGGCGATGCGCATCACGCCCTCGGTGACGATGCAGTGGCGGTCGACGACGAGGCGGTCGATCGCGAACTGCAGCCGGGTCGCGCCCGACGCGATGAAGTCCTCGTAGAACTTCCGCACGGCAGCCTTGCCGCGCGGCGAGTTGGCGGGTGGCGCGCCGAACGCGTCGTAGTGCGCGTCCTCTGCGACCGTGGCCATGAGCGTCTCGAGGTCGCCGCGCGCCTCGGCACGCATGTGCAGGAGCAATTGCTCGAGGTTGCGTCGCAGCACCGGATCCGTCTCGACCGCGAGGCGGTCCTCGACAGCGGCCCACGTGGTGTTCTGGTCGATGACTGGCATGTCGCGAGCGTAGGACCGGGTGCCGAGCGCCTCACGACCGGAGATCACGGGGCGGGCGCATCGAGCACGACGCGCTCGGCGACGAGGCGGTCGACGTCGTCACTCGTGTAGCCGTGCTCGAGGAGGATCTCGCGGGTGTGCTCGCCGCACAGCGCCGGGCCGCGGCGGATGATGCCGGGCGTCTCGCTGAACCCGACCAGCAGGCCCGGATCCTCGAACCGGCCCACCGCCGGGGTCCAGGTCTCGACGATCAGGTCGAGCGAACGCGCCTCGGGGTCGTCGAACAGGTCGCGGCAGAACGCCTCGTCGACGATCTCGACGTCGACGCTCGGATCGAGCGTGGCGAACCACTCGGCTGCCGAGGCGGTGACGAAGCGCTCCTCGGCGACGGCTGCGAGCTTCACCGCGTCGTCGCGGTGTTGGCCGTCGACGCCGAGCGCGTCGAGCATCCGCTGCTCGGCCGCTCCGTCGAGCGCCGCGACGAAGATCCAGCGATCGTCGGCGCATCGGTACATCCGGTAGTACGGCGACAGTCCGTACTGATCGGCGTCGACGTGCCCCCAGTCGGTGGGCGTGCCCGCGGCGTCGATCCACGCGTACGACGTGTGCAGCAGCCCGGCGTTGACGATCGAGGTGCCGACGGCCTGGCCCTCACCCGTGCGCTCGCGGTGGTAGAGCGCAGCGATGATCGCCGTGGTGGCGAGCAACGCGTTGCCCGTGTCGCCCATGTTCGAACGGCTCCACAGCGGCGGGTTGCCGGTGTCGCACGCGCCGTCCTCCCACTCCGTGCCCGTGAGGGCGGCGGCGGTCTGGTCCGTGCCAGGGAGGTCCGAGCGCGGGCCCTTCTCGAAGCCGCGGGTGTTGCACCACACGAGCGCAGGGTGGTGGGCGTGCAACGTCTCCCAATCGAGGCCGAGGCGGGCTGCGGCACCCGGACGCCAGTTGGTGGTGACGACGTCGGCCGAGGCGACGAGGCGGTGCAGCGCGGCGACGCCCTCGGGGTGCTTGAGGTTCACCGAGATGCTCCGCTTGCCGCGGTTGGTGCCGAGGCCCATGTGCGTGCCGGCCCAGAACGTGTCGTGCAGCGCGTGCACCTTGATGACGTCGGCGCCGAGATCGGCGAGCACGCGTCCGACGAAGGGGCCGGCGACGCCGAGCCCGAGGTCGAGCACGCGGATGCCGTCGAGCGGATGGGCGAGCGTCGCGCCCGATGGAGCCGTCGACGCCGACGGGCGGGCGCTCGATGCTGTGCTCGACTCTGTGCGCACCTCGTCGGTGTGCTGACCCGACGCCGCCGTCGGGCCGCGCACCGCGCCCGGCGTGGCCGAGAACTCGAGGAGGTTGCCGACGTGACGGATCCGGCCGACCTCGGGATCGTCGACCTCCACCACGCAGCCGTCGGCCAGGAACGCCGGGTCGGCGAGCGCCTCGGCCGGTGACCGCACCGCGGCCATGCCCATCTGGGCCACCTCGGCGGCGTGGACCCACTGCTCGGCCGGGAACTTGCGGAACGCGTCCGTGAGCAGCGGGTGGAGGAACATCCCGGCGAGCATCCCGGACGCGTCCATCGAGATCCGGTCGGGATCGTCGCGGTACGCGCCGTCGAGGTCGACCTCGGTCATCACGTCGTGCTTGGCCGATGTGAGCACCCAGTTCGGCCGCACCGTCCAGTGGTGCACCCACCGCCCGTCGGCGCACTCGTACAGACCCTCGATCGAGCGCGAGTCGATCGGCCACATCCAGTACATGGGTGCGTCGGGGTCCTCGACGCGCTGCCAGTTGAGCGAGACCGCGGCCAGCGCGCCCTGCAGCAGCGACGTCTCCACCCGCTGCCCGCGACCCGTCACCGCGCGCGCTCTCAACGCCGCGGCGATGCCGACCGACGCGAAGTACGTCGCGCCGAGGCTCGGCCAGGTCGAGCGTGGGAACACCGGTCCGCTGCGGTCGGCGCCGCGCACGAGTCCCTCGGGCACGTCGAACTCGGCATCCGGGCCGGGCCGGCCGCAGATGTACTCGAGCGCGGTGCCACGCCGGCCCTTCTGGTCGTACAGCAGCCCGGTGCGCGCCGCGACGAGCGCGTCGATGCCCGGGCGGTCGCGGTGCAGCGGATGGTTGCCGTAGCCGGAGATCGACAGCGAGATCAGCCCCGGGTTGCGCGCCGAGAGCGCGTCGTGGCCGAGCCCGAGGCGGTCCATCGTGCCGAGCGAGAACGAGTCGACGACGAGGTCGGCCGTCGCCGCGAGGTGTTCGAACGCGGCCTTGCCGTCGGCGCTCTTCAGGTCGAGCACTGCGCTGCGCTTGCCGCGGTTCCACACCCGGTAGCCCGACTGGCCCGCGAACGGATCCCCGTCGGGCGGCACGATCCGCGTGACGTCGGCGCCGTTGTCGGCGAGCAACATCGTCGTCATCGGTCCCGCCGTCCCCCACGACAGGTCCAGCACCTGCAACCCCTCGTACACGCCGGCCATCAGGTGAGGCCCCACACCCGTTCGGCGTTGCCGCACACGATCAGCTGCCGGTCCTCGGCCGGGATGCCGGCGAAGTCCTCCTGCACGAGCGCCCGCGAGTCGGGCCACGTGCACGCAGGGTGCGGGTAGTCCGTCGACCACATCATGTTCTCGACGCCGATCTCGTCGCGCAGCTTGTGCACCGCGAACGGCTCGTGGATGAACGTGACGAACATGTTGCGGTGGTAGTAGAAGCTCGGCGCCTCGGTGATGTTGTCGAACGGGTAGTTGCGGCGCAGCTTCATCTCGTCGAGGTGGAACAGCCACCACGGGATCCAGCCGACACCCGGCTCGACCCACACCGTCTTCAGCTGCGGGAAGCGCTCGAAGATGCCGCTGAGGATGAAGTGGCCGTACTGCACCGACGTGAACATCGCCGACATCGGCTGCATCGTGCCCTGGCTGAACTGGGGCGGTTCGCCCGTGTAGTACGGGATGGGGGCGAGGCCGATGTGGAAGCACGCCGGCAGCCCCGTGTCCTGGATCGCCGCCCACAGCGGGTCGTAGACCGGGTCGTAGTAATCGGGCGCGCCGAGCTCGACCGGGTACACCGGCAGCTGCAGCGACTTGCCGCCGAGACCAGCGACGCGGTGCACCTCGTCGACCGCGATCTGGATGTCGTGGATGGGGATCTGATACGAGGCGACGAGCCGCTTCGGGTCCACCGAGGCGAACTCGACGAGCGAGTCGTTGAACGCCTGCGTCGCCTCCCGCCAGCCGTTCTTGATCAGGTACAGGTAGCGGAACGCGCTGAACTCGCAGTACAGCACCTCGACGTCGACACCGTCCTGGTCCATGTCCTTCAACCGCTCCGCGCCGTCGCTGTTGCCGGGCCGTCCGATCGCATGGCGCACGCCCTCGAAGCCCTTCGGCATCGAGTTCATCCCGGCCCGGATCGCGACTCCCCCGCCGACGGCCTCGACCGCGGCGTCGTAGTCGGCGTGCAGCTTCGACGGCAGCCGTTCCTTGATGGCCTCGTGGGTGAGGCGAACGTGCGAGTCCGCGGACACGAGCCGTTCACGGACCGGCGCCTGCGGTGCGGGTGCTTCGAGTGTGGTCATGGTTGGATCTCCGTTCTCTCACGCATCCCGCGCGAGAATCATGCCGCTGCGGCCGCCGGCGACGAGGGCGTGGTGGATGTTGGGCAGCTGGTTCGCTGCCGTGCCGCGGATCTGGCGGACGGCTTCGAGGATGTTGTTGACGCCGTGGATGTAGGCCTCGCCGAGCAGCCCACCGTGCGGGTTCACGGGCAGCGAGCCCTCGAGGTCGATGTGCCCGTCGACGATGAAGTCGCGCGCCTCACCGGGCCCACAGAACCCGAGCGCTTCCAGCTGTAGGAACACGATCGGGCTGAAGTTCTCGTAGAGCATCGCTGTATCGATGTCCCCGGGACCGATGGCGGCGGCCGCGTAGAGCTGGCGGCCGAGGAACGCCGCCTCGGGGAACTCGGCGAGATCGTCGTGGTAGTAGTTGAACATCACGCTGCCGTTGACCAGGTGGCCGTCGGCGATCGCGGCGATGTGTGCAGGCGCGTTCGGCAGGTCAGCGGCGCGGTCCTCGGTGGTGATCACCATCGCGACGCCGCCGTCGCTCTCCTGGCAGCAGTCGAGCTTGCGCAGCACCGGCTCCACCAACCACCGCGAGTTCTGATGGTCGTCGATGGTGATCGGCTGGCCGTAGAACCAGGCGCGGGGGTTCGTGGCCGCGTTGCGGCGGGCGACCACGGTGTAGCGGCCGAAGTCCTCGTTGGTGACGCCGTAGCGGTGCATGTACCGCTGGAACTCGAGCGAGTAGGTCTTCGCCGGCGTGTCGAGACCGAACGGCAGGTACGCGTTCCAACCCGGCGGCGTGACCCGCTGGTTCGGCTGGCCGAAGCGGCGCCCGGAGCGCTCGTTGAACGCGCGGTAGACGAGCACGTTGCGTGCGGCCCCGCCGCGGACGGCGAGCGAGGCGTGCTGCACCGTGGTGTGCGCACCGGCGCCACCGTGCGGCGTGCGCGACCAGTAGCGCAGCTCGGGGATGCCCAGGCAGCGCATCAGCAGCAGCTCGTCGTTGGTGTCCAGCGTGAACGTGACCATCCCGTCGATGTCGGCCGGCGTCAACCCCGCGTCGGTGATCGCCGCGAGCGCGGCCTCGGCGGCGAGCTGCAGCTCGCTGCGACCGGAATCCTTGGAGAACTCGGTCTGGCCGATGCCGGCGATGATCGCCCCGGTGCGCTCACTGCGTGTCACGACGTGGCCTCGACCGGATGGAACCGGACCGGATGGAACTGGGGCAGCAGCACGCCGTCGACCTCGCGGAAGCACAACCGGACGGGCATGTCGTTGCCGACGTCGGCCGGGTCGATGGTGCCGCCGGGGTCAGCGGCGCACAGGTTCGACACGACGCGCACGCCCTCGTCGAGCTGGACGAGCACCACGATGCGCGCCGGATCGGTGGGACCGTTCGGTGGATGCGAGAGGATCCACGTGTAGACGGTGCCCTCACCCGACGCTTCGAGCGTGTCCCACGTCAGCGCGTGGCAGGTGCCGCACATCGGCACGGGTGGCAGACGCAGCGTGCCGCACTGGGTGCAGCGCTGGATCAGCAGGCGACGCTCGGCGACACCATCCCAGAAGCACTGATCGGTCTTGTCGGGGACCGGCGGGATGACAGGCATCAGCGATCACCATCCGGATGCGCGCCGCTCGCGCCGGCGGGCCAGTCGCCACGGCCGAGCGCGGTCGCGAACAGCGCGACGAGCGCCTCGAACGTCGCGTCCGTCTCCTCGCGGTACTGCCCCTCGGACTCCGACAGCAGGAACCCACGCATCGACGCACCGAACACTCGGTGCGCGTGGCGCACCTGATCGTCGTCGAGGCCGAAGCTCCGCAAGGTGGCGCGGATCGGCTCGGCGAGGTGCAGCCCGCCCTCGACGAAGCGCGGATCCGAGCTGGCGATCGTCGCGAAGAGCAGCCGCGAGCGCATCGGTGTGATCTCACCGAACTCGCGGTACACCGCCGCCAGGTTGCGGAGCGCCCCCTCCCGGGTGGCGCCGAGCGCGGCCTGCCACAACCGCTGGGCGAGCTCGGCCTGCACCACGAGCGACATCCGCACGTGGAGGTCGTCGATGGAGTCGACGTGCGTGTACAGCGATGTCACGTGGCAGCCCAGCTCGCGCGCGACCCGGCCGAGCGTGACGGCGCCGATGCCCTCGCGGTCGACGAGCGCGAGGGCCGTGCTGACGACGACATCGGGCGACAGCGAGCGCGCGTCGGCCGCCGGCGGGCCTTTGCGTGGAGCGGTCCGGGGTGGCATGCGCGAGAACCTACACCATAGGGATGGACCCCATGATCATCGGGCGACGTCGGAGGGTTTCCCGTGCGCCCGGGCGCGTCACAAACCCTCCGATGCGAGGACGGCTGGGCCGCCGGAGGGTTTCCCGTGCGCCCGGGCGCGTCACAAACCCTCCGACGACGGGACGGCGTCAGCGGGTGACGCGGGCGACGGTGCGGCGGGTCTGCACGGCGCCGAGCACCAGGCGTGCGGCCATCACGGCACCGACGCCCTCGCCGGCGCGCAGGCGGAGGTCGAGCAACGGCGACAAACCGAGCTCGTCGAGCAGGCGCTGATGGCCGGCCTCGCGGCTGCGCTGGCCGGCGACGAGGTGCGCCGCAGCGGACGGCTCGCTCGCACACGCGAGCAGCGCCGCCACCGTCGTCACCATGCCGTCGAGGACGACCACACCGCCGGCCGCAGCCGCGCCGAGCACCACCCCGACGAGCTGGGCGATCTCCGGACCGCCGAGTGCGGCGAGCACGTCCACCCACCCATTCGGCCCACCGGCGACACGCGCCAACGCGTCGGCGACGACCTCGCGCTTGCGGGCGAGCATCGTGCTGTCGGCGCCGGCACCGAGGCCGACCATGTCAGCGGGTGATGCACCCGTCAGTGCGCACGCCAGCGCGGCAGCCACGGTGGTGTTGCCGATGCCGACCTCGCCGAGCAGCACCAGACCCTGGCGGGCGAGGTGCGCGCCGAGCAGACGGCCCTCCGCGACCAGCCGCGTCGTGTGCTCGATCGTCATCGCGTCGGCGTGCACGAGGTCGCCGGTGCTGGATCCAGCGTCGACGACGACAGTGTCGAAGCCGGCTGTGCGCGCGGCAGCGACGCCGAGCGATACGCCCGCTCCGGCGGCGGCGAGCACCTCGGCGGTGACGCTGCGTTGGAACGCCGTCACCCCGAGATCGGCCACCGGATGATCGGCGCCGATCAGCACGAGCGTGGCTCGGTCGACGTCCGCGCCACGCCACGCCACGACACGGTCGACGACCTGATCGAGCCGGCCCAGCGACCCGGGTGGCGACAGGATCGCGTCGGTGTCGTCGCGGGTGGTGACCAGCTGCTCGGGCTCCAGGCCTCGGACCCGCGCCGTCGGCGGCGGTGTCGGCAAGTCGGGCCAGCGCTCGTGGAACACCACATCGCCGATCGGCAGCCGCTCGGACCAACCGGCGCGGCTGAGGCCCGGCGCCGGCGGGCGCTCGTCTGGGTAGCCGATGCACATCCAACCCAGCGTCATGACACCATCGGGCAGGCCGACGAGCACGGCGAGGTCGTCGGGTTCGAACAGGGTGACCCAGCCCATCCCGAGGCCGCGCGCCCGCGCGGTGAGCCACATGTTCTGGATCGCGCAGGCACACGACCACACGTCGGCGTCGTGGAAGGTGGCCCGCCCGAGCACGCCGACGGGATCGGTGCGACGATCGCAGCAGACGATGATGCCGATCGGTGCCTCGCGCACGCCGTCGAGCTGCAGATCGAGGAGGTGCCGTCCCGACGCGTCGTCCATCTGTGCGGCCTGGCGATGGCGCGCCCGATCGGCCAGCGCCGCCGCGGCATCGCGGGTCGCGGTCCCGGTGACCACGATGAACCGCCACGGCTGCGAGTGCCCGACGGACGGGGCCGAGTGCCCGGCGAGCAGGACGGCGTCGAGGTCCAACGCCGGCACGGGATCGGCCCGGTAGCGGCGGATGTCGCGCCGCGCTCCGATGACCGCCGCGAGCGCGGCCTGGGCCTCGCCGTCGAACGCCCAGCCGCGTGGGTCCTCGGCCCGCTCCGCTGCACTGGTGGCATCCCCGATCAGCGGCACCGGTCGAGCCCAGCTCGACGTGCGCGCGTCGAGGTCGGCGGTGGGGAGGTCGGATCGCAAGGTGGTCATGGCGGGCCCGACAGACCGTACCGCACCGCGGTCGCGGTCAGCCCAGGTAGGTCGCGGTGTCGCCGGTGGCCAGGAGCGCCTGGCCGCGGCGCAGCAGCACCAACGTCGTGTGGCCACTGCTGAGGGTCGACTCCCGGCTCAGGCACAGCCGCTGCTCCGCGAAGAGCACGCCCTCGAGCATCGCCAGACGGATCTGCTGGACAGCGTCGCTGTCCAGCGCCTCGAACCACTTCGCCGACTGGGGCTTGAGGTCGTCGAGCGCCCCGACGAGCTGGGCCGTCGCCTGGAACACGTCGACGCCTGATGCGGTCGGACCGACGGTCACGGGCAGGGCGCCGAAGGCGACGAAGAGCACAGCGGCGGCGAGCTCGGCAGGCGACGCGGCGAGGAACGTCGATGCCGACGTCAGGCAGTTCGGACGGCTCAGCACGGTACGAGACGGTAGTGCAGGGCCCGCCACTCGAGACCGTCGGTCGGCAACCGATGATCTTCTGCGCGACCATACGTCGGACACTGCGGAGGTCCGACCATGGCGACAGAATTGTTCAACGGGCTCGCCCGACACGTCGGAAGCGGCGCGCTGCCGGGACTGATCGCGCTCGGCGCGCGGGGCGACGATGTGACGGTGGAGGTGACCGGCACGGCGACGTTCGACGACACCGCACCGCTGCAGCGCGATGCGATCTTCCGCCTCGCGTCGCTCACCAAGCCGATCGCTGCCGTCGCGGCGATGACGATGGTCGACGACGGCATCCTCCGGCTCGACGACATCGTCGACGGCTGGCTGCCGGAGCTGGCCAACCACCGCGTGCTGCGCACCCTCGCCTCGGAGCTCGACGACACGGTGCCGGCGGCGCGGCCCATCACGGTCGAGGACCTCCTCACGGGCCAGCTCGGGTTCGGTTCGATCATGGCGGCGCCCGGCACGTACCCGATCCAGACCGCCGAGGTCGAGCAGCAGCTGATGACGCTCACGCAGCCGTGGCCGCCGACGCCGCTCACCAACGACGAGTGGATCGCCCGGCTCGGTGCGCTGCCGTTCCTCAGCCAGCCCGGCGAGCAGTGGCACTACAACACCGCGGCGCAGGTGCTCGGCGTCCTGCTCGAACGCGCGGCCGGCGCACCGCTCGCCGGCGTGCTGCAGGCGCGCATCTTCGAGCCGCTCGGCATGGTCGACACCGCGTTCTTCGTGCCGGCCGAGAAGATGCACCGGTTGACCACGGCCTACGCACCCGAGGGCAGCCCGGGCAGGCCGGCTGTCCTCGACCGCAACGACGCCAGCAGCTGGTGGAGCGCTCCCCCGCCGATGCCCAGCGCGGCGAGCTGGCTGGTGTCCACGATCGACGACTTCTGGGCGTTCGCGCGGATGATGGCGAACGGTGGCGAGCACGACGGGCATCGGCTGCTGTCGAAGGTGTCGTTCGAGCAGATGCTCGTCGACCACACCACCGCCGACCAACGCGCTGCGTCGACGTTGTTCCTCGGCGAGCACGGCGGCTGGGGCCTCGGCCTCACGGTCCCCGCGGCGGGTGACCCCGTGCACGGCGATCCGCCCGGGTTCGGATGGGACGGCGGCACCGGCACGACGTGGCGCACCGATCCGGACACCGGGCGCACCGGCATCATGTTCACCCAGCGGGCGATGACGTCGCCCGAGCCGCCGGTGCTGTTCGACGACTTCTGGGCGTGCATCGCCACCATGTGACGGCCGGCGCCGTTCCCGAGGCGAGGGACCATCGGGGTACGGTCGGGCGGTGGCCGCGTCGAAGCAACCTGCGATCGAGCTCGAGGTCGGCGGACGCACGGTGCGCATCTCCAATCCCGACCGGGTGTACTTCCCGGCCACCGGGGCGACGAAGCTCGACCTCGTCGAGTACTACCGCAGCGTCGGGCCGGGCATCGTCAACGCACTGCGCGAGCGGCCGTGCATGCTGCACCGCTTCCCCACCGGTGTGGAAGGCGAGAAGGTGCACCAGAAGCGCGTGCCCCACGGAGCGCCACCGTGGCTCGGGACGGTGCGCCTGCACTTCCCGCGCTACGGCCAGCATGCCGACGAGCTGTGCGTCACCGAGCTCGCCGAGGTGATCTGGGCGGTGCAGATGTCGACCGTCGAGTTCCATCCGTGGAACTCACGCCGCGCCGACACCGAGTCGCCGGACGAGTGGCGGATCGATCTCGATCCCATGCCCGGCTGCCCCTTCGACTCGATCCGCCGTGTCGCCCATGTCGCCCACGAGGTGCTCGACGAGCTCGGCGCCACGGGTTGGCCGAAGACGTCGGGCGGTCGCGGCATCCACGTGTACGTCCGCATCGAGCCGGCGCACGGGTTCCACGACGTGCGCCGGGCCGCGCTGGCGTTCGCCCGCGAGGTCGAGCGCCGCATCCCCGCCGAGGTGACGACGACGTGGTGGCGCAAAGATCGCGATCCCGAGGCGGTGTTCATCGACTACAACCAGAACGCCCGCGACCACACGATGGCCGCCGCCTACTCGGTGCGTGGCGTGCCCGATGCACGGGTGTCGACCCCGATCACGTGGGCCGAGATCGACGACGTGAACCCGGCCGACTGCACCATCGCCACCGTCCCGCAGCGCTTCGCGACGATCGGCGATCTGCACGCGGGCATCGACGACGCCGTGTTCGCGATCGACACCCTGCTCGAGTGGGCGGAGCGCGACGAGTGCGAAGGCGCCCCCGACCCCGGCGTCCCCGACGACGAGGAGCGCGTCAGCGACCGGTGACGACCCCGGCGTCGTGGGCGAGGATCGCAGCCTGGACCCGGTTCGACAGCTCGAGCTTGAGCAGGATCCGTGAGACGTGGGCCTTCACCGTCGCCTCGCTCATGTACAGGATCGAGCCGATCTCGGCGTTCGACGCGCCACGACCGACCTCGACGAGCACCTCGAGCTCGCGGGGCGACAGCGGCTCGAGGCGCTCGCGGGCGAGGCGCTCGCGATCGCTGCGCGCATCCGCAGCGAAGTGCGAGATCAGCCGGCGGGTCACCGACGGCGACAGCATCGCCTCACCAGACGCGACGACGCGGACCGCGCGCACGAGCTCGACCGGGGGCGTGTCCTTGAGCAGGAACCCCGCCGCTCCTGCCTGCAGCGCGCGGAACACGTAGTCGTCGAGATCGAACGTCGTCAGCACGATCACCGGCGGCGGCGCGTCGAGCCGGGCGATGGCGGCCGTCGCCGCGAGGCCGTCGAGGCGCGGCATGCGGATGTCCATCAGCACCACGTCCGGTGCGCATCGGGCCACCGCTCCGAGCGCGTCCGCGCCGTCGTCGGCCTCACCGACGACGTCGATGTCATCGGCGGATTCGAGGATCATCCGCAGCCCGGCGCGCACGAGTGCCTCGTCGTCGATGATCAGGACACGGGTCATCGCCGTGTCGCCGCCGGCGCAGGTGGGGTCCACGGCAGCCACGCGGCGAGGTGCCAACCACCATCGGGGCTGGGACCGGACTGCAGCGTGCCGCCGAGCAGGGACACCCGCTCACGCAGCCCGATGAGGCCGTTGCCGGAGCCCGGCAGCAACGAGCCGCTCGCCACCGGCCTGCAGTTGACGACGTCGACCGTCACGCCCTGCGCCGCGTCGCCCGCGACGCGGATCGACGTGCTCGCGCCCCGCGCGTGCTTGTGCACGTTGGTGAGACCCTCCTGGACGACGCGGTAGGCCGTTCGCGCCAGCGCGTCGGGCATGTCGGCGACCTCCATCGACAGCTCGGCGTGGAGACCTGCGGCCCGCGAGTCGTCGACGACTCGCGCGATGTCGGCAACGTGCGGCGCAGGGGTGAGATCGGCACGATCGCCGGCGATGCGATCGGTGGGAGCGTCGGCACCGGCCTCCGATCGCAGCACGCCGAGCACCTCGCGGAGGTCCTCCATCGCCTCGTGCGCGGTGCGCCGGATCAGGCCGGCGGTCTCGTGGATCCGTGCCGCGTCGAGGCTGTCGTTGATCTCGAGCGCGCCTGCGTGGAGCGCCACGAGCGACACCTTGTGGGCGAGCACGTCGTGCATCTCTCGTGCGATGCGGGCCCGCTCACCCAGGCGGGCCTGCTCGGCGCGCAGCTCGCGTTCTGCCTCGGCGCGATCGGCGCGCTCGCGCAGGGACATCACGAGATCGCGCCGCGCCCCGACGTACGAACCGGCCGCTGCGCAGAAGCCCGCCTGCAGGACGCCGCTCACCGACAGCGCCAACCAGCCGGCGCCGTTGCCGACGCCCTCGACGAGCGCGAAGGTGGCAGCGGACAGGATCGTCATCAGCACGAGCACCCGGTCGCGGGCACGGACAGCGATGGAGAACAGCCCGAAGACGAGCGTGACCGGGTGCGAGGGCAGCGCGAACACCACCATCCCGACGAGCGTCACTGTCACGGGATGCTTGCGCCGCCACCACAGCGCGACGGTGCCCGCGAGCCCACCGACCATCGCGATGCTCGGTTCGAGGCCGTAGGTGTGCCGGCGGGCCAGCACGTCGGCCGCCGTCGCGAGCAGGGCGATGGCCATGATCACGATGTCACGCGTGCGCGGCCCGATGCGCTCCCACAGCACCGCGGCCCGGGTCTCCAGCGACATGCCCACAGACTACGGAGGGCGACTCTCGCCGGACCCCCGACGAAAGTCGATGCATGGACCGTCGAGGGTCGACGTTCGTCGCCGACGGGGACGACCTGCGGCCGATGTGCCGGCCGCCGCAGCGAGCGCACGCTGGCTGCATGATCACCGCTGAACACCTCACCAAGCGCTACGGCGACGACCGCGTCGTCGACGACGCGTCGTTCACCTGCCGGGCCGGAACCGTCACCGGCTTCCTCGGCCCGAACGGCGCCGGCAAGTCCACCACGCTGCGGATGATGACGGGCCTCACGCCGCCGACCGGCGGCACCGTCACCATCGACGGCAAGCGCTACGCCGAGCACCCGAACCCCGGCCGACTGGTCGGCGTGATGCTCGACGCGACCGCCCAGCACGCCGGCCGCACCGGCATCGAGACGCTGCGGCTCGCGGCGCAGATGCTCGGGCTTCCGCGGCGCTGCGCCGGCGAGATGCTCGAGCGCGTCGGCCTGTCCGCTGCTGGCTCGAAGCGGGTCGGCGACTACTCGCTCGGCATGCGCCAACGGCTCGGCATCGGCACCGCGCTGATGGGCGATCCGGCGGTGCTGATCCTCGACGAGCCGGCCAACGGCATGGATCCCGAAGGCATCCGCTGGATGCGCGGCCTGCTCCGCGATTTCGCCGATCGCGGCGGCACGGTGCTGCTGTCCAGCCACCTGCTCGGCGAGGTCCAGGCCACCGTCGACCGCCTGATCGTGATCGGCCGGGGCCGGATCCTCGCCGACGACAGCCTCGACCGCCTCCTCGCCGGCCAGGGCACCACCGTGCGCAGCATGGAGCCGGGTCGTCTCCGACGGTCACTGGTGGACGCAGGCTTCGACGTCGTCGACGGTGACCACGGAGCGCTGGTCGTGCACGCCACCGGCGAACAGGTCGGCCGCATCGCCGCCGACACCCGGCAGGTCCTGCTCGAGCTGCGCGAGGGCGATGCGACCGCGCTCGAGCAGCTGTTCTTCCAACTCACCACGACCGCAGCATGAGCTGCACGATCCCAGGAGACGACATGTCCATCACGCTCATCCACGCCGCGGCCGACCCGGTCCGTGGCGCATCGACACCCATCACACCGATCGGCTTCCGACGGCTCGTCGCGATCGAGCTGCGCAAGATGACCGACACCCGCGGCGGCCGCTGGCTGCTCGCCACCATCGCCGCCGTGTCGGCGCTGGCGATCGGCTACACGACCATCCGTGCCGGCAGCGACCCCTCGTTCCGCGGCGCGTCCAACGCGGCGGTGTCGGTCGCTGCCTTCCTCGCACCGGTCGCCGGGTTGCTGGCGATGACGTCGGAGTGGACGCAGCGCACGGCGCTGACCACGTTCACGCTCGCACCCCGACGGTTGCCGGTGTTCCTCGCCAAGCTGTTCGATGCAGTCGTGCTGGCGCTGGCGGTACTCGCCGTCGGCCTCGCGATGGCCACCGCCGCGACGGCGATCAGCGGAGCGGTGAACGGCCACGCCGACTGGTCCGGGTTCGTCGCCGACGTGCGCGGTGGCGCGGTGATCGTGGTCTGCCAGGTGCTCATGGCCTGCGCGTTCGGGGCGCTCGCCGCGCAGACCACCGTCGCGCTCGTCGCCTACTTCGCGGCGCCGGCCGTGTGGTCCGCCGTCGCCGTCGCCCTCTTCGGTCACCTCGCCTCGTGGTTCGACGTCTTCGACGCCTACGGCCGGCTCTCCTCGCCGAACTGGACGGAGCACCTCGGTCGCTCGGCCACGTCGATCGCGCTCTGGGTCGTCGCGCCGACCGTGATCGGCATCGTCCGCAGCCTCCGCCGCGATGTGAAGTGATGGCATGGCGCCCCGCTCCGTCGACGAACGAGCCGTCTCGCTACGTTGGCCGGATCCGGTCGAACAAGGGGATGTGACCATGGGGAAGTACGAGCGAGCCGAAGTCGAGGCTGCCTGGGCGGAGTTCCAGAAGCGCGGTGTGCAGAACGAGGACTGGCCCGGCTGGGCGAACATGTTCACCGAGGACGCCGTCTACGTCGAGCACAACCTCGGCGTGTTCAACGGGCGCCAGGAGATCGAGGACTTCATCGTCCCGTGCATGAAGGACTACCCCTCGATGACCTTGTGGATCGAGTGGGCGGCCATCGAGGATGACCACATCGCGTTCTACATCTGGAACAACCTGCCCGACCCGAAGGGTGAGGGGAAGAGCTACCAGTTCCCGAACACGACGTGGCTCGAGTACGGCGGCGACGGCAAGTTCAGCTACGAGGGCGACTACTACAACCCGGCCGACGCCGAGAAGGTCTTCACCGAGTGGCTGACCGCCGGCGGCCGCAAGAGCACGCCGCAGGACAAGTCGCTCGAGGGCATCGAAGGATGGGCACCCCCCGTGCCGACACCCGCCTTCCCGCGCGAAGAGGTCGAGGCCGAGTTCGCCAAGTACCGCGAGCGCGGCGAGATCGCCGTGCGCACCGGCGACTGGGACCAGTGGGCGGATCAGTTCACCGACGATGCCCATTACCGCGAGCACCACTACGGCGTGTTCACGAGCGGCGCCGACATCCGGGCGTGGATCAAGGGCGTGATGCAGCCGTTCCCGACGATGATCTTCCCGGTGAAGTGGTCCACCATCGACGGCAACCGCGTGAACGCGCTGATCCCGAACATCCTCCCGGCGCCCGAGGGCGACGACGGTTACTACGGCTTCGACTGCCACACGATCCTGCACTACGCCGGCAACGGCAAGTGGAGCTACGAGGAAGACCTCTACAACCCGAAGGAAGCCGGCGAGGTCGTCGAGAAGTGGCTCGCCGCCGGCGGCAAGATGGGCTGACGCCGCCACTGACCGGAGAACTGGACGCTCACACGGCTCGGTTCCGGGCTGATCGCGCGTCCAGTCTCCGGGTCAGGGGGCCTGGGTCGTGGGGGTGTGGAACCCGGTGGGGTTGTAGATGCCCATCAGCATGTTCTCGTGCATGCCGTAGCCGACCTCGCCGGTGGACAGCTCGAAGCGCGAGAGGGTCTCGTTGAGGATCGCGAACTTGCGGCGCACCTCGGGATCGCTGAGGTCGTGGTGAACGCCCTCGACCTTCAGCGGACCCTGGTAGTAGCCGTGGCCCCACGTACCGTCGGGGATGTAGCCCGAGCCGGCGGCGAGGTACAGGGTGCGCAGCGGTGTCGCCTTCACGACGATCGTGTCGCCGCCCGGGACCGGCACGGTGATGGTGGAGCCGGAGAGCTCGCGGGTGCCGGAGATGTACGTGCTGTCGACCTCCGGCCGGCCGAGGTGATCGATCGGGCGATCGAGATCGGTGTTCCAGACCCGCATCGACTCCTCGACGTGGCGGTTGCCGTCGGCGTCGGCATCGATCTGGACCTTGAGCATGTGGTCGTCGAACTGCATCGGCAGCCAGTCGTGGCGGTAGCCGTGGCCGTCGGTGTTCTGGCGGATCTTGATGCCGGGGTGCTCGCGCTCGCCGACGGGGCGGACGCCCCACGACCGGTCGCG
>JAOBWK010000012.1 GCA_025463305.1 Ilumatobacteraceae bacterium
CGCCCTCGGCGTTCTGGATGTCGGCCTTGAAACCGGCAGCCGTGATCGCCGCGTCGAGGTACTTGCGGTCAGCGGTCTCCCAACGAACCGACGACTTCGAGTCCGGCAAGATCACACCGATCGTGCCCCCCGAGGCGCCACCGGTCGTGGCCGTGCTGCCGGATGTCGCCGTGGAACTGCCCGTCGCGGCCGAGGTGGCCGGAGCAGCGGTCGTGGCCGCAGCGGCCGTCGTGGCCGTCGAGCTCTTGTCGTCGCTCCCGCACGAGGCGAGGATGAACGTGCCCACCATGGCCAGGCACGTGGCGCGTGCAAATCGTCGCTGCATCATCAAATGAATTCCCCCTGTGTACATCGCCGCGTGATCACGGCGTCGGGACGCACAGTACGAATGGCCGTGTGAACAAGTCATGAACATTCAGTTTCGGATGTGAACGAGATGTAAACGGCCAGCGTGCGGAGCAAATCCGCGTCGAATCAGCTCGACAAGTTCCTGTTGCCGCCGCCGCGTGGCGGCGTCACACGGGGGCGTCGTCGGCTGCCGAGATCGTGCCCACGAACCGGTAGCCCTGCCGGGGCTCGGTCTGGATCAACGGTGGGCCGTCGGCCGCCTCGAGCTTGGACCGCAGCCGGCGCACGTACACACGGGTGTACTCGGTCTCGGTGGCGTAGCCAGGACCCCACACCCGGCGGAGCAGCACCGCATGGGTGAGCAGCTTGCCGGGGTTGAGGACGAACTCGCGGAGCAGCGCGAACTCGGTGGGCGTCAGCCGTACGAGCGTGCCGGCCAGCTCGACCCGCTCGGCGCCGAGGTCGATCAGCAGATCGCCGACGCGCAGCGGTGCATCGGTGGCCGCCGTCGGCTGCGGCCGGCTGCGGCGCAGCGTCGCATTGATCCGCGCGAGGAGCTCCTCGATGCCGAACGGCTTGGTGAGGTAGTCGTCGGCCCCGAGGTTGAGGGCCCGCACCTTGTCGTCCTCGCGGCCACGAGCGGACACCACGATGAGGCCGATCGCGGACCGCTCGCGGAACGCGCGGCAGAGGTCGAGCCCGTCGGCGGCCGGCAGGGTGAGGTCGATCAGCGCAACGTCGGGCCGCTCGTCGACGAGCAGCTGCACGGCATCGGCGCCGGTGGTCGACACGATCACCCGGTAGCCGCGGACGGCGAGGTTCGAGCGCAGCAGGTCGACGATGTTCGGATCGTCCTCGACGACGAGGACGGTGGTGGCCTCGGTCACGCGCGCACCTCGCGACGATCGAGGCCGCCCGAGGCATCGCGCTCGTCCCTGTCCCGGCCCGGACCGTCGTGCTCGGGCCCGTCACGGTGCGCGCCGTCGCGGTCGTTGGCCATCGCCGGCTCGATCGGCAGGCGGAGCACCATGCAGCTCGGGGCGATGTGCGGGGCGCGCTCGAGCGAGCCACCGTGGGCGATCGCGAGCCCGCGGGCGATGGTGAGCCCGAGCCCGGCACCGGGCGATCCGCTGGCGCGGTGGTGCGGTTCGAACGCGCGGTCGCCGAGCGATTCGGCGAAGCCCGGGCCGCTGTCGATCACGGAGATGACGACGTCCTCCTCGTTCGGGTCGACGGACGCCGACACGGTGATCGGCGGCAGGCCGTGACGGAGGGCGTTCTCGAGGACGTTGACGAGGATCTGCTCGATGCGGTCGTGGTCGGCCCACACCGCTGGGAACGCAGGAACGACATCGGCGTGCACGTGCCCGGCCGCGCCACTCACCACCGTGATGGCCTCGTCGATGACGAGCGACAGATCGCACCAGTCCATCTGCAGCCGGAGCTGGCCGGTCTCGATCGCCGAGGAGTCGAGCAGGTCGGCCACGAGCCGGCCCATGCGCGACGACTCGGTCGAGATCCGCTCGAGGAACAGATCGTGCGACGCGTCGTCCCAATCGACGTCGGTGTGGCGAAGCGAGTCGGCGAAGCCGCGGATGGCAGTGAGCGGCGTGCGCAGCTCGTGGCTCAGGCGGTGGAGGAACTCGCGCTGCATCGAGTTCGCCCGGCGCAGCGTCTGGGTCTCCTGGGTGGCGTGCTCGGCGACCTGGCGTTCGAGGGCGAGGGCGAGCGAGCGCGACGCGTCCTCGAGCAGGTCCAGCGCCTCGGTGGTGACCTGCTGCGCCGAGGCCCATCGGGCGAGCAGCAGCACCCGCCCGTCGCCGGTGGCGATGCTGATGCCAGCGACTTGCTCATCGAGCATCTGCGCCCGGTGCGTGCTGGCGATGGGGAGCACGGCCAGGCGCCGCGCTTCGGCGAACGCATCGCGGTCTGCGGCGCTCTCGCGATCGGTGGGGGTGTCGCGGACGCTCGTGCTGGCGCGCTCGGTGAGCACGTCGCCCGACACCTGGACGAGGGAGATCGTGTCGGCGCCCGTCGCCGCGCGCAGGGGGAGCAGAGCGGCGCTGAGACCCGACGCCGGCTCGGGACCGGCGAGGCGGTCGAGCAGACCGCGCAGCGACTCGAGCAGGTGGTTGCGGCGGGTCAGCTCGTCGAGCATCGACTCGCGCTCGATGGCGACCGTGGCGAGGTTGGCGTGCAGCTGCACGAGCTCGAGCTGTGCGTCGCCGGGATGGCCATGCCGATCGCCGAACCCGGCGATCACCGCCAGCACCGACCCGTGCGCGCCGGCGCCCGGTCCACCACCGTTGGGGCGGGGCGGTCCGATGACCGGCACGGCCCACGCGCTGGCACTCAGCCCGTTCATGATCGGATCGAGCTCGGCGTCGGTGGCCACCGAGACCGAGCCGAGCGCGCTGATGCCGAGCACGCCGCCGGCGCTGCCGATGGGCACCTGCCGGAGCCGATGGCGCCGTGCCTCGTCGAGCCCCACGTCGGCGGTGAGCACGAGCGAATCGCCGCCGGCACCGTTGTCGACCACCATCCACAGCCCCAGTGTCGGCGTCGACAGCGAGCGCGACAGCGAGGTGAGGATCAACGGCAACGATGCGCTGGGCTCGACCTCGGCCAGCTGGTCGACGAGGCTGCGCAGCTGCGACAGCTGCCGGCGGGCGGTGCTCTCCGTCTTGGCCCCGGCCATGATCGCCACCACGTCGTCGGGATGGACCTCGAGCGGCGAGACCACGGAGATGATCCGCCCATGGCGCATGATCGCGATGCGGTCGGCGAGCGCGAAGACCTGCTCGATTCGGTGCGACACCATCAGCACGGCGATGCCGCTGCTGCGCAGGCGGCGGAGCAGCTGCTCGAGCACGGCCGTCTCGGTCACACCGAGCGCCGCGGTGGGCTCGTCGAACAGCAGGACGTTGGCGCCGGTCATCAACGAGCGGGCCACCGCCACCATCTGCCGTTGACCGCCCGACAGCAGCCCGACGGGCACCGACAGATCGCCGACGCGGAGGCCGAGCCGGGTCAACATGCGCTGCGTCTCGCGGCGCATGCCCGCGTCGTCGAGCATCAGCTTGCCGCGCTCCACGCCGAGGAAGATGTTGGCGACGGCGTCGAGGTTGTCGCAGAGCGCGAGGTCCTGCCAGACGACCGCCATCCGACCACCGACCACGGACACGGTGCCGCGGTCGGGCGTGAGCATGCCGGCGATGCACTTGACCATCGTCGACTTGCCTGCGCCGTTCTCGCCGACGAGCGCGACCAGCTCGCCCGGGCGGATGTCGAGATCGACGTCGTCGAGGACGCGCCGGGGCCCGAAGCTCTTGGTCAGGCCGCGCACCTCGAGCATCAGGTCACCTCGACCGTCAGGTCATCGGGCATGGTCAGCTCGAGCACGCGGGGTGGAACCTGCGCAGCTCGGTCGTCGGACATGCCGGAATGTCTAGCCCGTCACGGGCAGCCAGGCGTCGCCGCCGAGGATCCGGTCGGCTTCGGCCGGACCCCACGACCCACGGAAGTACGGATGCACCGGACCCGGCGTGTCGAGCGCGGGCTGAATGACGCGCCACGTCAGCTCGACGATGTCCTCCCGCGCGAAGCGGCGCGGCAACCCCGCCAGCGCGTCGTCGAGCAGGCGCTCGTAGGCCTCGCGTCGCTCGCCCAGGGCTGCGGCGAAGTCGACGGCGACGTCGACGTTCTGGCTGTCGAGGTTCGGCCCCGGCGTCTTGGCCTGGAGCGTGAACGTGACGCCGTCCTGCTTGCCGAGCCGGAAGCGCACGAGGTTGCGTCCAGGCGGCGGACCGCCGGCTTCGTCGAACAACATGCTCGGTGGCTCGCGGAACTCCACCACCACTTCGGTCGACGCGGTGGCGAGGGCCTTGCCGGCGCGGATGTAGAAGGGCACGCCCGCCCAACGCCACGAGTCGATCTCCAGCTTCATCGCCGCGAACGTCTCGATCGTGGAGTTGGGATCGGCACCGGCTTCGTCGCGGTAGCCGACGTACTGGCCGCGCACGAGCTGATCGGGATCGATCGGCCGCATCGCCGCGAAGACCTTGGCCTTCTCGTCCTGGAGGTAGCTGCTGTCGGGCCCGACCGGCGGCTCCATCGCGCACAGCGCGAGCACCTGCATGAGGTGGTTCTGGACGACGTCGCGGATCGCGCCGACACCGTCGTAGAAGTTGCCGCGGCCTTCGATGCCGATGCTCTCGGCCATCGTGATCTGCACCCGGCGCACGTAGTTGCGGTTCCAGATCGGCTCGAGGAGCGTGTTCGAGAACCGGAACACGAGCAGGTCCTCGACGGCCTCCTTGCCGAGGTAGTGATCGATGCGGAAGATGCGGTCCTCGGGGAACACCTTGTGCAACGTCTCGTTCAGCTCGCGAGCCGACTGCAGGTCGCGGCCGAACGGCTTCTCCACCACGATGCGGCCGCGGTCGTTCAGCCCCACCGACGCGAGCGACTCCGCCACCGTCGGGAACATGTTCGGCGGGATCGCCATGTAGAACACGGCGTTCTCGGACTTGTAGTGGTCGAGCTTGTGGACGAG
Source organism: Ilumatobacteraceae bacterium (assembly GCA_025463305.1). The sequence goes on from JAOBWK010000012.1 coordinate 4,904, forward strand.
CGTCTGCCACGTCTTCGGATCGGCGTAGTCGCCCTGGACGAGGTCGAGGCGCTTGCAGACCTGGGCGATGATGTTCGGGTCGGCGTCGGGGACCGCTGCGAGGATCGACTCGGTCGCGTGCTGACGGAACGCGGCGTCGCTCCAGTCGCTGCGCGCCACACCGATCACCGGCACGGTGAGCCGGCCGTGGCGCTGCAGCTCGTACAGCGCGGGCATCAGCTTCTTCTTGCTGAGGTCGCCGGTGGCACCGAAGAGGACGAGGACGTCGGCGGCGGGTTGGTTGGTGGCCATCAGCTGCTCGTCTCGCTCGGACGGATCTCGGTGGGGAGCATCTCGGTGGCCTTGATGCGACCGTCGACGACCTCACCCTCGGTCTTTTCGGCATGGCCGCCGAACTGCGACCGCATCGCGGACAGCACCTTGTCGCCGATGCCGGCGTGGCCTCGCGAGCTGAAGCGCTGGTACAGCGCGGCCGACAGCACTGGTGCTGGCACGCCTTCGTCGATCGCGGCGTGCACCGTCCAACGGCCCTCGCCACTGTCGCTGACCTGACCGGCGAACGCGCTCAGCTTCGGGTCGGTGCTCAGCGCGGCCGCGGTGAGGTCGAGCAGCCAGCTGGCGACGACGCTGCCGCGACGCCACACCTCGGTGACGGCGCCGAGGTCGATGTCGTACTGGTAGTACTCGGGATGGGTGAGCGGTGCGGTCTCGGCGTCGCGGGCGTGGGTCTCGATGCCGATGTTGGCGTGGGCGAGGATGTTCAGGCCCTCGGCGTAGCTCGCCATCAGCCCGTACTCGATGCCGTTGTGGACCATCTTGACGAAGTGGCCGGCGCCGCTCGGGCCGCAGTGCAGCCACCCCTGCTCGGCCGTCGACGGCTCGCCCGACAGGCCGGGTGTGCGCTCGGCGGACGCGGCGCCGGGCGCGAGCGACTCGAAGATCGGCGCCATCTGCGCGACCGCTTCGTCGTTGCCGCCGATCATCAGGCAGTAGCCGCGCTCGAGGCCGAACACGCCGCCGCTGGTGCCGACGTCGAGGTAGTGGATGCCCTGTTCGGCGAGCGGCGCGGAGGCGTCGACGTCATCGCGGTACCAGCTGTTGCCGCCGTCGATGAGCGTGTCGCCCTTGTCGAGCAGCGGGACGATCTTGGCGACCGTGTCGGCGACGAACGCGGCCGGGACCATCAGCCAGAGGTGGCGTGGAGCTTCGAGCTTGCCGATGAGGTCCTCGAGCGTGGTGGCGCCGGTGAAGCCCTCCTTCTCGAGCGCGGCGACCGCATCGGCGCTCACGTCGTAGACCACGCAGTCGTGTCCCGCCTTCTGCAGGCGTCGCACCATGTTGGCGCCCATCCGTCCCAAACCGATCATCGCGAGTTGCATGACGCCAGGTTGCCACGTTTTTCGACTGCTCCATCGACGCCCTGGCGATTTAGCGTGCTGGTCGTGACGATCGAACCTCCCCGTCCGGCGATCGACGACTGCGTCGCTTCGCACCGCGCCCTGCAGGCCAGCCTGAGCGATCTCACCGACGCTCAGGCGGCGGCCCCGTCGCTGCTCCCCGGATGGTCGGTCGGCCACGTGCTGACCCACATCGCGCGCAACGCCGACGGTCTCGGGCGGATCGTCGACGGCGCCTCGAGGGGCGAGGTGGCCGAGATGTACGTCGGCGGGATCGCCGCCCGTGAGGCCGAGATCGAGTCCGGCGCGGCGCGCTCCGCGGCCGAGCTCGTCGCCGATGTCCGCGCCTCGAACCAGCGCATCGAGGCGCTGTTCGAGGCGGTGCCGCCGAGCGCCTGGGACGGCGTCGGCAACACCGTCAGAGGTCCGTTGGTCGCCCGCGAGGTGCCCGGGCGGCGTCGCATCGAGGTGGAGGTCCATCGGGTCGACCTCGGGCTGGGCTACACCTTCGCCGACTGGCCGCCCGCGTTCCTGCGCACCGAGCTGGCCCGGATGACGGGTCAGTGGGCGAGCCGCAAGCCGATGGGCTTCGCCGACCTGCCCGACGCCGCGCTGCGGTTGTCGCCGGCTGATCGCTACGCGTGGTTGATGGGACGCATGGAGGTCGAGGGCCTGCCGGCCGCCGGCCTCTCCTGAATCAAAACACCGCGGTCATCACGAATCACCGACGAGGCCGGTGTTGTCGTCGGCGACGGCCTCGTGGGCGCTCGCGATCTCCTGCTTGATGCCATGGAGCTCCCACACGACGTCGTCGTCGAACTTGCCGTCCTCCAGCCAGCGCATGAACGCGTCCTCGTACCTGGTCGCGACGTGAGGCTCGGCGAGGTCGGGGATCGGTGGCAGTGGCGTGCCGGCAGGGATGCGACCAGCGGCGACCATCTCGTCGAACGACGAACAGACGACGATTGCGGCGGCCACGGTCGTCATCGCCGAGTACGAGCTCAGCGTGCGGGCGCGGGCGTCGCCCACCGATTCCGGACCGACGCCGGCTGTCTCGAGCCCGACCTGGAGCGCCTGCACCGCGATGCCGGGGATCGCCCCGGCCGGACCGGACAGTTGGATCAGGTTGGTGGCCCAGCCGACCATGGTCCAGAACATCTGCCAATCCGCGTTGTTCTGTTCGGCGACTGCGATGCCCGCAGATCGTTGCATCGTGTCGATGACCGCGAGCAGCGTCGCGAGGTCGTGGAGTGCGCGGATGCGCGACATCGCGTCGCCGTGAACGAGGTCGTCGGAGGTGCCGATGGCCTGTGAGCGCACGGCGAGCAGCCGGTCGAGCGCCGCCGGGTCGTCGATGATCAGCTGCTGCACAGCGAGTCGCTCGGCGTCGGAGAGTCCGAAGCCGTCGGGGTCGTCGCCGAGGGTCGGCACGACGTACGGCGCGATGAGATCGGCGAGCAGCACACCGAGCTGATCGTGATGGACGACGGATGCGTGCTGCTGGGTCGCGGCGAGGATCCAACGGACGAGGGTGGGAACAGTGGTCGCCACGGCGGCCGCCGACAGGTGCGCAGGGTCGGTGGCCGTGAGCGCCACGGCGTCCGCCAGCTGCGGGTCGTCGGTTGCATCGAACACGAGGCCCGGATCGTCGAGGACGAGTGTCACGTATGCCGTCGGCGCTCCGGCCGTTGCGAGGATCGTCGAGAACAGGAGGTCGGCGGCCAGCGGCCCCTTGACGTCGACGTCGGCAGGGTCGTCCGGATGATCCATCTGGAACTGCTCGCGCTCGACGAGCGAGCGCGTCACCCGCGCGAGGTCATCGGCGTCCAGACCGAGGCCGCGCACGAGGAGCGCGCCGGCGTACGGGGTCATGTCCTCGAGCAGCACGGTGGCATCGGCGTCCGGATGCACGAGCCGGTCGGTGGCGAGCACGGCGGTGAGCCCGACGAAGACCCGATCGATGGGTGCCCACTGGTCGGACTCGTCCGTGGTGATGGTGCCGTCGTACAGCAGCGCCTCGTTCACCATCTGCCGCCGATCGCCGCCGAGCTGATCGGCGAGGGCCGTCCAGCCACGCGTGGTCAGCGACGGCAGGAACGCGGCGGTGAGATCGGCGTGCTGCGAGGTCGTCGCCAGCGCGTTGCCCAACCAGACGATCTGCGGAGCCGACAGCGGCGGGTGTCCGTCCGCTGCCGACAGCCACGCGCCGACGGCGCGGACCTGATCGGCCGTGAGGGCCACGCTGGCGCGTGGATCCGCGAGCGGATCGGTGAGGATCTGCCAATGGCGGTCGGCGACGAACGCGGCGAGCCAGCTGTTGGCGATGTCGCCCGGGTCGATCGCCGCCGGCACGTAGCCCGTCATCGCCCGGCAGCCGATGACGGAGCGCACGAACGGTTGCCACGTCCCGCGCAGCAACGAGGTCGCCCGAGCGACCGCCTGCATCGCCGGTTGGGCCTCGATGTCGGAGCATCGGAACGAATCGAGCTCGTCGAGCGCCGCGTCGATCGCCCCGGCGAGGAGCGCGACGAGGTCCGGGTCGTAGCCGCAGTACCCGCCGCCCATGCCCGGCATCGGTCAGGCGCCCGTCGCGGCGAGCTGCCCGGCGCGCACCTCCAGCGCGTGGGCGCTGTCGGTCAGGTGCTGCCCGGCGGCGATGAGCGAGGCACGCATCGCGACGAGGTCGTCGTGGCAGTGATCCGGGGTCGGCCCGATCCACGTGTCGTGGTCCGCGCGGCGATGCAGGTCGATCGCGAGCGACGTCCGCAGACGTGATGCGAGCTGGCGGAGCAGGCGGGCTCGCTCGCGGAGGTGATCGGGCGTGACGGGTGCCGGTGGCATGGGAACCTCCTCCGCCGCATGGGTGCTCCGACGACCCCGATCCGGAAAAACGCCGCCCGTGTTCACGTTCCGCGTCAAGAGCTTGGTGGACGCACGACCTGTGTCGTGACGCAGAGCGGTGGGACGGGGACTGGTCACGCGGAGGGTGGGGCGACCTCGCGGATGACGATGTGGTGATCGAGCTGGGTGGTCTCGTCGACGAAGCCTTCGCCGACGACGCGGCAGTCGTGCTTGGCGTAGAACCCGAGCGCGCTGTCGCGCGCCCGCGCCCACAGCAGCTCGTAGCCCTCTGCCGCGAAGCGGGCGATGCCCGCCTCGAGCAGCAACCCGCCGACGCCCGTGCCCTGCATCGTCGACGCCGTGGCCATCCCGCGCAGCTGGAACGCCCGCGCCTCGGGGACCTCCGGGCACGGCTTGGGCATCCACGACGATGTCGCGACGACGGCCCCGGAGGCGTCGCGCACGGCGAGGTGGACGGTGTCGGGCAGATCGTCCTCCGGGAAGCGCGCCGAGGCGTTCGGATCGTTCCTACGGAGCACCGCGCGACGCAGGGGGATCGTCTCGGTGGACGCGATCTGCACGACCTCCAGCGGCGCGGCCGGCACCGGTTGCGACGAGCCGTGCTCGCGCGCCGACGCGTACATCGCCTCGACGATGCGGTGCGCCGCCGCGGCCGTCGCGAAGTTCGGCCAGCTCGGCCGCCCGGCCACCGCGGCGCGGATGAACTCGCCGTCGGGGTTGAGGGTCCCGTCGGTGATCGACTCCGCCGCAGCGACGAGCTCATTGCCCTCCAACGTGTGCTCGGCGCCGTCGCTGTCGGTCCAGTGCACGGGGCCGAACCAGTCGTCGCCCTCGATGTGGATGAACCGCCGCTCGCAGAAGATCTCCGCCCGGCGCAAGCTCGGCCGGGCGAGGTTGTCGTGCCACACGGTGACGAGCGTGCCGATGGCTCCGTTGGCGAACGACAGCGACGCGGTGACGACGTCCTCGATGCCGTCGAGGCCGTGGAAGTTGGCCTGGTGCGCGCTGACCCGGGTGACCTCGCCGATGACGAACCGGAACATGTCGATGTCATGGATGCTGTGCTCGAGCAGGGTGCCCGCGCCGACGAGGTCCTTGTTGCCGCGCCAGGTGCTGCTGTAGTGGCCCTGGATCGGGATGAACTGGTCATCGCGGAACATCACGGCCATCGTCCGGCCGGCGGTGGCCTCGGCCGCGAGGTGCTGTGCCCACACGTACGCCGGCGAGCGGCGCATCACCAGCCCGACCTGGTTGGTGACCGCGCTGCTCATCACGAGCGTGGCCATCTCCTCGGCGGCGGCGAGCGACGTCGCCAGTGGCTTCTCGCAGAACACGTGCAGGCCGCGCGAGATCGCCTTCGCGACCTGGCGCGGGTGCTCGCTCGTCCACGTGCACACGTACACCGCGTCGCAGCCGTCGAGGACCTCGTCCTCCGAGGCGCACACGGTGTGCCCGCTCGCCGCGGCGAACGCGGCAGCGCGCTCGGGATCCGGGTCGTACACGCCGGCGCGCACGACGCCGCACTCGGCCTCGGCACCACTCCGGCGCAAGCTCTTGCTGTGGTAGGTGGCGATCAGTCCGGCACCGAGGAATCCAACGCGCATTCGACCAAGCTAGGGCCATGCGGATCCTGCTGACCAACGACGACGGCATCGACTCGATCGGCCTCCACGTGCTCGCCCGGGCGATGCGGCCACACGGCGATGTGGTGATCGCCGCGCCCGACAAGGAGTACTCCGGCGCGGGCGCAGCACTCGGCACGCTGCACCTGATCCGGCCCGAGGTGCGCCGGGTCGACATCGACGGCATCGACGAGGCATGGGCCATCAGCGGACCGCCCGCGCTGTGCGTGATGTTCTCCCGGCTCGGCGCGTTCGGCGAGCCGTTCGACCTCGTCGTGGCCGGCATCAACCCGGGCGTCAACGTCGGCCGCTCGGTGTACCACTCCGGCACGATCGGCGCTGCGTTGACCGCGCGCAACGGGCAGATCTCCGGCGTCGCGGTCAGCCAGGCCGTGGCCGGCAACGACATCGAGGGACAGGCATCCGACGACATGCTCGCCGGCCAACGTTGGGACACCGCGGCAGCGGTGGCGAGCGCCTTCGTCGGGGGACTGGTCGCGGCGATGCCGGTCGATCCGGTGGTGGTCAACCTGAACGTCCCGAACGTGGACATGGCCGACATCCGCGGCTGGCGCCGGGCGCGCGTCGGACTCGAGCCGCCGCGCCGCGTCTCGTCGGCCACGCTCGAGCCGAAGCTCGGCCACGAAGGCGCGTTCCACGTGACGATGTCGTGGGGCGACGCGCTCGACCTCCCGCCGGACTCCGACGGCGGACTGGTCGAGGCCGGCTACGTCGCGATCAGCTACCTGAGCCGGATGGAGGACCACCAGCGCGACGATATGCGTCCCGGCGAGCACGGCCTCGATGGCATCCTCGCCGGCTGACCGACCACCGGCAGAGCGTCAGCGTACGTAGAGCTCGGTCAGCTCGCGCGCGACCCGGGCGAGCTCGTCGATCACCTCGTCGGGGCCGTGGACGCGCAGCAGGCTCCCCAAGCCGGCCATCTCGCCGACGAGGGCCTTGGCGTGGTTCGAACCGAGCTCGACCTCGACGCGACCCTCGGCATCGGTGGTGCCGATCCGCAGCCGGTTGCCGAACATCCCGCGCAGCAGCCACAGCGAGCTGGGATCTGCAGACGCCGTCGCCCACACCGTGAGCCGGCGCTGCGACACCTCGTCGGTGATCAGCTTCCATGCCTCGGCGAGCACGAAGCCGGGGGGACGCACCACGCGCTCGCCGGTGCGCTCCACCGAGGTGACCCGGTCGACGCGGAACGTGCGCAACCCGTTCGCGGTGTCGGCGACGAGGTACCAGGTCGGTCCCTTGCTCGCCAGCCCGAGTGGGTGCACGACGCGCTCGGACGTGTTGCGCTGACGATCGACGTAGCCGAGGCGCACCTGGGCCGCCTCGATGACGGCGGTCTGCAGCTCGTCGAGCGACGCCGGTGGGGGCCGGTTGACGACGGTGGATCCCCAGCCGGCCGGGTCGGTGACGATGGCGGTCGATGCCGCCTCGGCGTCGTCGCGGAACGTCTCCGGCAGGGCGCGGACGAGCTTGCGCAGCGCAGCCTTCACGTCGGGTGTCGCCGTCGACGACGGCCCGGCCACCAGGAACAGAGCGCGGGCCTCGGCGACGTTGAGCCCACTGAGATCGGTGCGCGCGCCACCCAACAGCTGCCAACCTCCGTTGCGACCCTGCTTGGAGTAGATCGGCATCCCGGCCATGCCGAGCGCTTCGAGGTCGCGGCGGGCCGTGCGCTCGCACACCTCCAGCTCGGCGGCGACCTCCTTCGCCGTGACCTGGCCGCGCGTCTGCAGCAGCATGAGGATGGCCACGAGTCGGTCGGCGCGCATGTCGTCGAACGTAGTCGTCCAAACCGGACAGCAGGTGTCCGGTTCGGTGTCGCACCATGACGGCCATGAGCACAACGACAGACACCCCGACCACCAACCCAACAGCACTCGGCCCGACGACCGGCGTTCCCGCACTGCCGGATCCGCGGCCGAACTTCACCCGGGCCGTCGCCATCGCCCGCACCACGATCGCCGGCGTGCGCCCCGATCAGCTCGACGGCCCGACGCCGTGCCACGGCTACGACGTCCACACGCTCGTCGGCCACCTCGTCGCGGTGATGCACCGTGTCGCCGTCGTCGGCGCGGGCGGTGACCCGTTCAGCGTGCCGCAGGCCGTCACCGGTGTCGCCGACGACGCGTGGGCCGAGGAGTTCGATCGATACGCCGCGCTGGTCGCCGAGGTCTGGAGCGACGACTCCGTGCTGACGAACATCCTCACCCTCCCCTGGGCACAGCTGCCCGGCGTGATCGCGCTGATGATCTACACCAGTGAGGTCAGCGTGCACACATGGGACCTCGCCATCGCCACCGGGCAGCAGCCGGCGTGGGAGACCCCCGTGCTCGACATGGCGCTCGGGGCGATGCAGCGCGGCCTGCCCGGCGAGGGCCGGATGGAGAGCTTCGGCGTGGTCGACGGCAACACCGACGGCATCGCGATCCCGTTCCGCGACGTCGTGCCGACCGGTCCGGATGCAACGCCGATCGAGCGTCTCGTCGCCTGGTGTGGCCGCGACCCGCAGGCGATCCCCGAGCGAGCCGCCTGACCGACGCCTACCCTGGTGGGCATGTTGCCCGATGTCCCTGCCGAGCTGATCGAGATCGACGCGGGCGACACGGTGTGGCGGTTCGACGCAGCGTTCCTGCGCTCGAACTGGACGTGCATCTGGGGTCGCGGCTGTCACGGCATCGAGGCCGAGCGGGCGGCGGACCTCGGCCTCGGATGCTGCTCTGTCGGCGCCGAGCTCGACGGCATCGACGAGGCGAAGATGGTGTCGGCCCTGGCCGACACGCTGGACCCGGCGCTGTTCGAGCATCACGCGGAGGCGAGGTCCGGCGGCGTGTTCAGCGACGAACGGCGGGTCAACACGCGTGTCGTCGACGGCGCCTGCATCTTCCTCAACCGACCCGGTTTCGACGGCGGCGCGGGGTGCGCACTGCACCTCGCCGCCGTCGCTGCGGGCGAGCCTCCGATCGAGTGGAAGCCGTCCGTGTGCTGGCAGCTGCCGATCCGCGTCGACTGGGAAGCCGGCGCCGGCGACGTCGAGATCGCCACCGTCCGCCACTGGACGCGGGCCGACTGGGGCGACGACGGCGACGAGATGGCGTGGTGCTGCACCGAGGGCCCCGAGGCCTACGTCGGCGACTCGCGGGTCATCGACTCCCTCGCGAGCGAGCTCACCGAGATCGTCGGCGCGCCAGTGTTCGTCGAGCTCCGCCGCCGCCTCTGATCACAGGCAGCTGGTGCGGACGATCAGGGCTTGAGGGTGGTGCTGGTGACCGTCGAGGCGGCGGTGCTGGTCGAGCCGCCGGCGGCGGTCGTGGTGGTGGCGCCCGAGCTGCCGGTCTTCGTGGTGGTGCTCGACGTGGTGGTGGCGTCGGAGAGCTTGGCCCACGTCTTGGGGCCGACGATGCCGTCCTGCTTCAACGAGTTCGCCTTCTGGAAGGCCTTGACCGCGGCTGCGGTCTGGTTGCCGTACTGGCCGTCGACGGTGACCTTGTAGCCCTTGGCCTTGAGCGCGGTCTGGATCTGGTTGACGCCGTCGCCGGTGTCGCCGATCTTGACGTTGTCGCTCGGCGAGGTGACCACCCGCTTGCCGGCCGTGGTGGTGGACGTGGCCGACGGTGGGAGCGTCGTGCCCGTGGTGGTTCCTGCGACGGTGGTGCCGGTCGACGGAAGCGTGGTGCCGGTCGACCCGATCGCGACGGTGGTCGTGGTCGACGTGAGCGGGTTGGTGCCCGCCAGTGTGGTCGTCGTCGCGAGCGCATCCGAGGTGGTCGACTTCTTGGCGTCGCTGCTGCACGCGCCCAGCGCGATCGCTGACGCGGCGAGCACGACGAGAGCGGTCCTGCGGTTCCCCATCGCCAGAGACTAGATCATTCGTGAATCACCGAACGTCGCGCTCGTCTCCGCGCACGCATCGGGTCGACGATCCTGTGACGCGTTGCATGTCTGGCCGCGACCCCGCGATGGGTACTTCGAGCACATGATGGCGGACATCGATTGCGGTCATGAGGGATTGGGCCACGACGCCGACGAGCGGGCTGCGCTCGCCGAGGCGAGGCGGCGGGTCACGGCCAAGGCCGTGCTCCGCACGAAGTTGCTCGACGACGGGCGCGACGTGGTCACGGTGCACGCGAGGGTGCACCTGCTGCCGCCGCGGATCGAGCTCGAGCTGCGCGACGAGGTGGCCGCGGTGGAGGACCGGCTCGCCGTGCTCCGTCACTGTGATCCCGACGTCGACCCGCGTTGTGTCGACATGCACGAGCACGCCCGACTGCTCCGCCGACGGCTGCACGAACAGCTCGACGCGTTCATCTGCACGCTCGAGGTCCGCGTCGGCCAACGACCGACGCAGGGTCCGGATTGGAGCGCCGCGCACCTGGCGTCGGGCGTGCTGGCCGATGCCGATGATCGGTTCGCGAACCTGCGCCGCGACGTGGTGGCCGAGATCGATCGCATCGTCGACAGCGAGCTGCTCCGCGTGCTCACGCCGGGCGAGAGCCCGGCCATCGATGGCGTCGTCGACTGCGGGCTCGTCGACTTCGACGCCGATTCCGTCGAGCGCGTCCGTGCGTTCATCGCGACGATGCATCAGCTCGCGGCGAGGGCCGAACAGGCGGTGCTCGATGTTCGATTCCGAGCGCTGACGACGGAGATGCCGGATCCGCGGCTCGTCCTCGCCCAGAACGACGCCCGTCGCCGGCAGGCGCTGCAGGACCTCGACATGGCACGTGCGCTCCAGGCCGCGGTGGAGGAGGTCCAGCGAGCCCATCTCGCCGCGCCGCTCAACGAGCTCGCAGATCCCCGAGCGTGAGCACGCGCGACGCGATGGTCGCGGCCTCTCCGGCGTCGTGGGTGACGAGGATCGCCGTCGTGTCCGTGGCGCGCAGCAACCGAGCGAGCTCGCCAGCGAGCTGATCGTGCAGGTCGCGGTCGAGGCCCGTCAGCGGCTCGTCGAGCAGCACGATGCGCGGGGAGGGTGCGAGCGTGCGCGCCAGCGCGACCCGCTTGGCCTCGCCGCCCGACAGCTCGCCCACGCGCCGCTCGGCGAAGCCCGGGAGGCCGACGAGGTCGAGCAGCTCGCTGACGCGGACAGCGCGCTCTGCACGCGGACGACGATGCATGCGCAGCCCGAACTCGATGTTCCGACCCACGCTGCGATGCGGGAACAGCTGCTCGTCCTGGAACACCATGCCGACGCCGCGGCGATGGGTCGGCACATCGTCGACCGCCGCGCCGTCGATCGTCACCGTCCCGGCGTCCTGGCGGAGCAGCCCGGCGATGACGCGGAGCAGCGTGCTCTTGCCCGAGCCCGACGGACCCAGCAGCGCGACGATCTCGCCGGCCTCGACCCGCAAGCTGACGCGGTCGAGCACGACGCGATGGTCGAACGCCACCGTCACCTCGCGGACGTCCACGCGCGCCACGCCGGGCATCGATCCGGTCATCGGCGGTTCGATGTCGCCGCTCGACGGGTCAACCACGGCGACGACCCAGTCCGCGCAGCGCCTCGAACGCGCCGATCACCAGGAACGTCAGCATTGCCAGCACCGTGGCCAGCACGTAGCCCTGGGCGTGCAGCGCCGCAGTGGGCCGCCCGAGCAGCTGCTCGATCGCGATCGGGAGGGTGGCCCGACCCGCCCGGGTGAGGAACGTGGTCGCGCCGAACTCGCCCAGCGAGATCGCCGCGGCGAAACCGGCACCCGTCAGCAACGCCGGCGCCATCAGCCGCACGTCGATCTCACGCCACGCTCGCAACGGCGGTGCGCCCAACGTGGCCGCGGCGTCGCGCAGCCGTGGATCGACTGATCGCAACGTCGGCAGCACGACGCGCACGACGAACGGGGTCGCGACCAGCGCGTGGCCGAGCGGGATGAGCAGCGGCGCAGCCCGCCAGTCGAGCGGCGCCACCGCGAAGGCGACGATCAGCCCGAAGCCGATCGTGACCGCGCTGGTGCCGAGCGGCAGCATCACGCCCGTGTCGAGGGCCCGACCGAACCGGTTGGTCCGCCGCCCACGACCGGAGGCGGCGATCGCGAGCGAGACGCATCCGCCGATCACGACGCTGATCAGCGTGGCGATCACCGCGAAGCGCAACGATGTGTACAGCGATCCCAGCGGATCGAGCGAGGCGCCGGCGGTCGGCCGCCCGGCGGTTGCCTGCTGGCCTCCGAACACGGCCCGCCACGCGGCGAGCGAGTGGCCACCGTCGCTGGTGCGCGTGCTGCGCTCGACCAGCGCGCCGAGCGGCGCCGCGATCGCAGCCACCATCGCGACGATGCACAGCCCGACGAGCAGGCGTTCGCGCCGGTGCCGCAGCCGGCGCCGGTTCTCGATTGGCCGGAGCCCGATGGTGCTGCGGTGCCGGGCCTGGATGCGCGTGAACCAGGCGACGGCGATGCCGAGCACGAGCAGCTGGGCGAGTGACACGATGGCCGCGACACCGACATCGCCGAAGCGGGTCGCGCGCTGCCAGATCTCGACCTCGAGGGTCGGGTGCGCCGGGCCCCCGAGGATCCGCACGACGCCGAACGACGTGAACGTGAACAGGAACACGACGCTGGCAGACGCCTCGATCGCCGGTGCCAGCAGCGGCAACGTCACCTCGCGCATCGCCCGCCACGGCCCGGCGCCGAGCGTGCGCGCGGCGGCATTCAGATCGGTGGGCAGCTCACTCCAGAGCCCACCGACGCCGCGCACCACCACGGCCACGTTGAAGAACACGTGGGCGATGAGGATCGCGAGCACGCTCTGGTCGAGTGAGCGGGGGAGCAGCGCGAGGAACGCTGCGCCGACGACGACGGTGGGCAGCACGAACGGCACGGTGACGAGCGCGGTGAGCCAGCGCCGGCCGACGAACTCGTGACGCGCCAGCACCCAGGCGGGCACCAGGCCGATGACGATGGTTGCGGCGGTGCTGAGCGTCGCCTGCCACGCGGTGAACCAGAGGATGCGGCGCAGCGAGCGGTCGTGCACGACCTCGTGCCACGCCTCCGCCGTCACCGCACGGTGCGCGAGCGCGATGACGGGCCAGGCGTAGAACAACCCGATGAACACGATGGCCGGCGCGGCGAGCGCGCCGATCACCCATCGCGGCAGCCGGTTGCCGCGCGGTTCGTGCCCGAGCCGCTCCTGCGGCGGCGTGTGCGGGACGGTCGTCGTCACCGGATGGTGATGTCCGTCCAGGTCGCGATCCAGTCCTTCGAGTGGGCCTCGATGTCGGCCGGGCTGACGGTGGGCGAACCGGTCGGCCGCACGGCGTACTTGGTGAACTCGTCCGGAACGGCCGCGTCGGTGCGCGCCGGGTAGACGAAGAGCGTCAGTGGCAGCGTCTCCTGGAACTCCTTCGAGATCAGGAAGTCGATCAGCTTGCCGGCGTCAGCCGCGTGCTTCGTGCCGCGCAGGATGCCCGCGAACTCGACCTGGTGGAAGCAGCTCGCCCCCATCACGCCGGTGGGCGCGGTGGTGGGCTTCGGGTCGCCGTAGATCACCTCGGCCGGCGGGCTGGATCCGTAGCTCACCACGAGCGGACGCGGGCCCTTGCCGGTCGACCCGGAGAAGTCCTCGTCGTACGCCTCGTCCCAGCCGTCGACGACCTTGACGCCGTTGGCGCGCAGGTCCTTCCAGTACTGCTGCCAGCCGTCGGTGCCGAAGCGGGCGACGGTGGCGAGGAGGAACGCGAGCCCGGTCGAGCTGGTGGCCGGGTTCTCGGTGACGAGGAGGTCCTTGTACTTCGGGTCGGTGAGGTCCTGCAGCGTCTTCGGCACGTCGAGGTGATGGTCCTGCAGCCAGCCGATGTCGTAGTTCACGCACACATCGCCCTCGTCGACGGGCGTGGCCTCGTGGCCGGGGATCAGCGCAGTGGCATCCGTGGCGAGCGCCGACAGGTCGGGCGAGGTGTACGGCTCGTAGACCTTCGATGCGAGGGCACGCGACAGCAGGGTGTTGTCGACGCCCCACATGACGTCGCCCTCGGGGTTGCCGGCGGTGAGCGCGGCCTTGGAGAGCATCGCCCCGGCGTCGCCGGCCGTGACGATCTTGACGTGCAGGCCGGTGGCCGCGGTGAAGCTGTCGAACGACTTCGGATCCACTGTGAACGAGTCGTAGGCGACGATCGTCAACGTCGTGCCGGATGCCGGCACGCCCGACGGCGGGGTCGTCGAACCGCTCGACGTCGCGGCTGTCGTCGCGGCGGTCGTGGTGGCGCTCGACGTGCTGTCGCTCGAGCAGGCGGCGATGCCGAGCGACGACGCCAGCGCGAGCGCGAGCATCGATCGGCGGCTGATGCCAGTGGTCCGGCTGATCGGGGTTCTCATGTGATGGCTCCTGGTGCGGGCTGGAGGAAGTACGGGACGACGAGGGTGAGCACGCCCGAGCCGACGGACAGGCGGACGGTGTCGGTGGCGACGTTGCTGACGCCGAGGCTGGATCCGGGTTCGATGTCGGCGTCGGCGAGCGGCCACTGCGCGCCGGCGAGCGTCACTCGCGAGCACTCCCCGTGGAGGGCGAGGAGCGAGAACGTCTGGCCGATCGCGATGTCGGGCTCCCAGTAGCCCGGGGCGTGGAGGACGTGCACCATCGCGGTGCCCCAGATCGCGCGCACCGCCCTGCAGTCGCCGAGCGACGGATGGCCGAGCGCGGTCAGTGCGCTGATCGAGTGATCGAGACGGTCGCCGCCGCCACCCACGAGCAACACGTGGTGGAGCTGGCGGGCCCACGCTGCGCCGAGCGCGATCTGGGTGTCGGTGAGGTCCTTGTCGGTCGGGTAGACGTCGAACGGGATGGCCCGCTCTCGGGCCCAGGCGACACCCGCTGCGCTGACGGAGTCGAGGTCGCCCACGACGAGATCGGGGACGATGCCCGCTGCGATGGCGTGATCGAGTCCGGAGTCGGCCGCGATGACGAACCGCTCCGTCGGCAGGTGCGCGGCAACGCCCGTCGCCAACGGCGATCCACCAGTGATGATCACGGCCCAGTGCGGCACGATTCCCGTTCCCTCCGCTGGCATTACCCAGATCAGGTTGAAGGGTCGGCGCCGGCGGGCGCCCTCTCAGCCCGCCGTACCTGCGAGCTCCCCGTGAGTTGTGCTCACACCGTAGCGCCGGTGCCCTCGATTGTCTCCACGACTTCTTCGGCCGCGTCCATCGGGGCGCGACCGCGCTGGTTGAGGAGCACGAAGCCGAGCAGCCCGGCCAGCACCAGCACCATCCCGGCGATCTGCAGGCCGTGCAGGGTCTCGTCGAGCAGGATGAACGACCACAGCGCGGCGAGCGCCGGTTGGGCGATCTGGGCGATGCCGATGGTGCCGATCGGGATCGTCGCCTGGGCCAGCACCATCAGGCCGTGGGCCACCACGCCGGTCATCATCGTGAGCAGCACGATGTACAGCCAGCCGTGCATGGTGATCGACACGATGTGGCCGTGGAGGAGCGCGAGCGGCAGCACGGCGAGGGTCGCCGTCGGCGTCATCGCCGCCATGTAGTCGGCGACGTCCATCTCGCCGCGCACGTGACGGGTGCCGGAGATGTACCCCGACCAACAGGCGAGCGCGATCACGCCGAACAGGCAGCCGCGCAGCGACGCGTCGCCGTTGGCCGGTGCCCCGAACAGCACCATCGCCACGCCACCCAGCGCGAACAGGGCGAAGAACAGCGCCCGCGGGTTGAGCCGCTCGCCGAAGAACTTGGCACCGATCGGCACGACGATGAACGGCGTCATCGCGCCGATCATCTCGGCGTTGGCCACCGTGTTGTGGGTGGCGCCGAGGTAGAAGAACGCGATGTCGAGCCCGAAGAACACGCCGGGCAGCGCGGCGCGGCGGATGTTGCGCCAGCTCGGTCGGCCACCGCGGGCGAGCACGAGGCCGTTCCAGACCAACGCGGTGATGACCATCCGCCAGAACGCGACGAGCTCGGCGGCCGTGTCGGCGCGCTTCACGAGCGTGGAGGCGAACGAGAAGATGACGATGGTGACGGCGACGGTCAGCGCGCCGGTGACCATCGACCGCCGCGAGCTCACACCGTCTCGCGGTAGAGGTCGGGCTCGATGTAGATCAGATCGACGGTGGGCACCGCTGCTCGCACCGCGGCCTCGGCCGCATCGACGGCGACGGCGAGCTCGGCGACGGTGAGGTCCGGCGCGAAGCCCAGCTTGGCGGCCACCAGCAGCTCCTCCGGCCCGAAGTAGATCGTGCGGAGGTGGATGATGCGCTCGACCCGATCGGCCGACGTGAGCGCGGCGGCGATGGCGTCCTGATCGGTCTGCGACGCCGACTCGCCGATCAGCAGCGCCTTCATCCGCACCGCCAGGATGCAGGCGATGATCACGAGGAGGATGCCGATGGCCACCGAGCCGACGGCGTCCCAGCGCGGGTTGCCGGTGAAGTGCGTCATCAGCAGACCGAACAGCGCGAACAGCAGGCCGATCTCGGCGCCGACGTCTTCGAGGAGCACGATCGGTAGCTCCGGCTGCTTGGCCGTGCGCACGAAGGTCCAGTACGACATGTCCGCCGGCTTGATGTGCCGGACCTCCTTGACGGCGGTCGTCAGCGAGAACGATTCGAGCGCGACCGCGGCGAGGAGGATGCCGATCGCCACGCCGATGCTGTCGGCTTCGTGCGGATGGGCGAGCTTCTGGATGCCCTCGTAGAGCGCGAACAGCCCGCCCATGCTGAACAGCACGAGGGCCACCACGAACGCCCAGAAGTAGCGCTCGTTGCCGAATCCGAACTGGTGTCGTTCCGTCGGGCGCTGCCGGGCGCGCTTGCCGCCGAGCATGAGCAGGGCCTGGTTGCCGGTGTCGGCGAGCGAGTGCGCGGCCTCGGCGAGGAGCCCGGCCGAACCGGTGATCAGGAAGCCGACGAACTTCGAGAGAGCGATGCCGAGGTTGGCGAAGAACGCGGCGATGATCGCCTTCCGGCTGCCCTCTTGCATCTGGCTAGGTTGGCATACGAGGCGTCGGCGCACGTCATGTGGGGGTGGAACGATGGGGCAACTCGAGGGGCGCGTCGCGCTGGTGACCGGCGGTGGCCGGGGCATCGGCCGGTCCATCTGCGAGCTGCTCGCCGCCCAGGGCGCCGCTGTCGCGGTGAACTACCGACGCGACCACGACGCGGCAGCCGACACGGTCTCGATGATCACCGAGGCGGGTGGCCGGGCCGTTGCCTACGCGGCGTCGGTCGACGACGCTGATGCCGATGCGGCGATGGTCGCTGCGGTCACGTCCGACCTCGGACCGGTCGACCTGCTCGTGCTCAACGCGGGCATCGCATCACGCGGCCTGGCCGTCGCTGACACCGATCCGGCGGAGATCGTGCGGGTGATGGCCACCCACGCGTTCAGCGCCCACCACGTCTCGCGCCTGGTGCTCCCCTCGATGCGCGAGCAGGCGCGTGGCGACATCGTGATGATCTCGTCCGTCGCGACCTCGATGATGGCGGCCTACGGCGCGCCGTACAAAATGGCCAAGGCGGCGCTCGAGGCGCTGGCGAGCACGCTCGCCAAGGAGGAGCAGCGTCACGGCATCCACGTCAACGTCGTCGCGCCAGGGCTCGTCGAGACCGACATGGGTGTGCGGATGGCTCGGGCGATGACCGGCAAGCGCGAGCTCGACGACCTGCGTTCGCTCGACGCTGGATCCCCGTTCGGCCGGGTCTGCCAGCCGATCGACGTCGCCAACGTCGTGCTCTGGCTGTGCAGCGAGGGTGCCGGCTACGTGACCGGGCAGCGGATCGAGTGCGACGGCGGCGGGTCGCGCTGATGCGACCGCGCCCGGGCATGCGGCGATAACGTTTTCGGCGTGAGCCCACTGTCTGCGCCGGCCGAGACCGACACCATCATCTCCATCACCGCTGCAGCGCATGAGCAGATCATCACGATGCGCGACGACGAGCCCGAGACCGATCGCCTCGGCCTGCGGCTCGAGATCGTCAGCGATCCGGGTGAGGAGTTCCGCTACGACCTCTCGTTCGAGATCACCACGAAGGCCGCGTTCAGCGACCAGGTGCGCACCCACGACGGGCTGAAGGTCATCGTCCCGGCGAAGGACATCGATCTGCTCACCGGCGCCACGCTCGACTTCACCGCCTCACAGGGCCTCGTCATCCGCAACCCGAACAAGCCGCTCGCGCCCTCGATCGAGGGCCTCGTCCGCGACGACGAGCTGTCGGCCGAGGTCGAGGCCATCGTCGCTGCCGAGGTCAACCCGGCGCTCGCCGCGCACGGTGGGTTCGTCACCTACGTCGGCCACGACACCGAGGGCACCGCGTACATGACCATGGGCGGCGGCTGCCACGGCTGCTCGATGAGCCGCCAGACGATGCTCGAGGGCGTGCAGACGATGCTGGTCGATCAGGTCGTCGGCATCGACCGCGTCCGCGACCTCACCGACCACGCCACGGGCGAGTCACCCTTCTACCACTGAGGTCGTCCCGGCCGCATCGGCCGATCGATCACGGGCAACGGTCAGTTCCAGCTGATCCGGATCGTGTCCTGGAAGAGGTCGAGCACCGATGGGTCGCCCGAGACGGTGAGCGATCCGGCGCCGAGGCGGTTCCAGAGGGCGAGGTGGACGTCGTTGGCGGTGCCGCGCACGATGCACTCGGCATCGACGCGCGTGCGCAGCGTGACGACGGGATCCGGGCCCACGGTGAGGTGCCATGCTTCCGGGCGATCGGTCAGCTGCACGGCGAGGGTGCGCACCGTCGGCGAGCGGAGCGTCATGTGCTTGCGCGGCACGAACCCGGTGAGCATCTCGTCGATGCCGTCCGTGGCCGTCACCGGATCGAACGGAGTGAGCGTCCCGGCGGCCGACTCGGCGTCGACGCGGTGCATGCCGGTCTCGTGGGCCTGACGCCGCGCCCAGAACAGCGGTGGCGACGCCGGTGGGTCGGTGAGGAACATGAAGGCGCCGAGGTCGTCGGGTGCCGATCGGAGCGCGGCGACCAGCGCTGCCGATCCGTCCGCGAACCAGGCCAGCAACCCGCTGTCGTCCGGCAGCGGGCCGAGTGTGTCGTCCGGGACCGCTGACGGCTTGGGAATGGCGCCGGCGACAACGGCAGTGGCCCACCGATGCACCTCGCCCTGGTGCAGCACGAGGTCGCGAACGGTCCATTCGGGACACGTCGGGACACGGGCTCCTGGGCCGGCAGCCGCCGCTGCGGCGGCGAGGCGGTTGGTCTCGGTCTCGATCGTCGACAGGTACGCAGCACGGTCCAGCACGATCCGGACATTACGCCGCCGCCTCGTCGACCGATGGACCGATTTGAGCGCCGGGTCAGCAGCGCTGGGGCCCGCGGATCAGCCGGCCGGGCAGTGCGCCGGTGAGCTCGTCGTCGGCGACGGTCTGCTCGCCGCTGACGAAGACCGCGCGATAGCCGCGCGCGTGCTGCACGAGCCGGCGGCCTTCGGCAGGGAGGTCGAACACCATGCGCGGCGCGTCGAACGACAGCGCGTCGTAGTCGATCAAGGCGAGGTCGGCGCGCTGGCCCGGGATCACGGCGCCGCGGTCGTGCAGCCCGTACAGCGCAGCGGTCTGCTGGGTCTGGCGGTGCACGACGTGCTCGAGCGGGAGCCGGGGACCGCGCGTACGGTCGCGGGTCCAGTGGGTGACCATGAACGTGGGCGTACCGCCGTCGCAGATGGCTCCGCAGTGCGCGCCGGCGTCGCTCAGCCCCATGCGGGTGCGCTCGTGACGCGTCACCTCGTAGGTCATCGACAGGTCGCCGTACGCGTAGTTGAAGAACGGCGCGTAGATCATCCCGTTGCCGTCGGCCGCGGTGAGCGTGTCGAGCAGCAGCGCCATCGGCGGCGTGCCGCTGGCGCGAGCGCGAGCGAGCACCGATGCGCTCGCGTCGGGCTCGTAGTCGATGTCGTCGCGGTCGACGGGGTAGACACGGTCGAGCTTGTCGAGCACGACGGCACGGAAGAAGCCGCCGTCGTCGGGAACGTCCTCGATGATGCGCCGCCGCCGTGCCGGATCGGCGAGCGCAGCGAGGCGGGCGGGCATCGGCAGGTGCGCGACCTCCGCGTACGCGGGGTGGAACAGCAGCGGGTGCACGCTGCCGTGCAGGCAGTACAGGATCCCGATCGAACGACCGGCCACCTGCGCGTAGATCGGCAGTCCGTCCGCCGCTGCCTCGTCGAGGAGCTGCAGCACCCGCCGCCACACCTCCGGGGCGGAGTCCGGCTGGTTGAGGTTCACGCTGACCGGCTGGCCGGTGAGTGCGGCGAGCTCGCGCATCCAGGGCCATTCGGTGACCGGCAGGTTGGCGTGCTCGGGGGCGAACTGGAACACGCCGTGGCCGGCGCGGCGGATGGCCGCGCCGATGCCGAGCAGCTCATCGGCGCCGGCGGTCGTGCCAGGGACGAGCTCGCCGCCCTTGCTGCGGTGCAGCGGCGTGCGGCTCGTGCTGAACCCGAGCGCGCCGGCGCCCAGCGCCTCCTCGACGAGCAGCGCCATGCGCGCGATGTCGTCGTCGGTCGCGGTCTCGTTGGTGGCGCCGCGCTCGCCCATCACGAACGCGCGCAGCGGCCCGTGGGCGATCTGCGCGCCGATGTCGAGCACGTGCGGTTGCGCCGCGACCGCGGCGAGGTACTCGGGGAACGTCGACCAGTCCCACGTGATGCCCTCGGTCATCGCCGAACCCGGGATGTCCTCGACGCCCTCCATCAGCTCGATCAACCACTCGTGCCGATCGGGTGCGGTGGGCGCGAACCCGACGCCGCAGTTGCCCATCACCACCGTGGTCACGCCGTGCCACGACGACGGCGTCATCCACGGATCCCAGCTCACCTGGGCGTCGTAGTGGGTGTGCACGTCGACCCAGCCGGGGGTGAGCAGGAGCCCATCCGCGTCGATCCTGCGGTGTGCCCCGGCGAGCGCTGCGGTGCCCGCCATGTCGACGCCGACGATGATGCCGCCGTCGACGGTGACGTCGGCCATGCGTGCCGGCGCGCCGGTGCCGTCGACGAGCCGGGCGTTGCGGATGACGAGATCGGACACGCATCCAGTTGACCAGATCGCGTCGCCTCGCGGCGCGCCGTGCTACACCGGTGCGCCATGGACCCACACACCTCTTCGACGCTCCGATGGGGCGTGCTCGGCGCCACCTCGCGGATCTACCGCAAGTCGTTGGCTCCCGCGTTCCGTGCGGCTGCCGGTCACGAGGTCGTCGCCGAGGCGAGCCGCGACGCCGGCGACACCCGGCCGTACACCGATCTGCTCCGTCGCGACGACGTCGACGCCGTCTACATCCCGCTGCCGAACAGCGGCCACAAGCCGTGGATCCTCGCGGCGCTCGCCGCCGGCAAGCACGTGCTGTGCGAGAAGCCGTTGACGCTCTCCGCCGCCGACACGATCGAGGTCTTCGACGCTGCTGTCGCCGCCGACCGGGTCCTGCTGGAGGCGTACATGTGGCCGCACCACCCACGTGCGAGGCGGATCCTCCAGCTCGTTGCCGACGGTTCGATCGGTCGCCTCGACACCGTTCGCAGCGCCTTCACCTACGCTTCGAGCGATCCCACCGACCACCGCCTCGACGAGCGCGGCGCGGGTGCGCTGTTCGACGTCGGCATCTACTGCCTCGCGCCGCCGATGATGATGGTCGGCCGCGACCACGTGGATGTTGCCGCGGCGGCGACCCGCAACGTCGCGGGCGTCGATGTCGCGATGAGCGGTTTCGTCGACTGGGGTTCCGGGGTCGGCAGCGCCTTCGAGGTCAGCTTCGAGGCGCCCTCACGACGGATCCTCGAGCTCACCGGGACCGAGGGCGTGATCACCGTCCCCGGATGGCACGCACCGGGTCCGGAGACGCCCTCGCAGATCCTCGTCCAGCGTCGCGATGACACCGTCGAGACGATCGAGGTCGAGGGCGCGAACGCGTTCGTCGGCATGATGGAGCAGTTCGCCACGGTCGTGCGGGGCGAGGCGGCGCCGGTGTTCGGCCGCACCGAGAGCGTGCGCCTGGCCGTGCTCATCGACGCGCTGCACGCCGCCTCGGCACCGTCTGCAGACGTGCGGTAGAACGGTCGCCGTGACGACCGACGACACCAGGACGACCGACGACACCCGACCGATCGACGTGCTCCCCGATCCGCCGGTCGGACCCCCCGCCGATCCCCAGGCTGATGCACAGCTCACCGCCCTCGAGCGATGGCTCGAGCCGCGCCTCGGTGGTGCCACTGGGCTCCGCCTGCGCCAGCACGGCAAGCCGGGCAGCGGGTTCTCCGCCGAGACCGTCATCCTCGCCGGGACGTGGACGGCGGACGGCGTCGAGCACGACGAGAAGTTCGTGCTCCGCAAGGAGACCCCCGATCCACCGGTGTACCCGAGCCAGGTCGACGGGCTCACCATCGAGGTCGAGATCCAGTACCGCGTGATGGAGGCCATCGCCTCGTCCTCGTCGCTGCCGCTCGCCCCGCTTCACGGCTACGAGCCCGACTCTGCGGTGCTCGGCACGCGGTTTTTCGTGATGGGCTTCGTCGAAGGTGTGGTGCCGATCGAGTCGCCGATGTACACGCTCGACGGGTTCTTCACCGAGCTCGCTCCGGAGGCCCGACGCACGATGGTCGACGACGGTGTGCGGATGCTCGCCACCGTGCACGGGATCGACTGGCAAGCCGCCGGGCTGCAATGGCTCACGGCCGGCTCCGAGCCGTCGCTGCGTCGCCAGTTCGACCTCTGGGCGTCGTACGCCGAGCGCGAGCTCGCCGGTCGTGTGCACCCGCCACTCGCCCGAGCGCTCGCCTGGCTCGATGCGACGATGCCGGAGACGACCCGCCTCACGCTCAACTGGGGCGACTCCCGGGTCGGCAACGTGATCTGGCAGGACGACCACGCGGCCTGCGTCACCGACTTCGAGGCCGCCTCGATCTCGTCCCCCGAGCAGGACCTCGGCTGGTGGCTGATGTTCGATCGCTGGGCGCACGAGTCCTCGGGCGTCGGGCGTCTGCCCGGCGAGCCGACGCGCGAGGAGCAGACCGCGCTCTACGAGCAGCTGACCGGCACCACGGTGGGCGACACCAGTTGGTACGAGGTGTTCGCAGCGGCCCGCTACGCAGCGATCGTGGTGCGCGTGATGAACCGCCTCGTCGACCGCGGCCACATGCCCGCCGACCAGATCGTCTGGATCGACAACCCCGTCGTGCCGTGCCTCGAGGAGCTCCTCGCCACCGTCGGCGTGTAGCAACGGCAGCGGGTCGAGCGACCGCCCGGTCAGCCGTTGAGGTACGACATCGCAACGGCGTGGAGGAGGCCGTTCGAGCTGACCGCGGAGTCGTGCTCGAAGGTGCGCTCGCCGTGGCGGTCGGTCCACGTGCCGCCGGCCTGCTCGACCACCACCTGGGGAGCGGCGAGGTCGTAGGGCTGCACACCGATCGCGTCGACGGCGATCTCGACTGCGCCCTCGGCCACGAGCATGTGCTGCCAGAAGTCGCCGAACCCGCGGGTGCGGTACGCGGCCTGCTGGAGCGCGACCAACTGCTGGGTCTTGCCGACGGTGTCCCAGCCCGGGCTGTAGGTGATGCAGACCTGGCCGTCGGTCAGTGAGTCGATGGTGGACACCCGGATCGGCATGCCGTTCACGAACGAACCGATGCCGGCGGCGGCCCACCAGCGGCGTTGCATGGCCGGTGCCGAGACCACGCCGACCACCGGACCGAGCTCGCAGTGGGTGAGCGCGATCAACGTCGCCCACACCGGTACGCCGCGCACGAAGTTGGTGGTGCCATCGATGGGGTCGACGATCCAGCGCCATGGTGAGTCGGTGCCACCGGAGACGCCGGCCTCCTCGCCGAAGAACGTGTGCTCCGGGAACTCGGCCTCGACCCGTTCGCGCAGGGCCGCCTCGCAGTTGCGATCGGCGATGGTGACCTCGCTGCGATCGGGCTTGCGGTCGACCACGAACTCGCGGCGCTCGTACAGCGGCAGGGTGATCTCGTCGGCGACGTCGGCGAGTAGACGCGCGAACTCGAGCTCGCGGGACAGGTCGGGCACGTTCGGAGCAGCGTCGGTCACGGGATCAAGGATCGCACGCTGGCCTCGATGCCGTCAGCATCGAGTCCGAGCCGGGCGAGGATGTGATCGGCCTTGCCCTGCGGGATGAACCGGGTGGGGATGCCGAGCACTTCGACCTGTGTTGCCGGAGTGATCGCGTGCACCTGATCGGCGATGCTCATCCCGATCCCGCCCTCGCGCACACCGTCTTCGATGGTGAGCACGGCGCGATGGCCGGCGGCCGCAGTGATCATCGCCGGGTCGAGGGGAGCGCAGCAGCGGACGTCCCAGAGGCTGACGTCTACACCGGACGTGGCGAGCGCCTCGGCTGCCCTGTCGGCGGCGCCGACCATCTTGCCGATCGCAAGGATGCACACCGACGCAGCAGGCTCCGTGGCCGTGCGCATCGACCGAGCGAGCAGGCCGACGCCGACCTCGTGCTCGCCGACCTGGCGAGCCGCGCCCCGTGCGTAGCGGATCATCACCGGACCGGTGTCCGCCAGCGAGACAGCATCGTGCAGCATCACTTGCAGGTCCTGGGCGCTCGATGGCGCGAGCACGCGCATGCCGGGCACCTTCGACAGCAGCGCCATGTCGTACACGCCGTGGTGGCTCGGGCCGTCGTCGCCGGTGATGCCGGCGCGGTCGAGGCAGAAGATGACCGGGAGGCGGTGCAGGGCGACGTCGTAGACGACCTGGTCCCACGCCCGCGACAGGAACGTCGAGTAGATCGCGACGATCGGCCGGAGGCCGCCCATCGCCATCCCGGCCGCACCGGTGACGGCGTGCTGCTCGGCGATGCCGACGTCGAAGAACCGCTCGGGGAACCGGGTCTCGAATGGGATCAGCCCGGTCGGGCCCGGCATCGCCGCCGTGATGGCCACGATCCTCGAGTCCGACTCGGCCTCCTTGATGATCGCCTCGGAGAACGCCTGGGTGTAGCCGGTCGGCAGGAACTTCGGCGGTCCGATGCTGGGGTCGAAGATCGGTGCGTCGTGCAGGTGCTTCTCGTCGTCGTCCTCGGCCGGCGGGTAGCCGCGGCCTTTCTGCGTCATCACGTGCACGCAGATCGGGCCTTCGGCCGACAGTTCGATCGCGTTGCGCAGGGCGACCTCGAGCTCCTCGATGTTGTGCCCGTCGACGGGGCCGACGTAGCGGACACCGAGCGCCTCGAAGAACGACGGCGGCTGGAGGAACTCGCGCACGGCGGCCTTGAACGCCTCCATGCCCTTCTCGGCCTGCGGTCCGACGACGGGCAGGTCGCGCAGGAACCGTTCGATCCGGCGCTGGCGACGCACGTACGTGGGGTTGAGCCGGATGTTGGTCAGGCTGTGGCTGAGCTTCTCGGTGATTCGACCCGGCAGTGAGGCGGGCTCGCCGGCCTCGATCGCCGACACCGGCGGGAGGGGCATCGGTGCCGACGCAGCGGTGGTCAGGTTGGAGATGGTCGGTGCGTAGCTGCGCCCGTTGTCGTTGAGGACCACGATCACCCGACGCTTGCTGTGGCCGAGGTTGTTCAGCGCCTCGTAGGCCATCCCGCCCGTCATCGAGCCGTCGCCGATCACCGCGACGATGTGTCGCCGATCGCCGTCGACCCCGGCATCGCGCGCCGCAGCGAGGCCGTAGGCGTACGACAGGATCGTGCTGGCGTGGCTGTTCTCGACGAAGTCGTGCTTGCTCTCCTCCCGGCTGGGATACCCGGAGAGGCCGTTGGCCTGGCGCAGGTGCTCGAACTGCTGGCGTCGCCCGGTGACGATCTTGTGGATGTAGGCCTGGTGGCCGGTGTCCCACAGGATCGCGTCGCGTGGTGACTCGAACACGCGGTGCAGCGCCAGCGTCAGCTCGACGGCACCGAGGTTGGATCCGAGATGGCCCGCGTTCTCGGCGACGGCGTTCACGACGAAGTCCCGGATCTCCCCGGCGAGATCGTCGAGCTCGGGGTAGGAGAGGGGGCGGAGATCAGCCGGCTGGCCGATCGATTCAAGCGTCATAGCGCTCCTGACGATACCCCTCTACCCGTGTTCGGAGGTAGTCGCTGCTGGGTACCTGCACGTAACGTCTATGACCATCATCTCCAAGCTCGACGACTTCGCCCCTGGTCAGGAGGCGACCGACGACCTCGCTGCCGATGCGAGGGAGCTCAGCGCGTCGCATCACCCGGGGCGCCGAGCCGATGATCGGCCCCGAGATCGTCGCGTTCCGATCGTCGTGCGGATCGGCGCATTGCTCGTCGTCCTGGGGATCTACAGCGCCTACCGCCAGCTGCGCGTCGGTGCCGGTGACGACGTGTTCTCGCGTGGGTTGCCCGTCGAGCCGTTCCGTCACGCGCTCACCGTGTTGAAGGTGGAGCACGCGCTCGGCCTCGACTTCGAGCACGGCCTGCAGCACGCGTTCCTCGGATACGGCATCGTGATCCGGTTCGCCAACGCCTACTACTCGTGGGCCCATCAGGCGATGACGTTCGCCCTCGTGGCCCTCGTGCTGATCAAGGCGCCGTGGCGGCAGGCCTGGCGCTGGGTCGGCGCGCTGCTCCTGCAGCTCCCCGTCGCCCTCGTGCTGTTCCGCCTCTACCCCCTGATGCCGCCTCGTCTGCTCGACGCCGGGGCGCCGTGGGGTGGCCGGATCCTCGCCCAGCATCGCGAGATCCGACCCACGGGCATGGTCGACACCCTGGTCAAGTTCCATGGCCCGTGGTCGCCCGGCTCCGTCGCGCTCGACGCGTTCACCAACCAGTTCGCGGCGATGCCCAGCCTGCACTGCGGGTTCGCGCTGTGGGTCGGCGTCGTCTGGTGGCGTTGGGCCAAGGGCAAGCCGTGGCGCTTCGTCGGCCCGCTGCACGCCGCGCTGATCTTCTTCTGCGTCGTCGTGACGGGAAACCACTACGTCCTCGACGCGATCGCCGGCTGGTCCATCGCGCTGCTGATGCTCGGCGCCACCAACCGCTTCGCCGGGATCCGTGGTTGGCTGCGGTCCGTCGGCCACGCCCTGCGCGATGGCTACGGCGCGGGTGACGTCGTCGTCGACGCCGATGCCGACGACGTGCACGGCGACAGGAGCCGCATCCCGTCGACGTCGGCGAACTCGCAGTAGTTCGCCGCCACGAACGCGGCGATCGGGCTGGTGGCCAGCGGGTAGCGGTTGCCGCCGCGCACGGAGGCGATGGCCGCGTCGACGATGAGCGTCGGTCGGTGCTTCTCCAGGTCGCTGAGCAGGTTCGCCGCGGCGCCGGCCTGTGACAGCACGTACGCCGGCACGCCCGGGCGCTTCGGCGTGACACCGGTGATGAAGCCGACGTGCGGGTAGCGGGTGGCCGGGTCACGGTCGCTGGTCCAGTAGATCTCCGGGGCCTGGCCCCACACGAAGATCCGGTCGCCGGGCTTGCTGTTGGCGTCGACCGCGCGGGTGACCGCGGCGATGTTCGGCAGGTCGAAGAACACCGTCGGCAGCAGCAGGGTCGCCAGGCTGAACAGCGCCCCGCCGGCCAGCCACAGCGCGCCGAAACGAGCCACCTTGGCGCGCGTGCGTCCGGCCGCGTCGGTGAGCGAGAACGTCGCCGCCGTCGTCGCCGGTGCGGCCAGCAGCACCAGCGCGGGCAGCACCTGGTTGAAGTAGTGGAGGATGAAGCGCAGGCCGATCGCGGTCGCGATCACGCTCACCACGAGCCACGCGGCGAGGTCGAGCGGCACGCGCCGATGCCGACCCCAGACGAGCACGGCCAAGATCAGCACACCCATCGTCAGCCCGGCGAACGAGCCGATCTGCTCGAGGGTGACGATGACGACGGTGGTCAGCCGAGTGCCGCTGAGGTACTTGTCGCCGCTGCCGGCGTACCACGCCCAGGCGTTGTGGAGCCCGAACGGCGCGAGCCCGGCGATCACCGTGGCGACGGTGATCGCCCCGGCCACGACCAGCCGACCGATGCGGCGCGCCCATGTCGCCAACTGGACGCCGACCACGGGGACCGGCCACAGGCACTGCACCGCCAGCGGGATCCCGCCCAGCAGCATCGGCTGCTTGAACAGCCCGGCGACACCGAGCAGGAGGCCGGCCACGAAGTACCGGCGTCGCGCCCCGAGCACGAACGCACCGACGGCGGGCAGCGTCGCGAGCACCTCGAATCCCACGGCCCGCGAATCTTCCGCCGGCAGCAGCGAGAACGCGATCACGCCGAGGACGGCGACGGCGACGGGCGACACCGTCGGCCAGCGACGGCGGGCCTCGAAGCCGAGGATCCACATCGCGATGATCGTGGCCGCGAGCGCCACCCAACGTCCCGCCGTGAGGGTCCACGCGCCGAAGATCGGCTCGAGCAGCCGGTAGAGGGTGAAGGCCCCCGGCGGCTTGCGATCGACCGTGGTCGTGTACAGGTCCGCGCCGTGGCGCATCATCCGCGCCACCGTCGCGATGGTGGCCTCGTCGCTGTTCAGCGCAGCCTTGCGGACCAGCGCTGGCGCGTGCAGCAGCACGGCCAGCCCGACGGTGAGCGCGATGTTGCGCGGGGTCAACCGCCGAGTCGACTCATGACCGGTCGACCCATGTGCGGCCGCCTCGCGATCAGCCGGCCCGTGACCAGATCCGGGCTCAGTTGACGAGGACGGCATCGTCGCTGACCGGGTCGGCCTCTGGCGGACGGGTCCTGTTGGTCAGGCGTTCCAACCCGAGCCCGATCAAGTAGCCCGTCCCGACGATCGCCAGCCCGCCGAGCGCATCGAGGAAGTAGTGGTTGGCGGTGGCGACGATCACGGTGAGGGTGAGCAGCGGATAGGCGACGGCGAGGACCTTCGTGCGCTTGCGCTTGGCGAACCGGAGCAACACGAGCATGCACCACGTGCTCCAGCCGATGTGCAGGCTCGGCATCGCCGCGTACTGGTTGGACACGCTGTCGAGCTTCTTCGAGTCGAAGTTCCACAGCCCACCGACCTCGCGCAAGGTGTCCTCGAAGTGGTAGTCGGGCTGGTGCAGCTGCTCGGACAGCTCGCCGCCGCCGTAGCGGTAGCAGATCTCGTGCGCCGTGCCCGGGCCGCAGTCGTGGGCGTACGCGTTCAGCAGACGAGGGGGCATCAGTGGGAACAGCGCGAAGCCGATCAGGGCGAGCACCGTGGTGGCCATCAGCGTGGTTCGCCAGCGCCCGAACTCCTCGCGCTTGGCGATGAACAGCCAGATCAGGATCCCCAGGGTGACGATGAAGTGCGCGGTGCCGTAGAAGATGTTGAAGAACTCGATGAACGGCGTGTCGAGGAACCAGCGCTGGATCGTCTGCTCGTGGAAGATCCGCAGGAACTTCTCGATCTTGATCACGTCGACGGCGTTGTGGAACGCGTGGCGCGGCTCGTCGCCGATCTTCAGGTTGGCCGAGCCGAACTGGTTGCGGACGAAGCTGTAGACGAGGTAGACGACGCCGATGACGACGATCTCCCGGACCCAAGGGATCAGCGAGCGCAGCTTGGAGGGCTGGTTCTCGACGGGCAGAGACACGAGCGTCAACTCTAGGTCGTCAGGCCGGATGACACTGCTCGAACGGCGCCGCGCCCGAGCCGGTGGGCGCTCCGTGTGGAGTGCCCGGCGCTGCCGGCGCCCCGCCGCTGGGGCGCCCGGCAACGCCGAGCGCGCCGCGCACAGTCAGAGCCGTCATCTTGACCGCGCGCATGCGCATGGATGCTGTATCGGTCCAACCATGCGCCCGCTCAAGCGCGAACGCTCAGACGGTCTTGCCCATGAACCGTTCGACGTCGACCATCACCCGGGTGACCTTGCCGGCGGCGACCAGCCCGCGGTTGTCGTTCACCGACACCGCGAAGGTGAGCCGGCGGCCCTCGATGTGCTTCAGGAACGCCTCGGCGGTCACCTCGTGCCCGACAGCGGTCGGTTGCAGGTGATCGAGCTGGACGCGCATGCCGACGGTGGTGATGCCGGGCGGCAGGCGATCCCCGATGGCGGCGATCGCCGCCTGCTCGCAGAGCGCGACCATGCACGGCGTCGCGAACACCGGGACCGACCCGGTGCCGTGCGAGAGCGCGGTGTCGGCGTCGGCGACGGTCACCCGTGCCTCCCCGCGGAGGCCGACCTCGATCACGTGCGCCATAGGGGTGCGAGGTTAGCCAGGTTGGGAGAACTGGAGGAATCTTCGCGTCGTTAGGCTGAACTGCGTGATCGATCAGGACGTGTTGGAACGAGTGCTCGGAACAGCTCTGCGCGGTGGCGGTGACTTCGCCGAGGTCTACGCCGAGGACAAGTCGTCCACTTCCGCCGGCCTCGACGACGGTCGGGTCGAGCAGGTCACCAGCGGGCGCGATCGCGGCGCGGGCATCCGCGTCGTCCGTGGCGACACCACCGGTTTCGCGTACACGGCCGACCTCAGCGAGGCCGGGCTGCTGGCTGCCGCGCAGGCCGCAGGAGCCGTCGCCGCCCACGGCGGCGGAGGCACGCGCACCGTCGCACTCGACCGCTCGGCGCCGCATCCGGTGAACACCGTGGCCATCTACCCCGACACCGTCGGCAAGGCCGCCAAGGTCGCGCTGCTGCAGCGCGTCGACGAAGCGGCTCGTTCGGCCGGGGGCGCCATCGGCCAGGTCTCGGCCGGCTACGGCGACAGCCGCAAGCGGATCATCGTCGCCAACAGCGACGGGCTGCTGGCAGAGGACGAGCAGGTGCGTCACCTGCTGCGGATCAGCGTGGTGGCCAACGGCGACGCCGGCATGCAGACCGGGTTCGAATCGCTCGGTCACACCATCGGGTTCGAGGTGTTCGACAGCAACGACGTCGAAGAGCTCGCCCGTCGCGCCGCCCAGCAGGCCATCACCAAGCTCCGGGCCAGGCCCGCACCGAGCGGCTCCATCCCGGTCGTCATCAAGGCCGGCAGCGGTGGCGTGCTGTTCCACGAGGCGTGCGGTCACGGGCTCGAGGCCGACCTCGTCGCGAAGAGCTCCAGCGTGTACGCGGGCAAGGTCGGCCAGCAGGTGGCGTCGCCGTTGGTGACCCTGGTCGACGACGGCACGATGCCCGGCGAGTGGGGTGCCATCGGCATCGACGACGAGGGGCATGCCAGCCAGTACAACGAGCTGATCAAGGACGGCGTGCTCACCGACTACATGTGGGACCACCTCCGTGCCCGCAAGGAAGGCCACGCGCACAGCGGCAACGGCCGCCGGCAGAGCTACATGCATCTGCCGATGGTGCGGATGACGAACACCTACGTGCTCAACGGCACCGAGGCGCCGGAGGACATCATCCGCGACACGCCGAACGGTGTGTACGTCGCCAAGCTCGGCGGCGGCAGCGTCAACACCGCCACCGGCGACTTCGTGTTCGGCATGACCGAGGCCTACCTGATCGAGAACGGCGAGATCACCGAGCCGCTGCGCGAGGGCAACCTGATCGGCAACGGTCCGCAGGTGCTGCGCGACATCGAGCGGCTGGGCAACGACTTCGCGATGGGCAACCCGGGCACGTGCGGCAAGGATGGCCAGGGCGTTCCGGTCGGCGACGGCCAGCCGACGTTGCGGGTCAAGACGATGACCATCGGGGGGACCGCCGCGTGAGCACAGCCACCGACAACGTGATCTCCCCGGCTCTGCAGGCGATCGCCGACCGCGTCATCGCCCAGGCCGGCAAGGGCGAGCACATCGAGGCCTACGTCTCGCGTGGGCAGGAGACCGACATCCGGGTGTACGAGGGCGAGGTCGAGCACTTCGTCAGCGCGCAGAGCGAGGGCATCGGCATCCGCGTCATCCGCGATGGCCGCACCGGCTTCGCCTACGCCGGCACGCTCGACGACGCGGCTGTGGCCTCGGTGCTCGCGGAGGCCCGCGACAACGTCGCGTTCGGCACCCCGGACGAGTGGGCGGGCTTGGCCGAGGCCGACGGTGTGCCCGTGGTTGCCCAGCAGCTGTGGAACGACGCGCTCGCGGCGTATCCCACCGATCGCAAGATCGAGCTCGCCAAGGAGCTCGAGCGGCTCACCCGCGCCGCCGATCCCCGGGTGCGTGTCGACGACTCCAACTACAGCGACGCGTCCGGCGAAGCAGCCGTGGCGTCCACCAACGGCATCCGGGTCAGCGGACGCGAGAACGGGTGCTACTGCTCGGTCGGCACCCTCGCCGACGACGGCGACGAGACCCAGACCGGCTTCGGGTTCGCGGTCGGCCGTTCACCCGAGGAGTTCGACCTCGCCAAGGCGGCACGCGAAGCCGCCGACCGCGCCACCCGCCTGCTCGGCGCGGTGAAGCCGGCGTCGAAGAAGATCACGGTGGTCCTCGATCCGTACGTGACAGCCCAGTTCCTCGGGGTGCTGAGCAGCGCGCTGAACGGCGAGAACGTGGCCAAGGGCCGCAGCCTGTTCGCCAACCGGGTCGGCGAGTCCGTGGCCTCCCCGCTGTTCACGCTCGTCGACGACCCCACCAACCCGAAGGCGTACACCGCCACCGACATCGACGGCGAGGGCCTCGCCGCGCGGCGAAACGCGCTCATCGAGAACGGTGTGCTGCAGGGGTTCGTGCACTCCTCGTACAGCGCTCGCCGCGCCGGCACCACCAGCACCGGCAACGCCGTCCGCGGCGGCTTCAAGGGCACGCCGGGCGTCGGTTGCCTGGCGATGCAGCTGCAGCCGGGCACGCGCTCGCAGGCCGAGCTGATCGCCGACGTCGACGACGGCGTGCTGATCCAGAGCGTGCAGGGCCTGCACAGCGGCGTGAACGCGATCTCCGGCGACTTCTCGACGGGCGCCTCCGGACTGCTGATCAGCAATGGCCAGCTGGGCGGCCCCGTGCGCGAGTTCACCATCGCCTCCACGTTGCAGCGGATGCTGCACGACATCGTCGAGATCGGCGGCGACGTGGATTGGCTGCCGATGCGTGCGACGGGCGTCAGCCTCGTCATCAGCGACCTGACGATGAGCGGTGCCTGAGAAGAGTGCCGGTATGACGGCCCTCGTCCCGGTGGTCGACCTCGCCGCTGATCCGGCCGTCGTCGCCGCACAGATCGGTGAGGCCTGCGCCCGGATCGGCTTCTTCCAGATCGTCCACCACGGTGTGGCCGACGACATCGTCGACGCCGGGTGGGCCTCGACGCGCGCGTTCTTCGACGAGCCGCTCGACATCCGCCAGTCCGTCGCGGTCCCGCACGCCGGCTATCCGTACGGCTACATCGGCTTCGAGGTCGAGGCGTTGGCGTCGTCATTGGGCGACGTCACCCCGCCCGATCGAAAGCACACCTACTCCTTCGGTCCGCTCGACGCTCCGGCCGTCACCCCGTCGGATCCGGACGAGATCTGGGTGCGCTCGCCCAACCGCTGGCCGTCGGCGCGGGCCGGGTTCCGCGAAGCGCTCGAGCGGTACTACCGGGCGATGGCCGACCTCGCCGCCGAGCTCCTCGGGCACATGGCCGTCGCCCTCGACCTCGCGCCGAAGTACTTCGCGCCGATGATCGATCGCCACGTCAGCGCGCTGCGCTGCCTCGACTACCCGGCCCTCGACACCGCACCACTGCCCGGCCAGCTCCGCGCCGGCGCGCACACCGACTACGGCACGCTCACGATCCTGCGCACCGCGCCGGGCAGCAACGGTCTGCAGGCCCAGGACGTGTCGGGGACCTGGACGCCGATCATGGCCGAGGCCGGCGGGTTCGTGGTCAACATCGGCGACAGCCTCGCCCAGTGGACCAACGACCGTTGGCGCTCGACGATGCACCGCGTCGTCGAGCCGCCCGATGCCGAGCGCCGCACCTCGATGGCGTTCTTCCACAACGCCAACTGGGATGCCCGGATCGAGTGCCTGCCGGGTGCCGGCGAGCCGAAGTACGCGCCCGTCCTCGCCGGACGACACCTGATGAGCAAGTTCCACCGCACCGTCGGTGCGTGAGCCCGCCGGAGGCTCAGTTGGCCGGCGGACCGTTCGTCAGGCCGTGGACGGATTGGTGGTGCGCCCGTGGGGCAGCCGCTCGTCCAGCGCGAGTGCGCCGAACGCGAGCGCCAGGAACAGCACCGCCACCAGTGCGCAGCGCAGCATTGCGACCGCGTAGCCGTGGATCTCGACGTTCATGAACGGATAGGCGTAGTAGTGCGCACCCGTGCGCGTGGTCGCGACGGCGCCGTACACGAGTGCGTAACCGAGCCAGCACAACGGTGCGATCACCGACCGGGTGACGATGCCCCGGTCGGGCTGACAGCGTGGCCCGAACACCAACCAGCCGAGCACGGTGAGGATCGGCGAGAGGGTGTGCAGCAAGAAGTCGGCGACAGCGTCCCAGCCGGTGAGCTCCTGGAGACTGCTCAGCGCGAGGTGGAACACGATGCCGGTGACGGCGATGCACAGCACGGCGTCGAGGCGGAGGATGCGGAACACCCGCGACGTGCGGTCGGGGCGGGCGGCGAGCATGCCCGTGGTGATCGCGACGGCGATGTTCGACTGCACGGTGAAGAAGCTGAAGAAGTTGAGGATCCGAGCCGGTGTGTGCTCGAACATCGCCGTCGCCGGGTCCTTGCCGATCACCAGGATCAACTGCAGCACGAGGCCGACGGTGACGGCCAACGACGTGATGCCGAAGCAGACCCGCGCGTTCCGGTTGGTGATCACGCGGCGCATGCTACGTGGCCGAAAACGCGCACCGGCCGATGCAGTGCCCCGCGTGGAGCGCTGCACCGGCCGGGATCACCGGAAGTCCGGTGAAGTTCGTGTGCGGAGGATCAGCCTGCCGAGGTGGCGCAGGCGGCAGCCTTCGGGCTGAGCGCCTCACCGGCCGCGCTGAGCGTCGGGTTGCCGGCGGGGCCGGCGTCGACGATGAGCTTGGCGTCGGCATCCGACAGCTGGGCGATGACGGCCTTGAGGCACGACGCGTCGAGCGTGACGCCAGCCGCGGCAGCACCCTGGATGCTGATCGTGAGGGCTTGGGCCTGCTCGGCGCTGAGGCCGGTGGTGTCGACGCTGGCGGCGGTGGCCGTCGAGCCGCCGGTCGCCGTGGAGGCGGCCGTCGTGTCGGAGGTGGCGGTGGAGCCGGCGGTCGAGACCGCGGTGGTCACGGCCGTTGAGTCGGCGGTGGTGGTGGCGGTGGTCTTCTTGTCGCTGCCGCAGGAGGCGGCTGCGAACAGCAGGCCGATCACCATCGAGCTTGTCATCAAACGCTTCATGTGTGTCTCACTGTTCCTTGTTCACGGGAGCCGACGCTGAGTGGTCGACGCGCCACCCTAACCGGGCACCAGGTGAAACGGGCAGCGGGGCGCAGCGCTCGACCTGCGGCTCCGGCAGATCGTCTTGACGATCCGCAGAGGATCGGCCGTTCAGCCGGTCGTGCGCGAGGTGGTGGTCGCGGTGTCGGTGGCGTCGGTGTTTCCGCCGCCGATCGTGGTGGTGGTGGCCGGGATGACGCATGCCTTCACGGCTGCCGCGAGCGTCGAGCCCTGCGCGCTCAGGATGGGCTCGGCGTTGGGATGCGTCGCGGCGTTCGTGTTGGCGTCGTTGATCAGCTTGGCGTCGGCCTCGCTGAAGTGAGCCCCGACGGACACCAGGCAGTCGTGGTCGATCTTCAGCCCGACGGCGAGGGCATCCGCATTGGTGATGTCGACGACTCGATGCTGGAGGGATGTCAGCGTCGCCTCGTCCACGTGCGGGAAGCTCGGGGCCGTGGTGGATGCCGGCGCCGCGGAGTCGCTGCCGCACGACACCGCGATGATCGCCAACCCGACCAGGACCACACTCGACATCGACCGCTTCACGGCGGACAACGTAGCGGCCCGCCCGGTCGTTCGAACGGCGGTCAGCGCAGTGCGTCGGCGACGCGACGTACGGTGAAGCCCAGGCGGGCGGCCGTCGACGAGTCGAGTGCGATGCGGGCCGGCCTGTCCAGCCCCGAGCCGGCGATCGTCGTCGTGTGGAGCAGGTTCGGGTTCATGCCCAGCCAGCGCGCGATCGCGATGGCGAGGTCGGCCCGGCTGAGCACCTCCGGTCCGCCGACGTGCAACGGTCCGCTGACCTCGGGCATCGATGCCAGCCGGGCGAGCGCGGCGGCGACGTCTGCTGCATGAGCCGGGCAGCGGAACTCGTCGGTGAAGAACGCCATCGACGTCTCGCCGCGAAGGGCACGCTGGACGTCGAGCTGCACGGGTGCGAGGAACTCGGTCGCGTACAGCAGTGACGTGCGCACGATCGCAGCCGACGGTGCGAGCGCCGCGACAGCCTGCTCGGCCTCTGCCTTCATCCGCCCGTAGTCCGTGATCGCGAACGGCTCGTCGCGCTCGGTGTAGGGCGCCGGCCGGCCGGCGAACACGACGTCGGTGGACATGTGCACGAGGCGCGCCCCGCAGGCCATCGCGGCCTCGGCCACGTTCCGGCTGCCGTCGACGACGGTGCGCCGATCGTCGCGGGTGTAGGCGAGGTGCACCACGGCCGCCGGCTTCCACTCGGTGATCATGTCGATGACGGCATCGCGGCGGCGGATGTCGAGCGAGTGCGAACCCGGGGCGACGATGTCCCAGCGCTCGGCCGCTGGGCTGCGCTGGAGGTGGCGCCCGAGCAAACCGTTGGCACCGGTGATGAACATCAACTTCGCGCGTCGTCGCAGTGCCACGCGCCCGATGATGTCACGTCGCTGCGCGGGACCGAGGCGTCGGCGGTACCTTCGCGGGATGCCGATGCCACACCCCGACGCGGTCGTCCGGCATCCGCACCTCGCCCCGGCAGTGCCGGCCGGATGGGTTCGAGTCGACATGCACAGCCACACGATGTGGAGCGGCGATTCGACCACCACCCCGGACGAGATCCACGCGGCGGTCGTGGCCGCCGGCATCGACGTGCTGTGCGTGACCGACCACAACGCCATCAAGGGCGCGGTCGAGCTCGCCGCGAGGCTGCCGTGCCGCGTCGTGGTGGGCGAGGAGCTGAAGACCCATGCCGGTGAGATCATCGGGCTGTTCCTCCGCGAACGGATCCCGATCGGGGTGCAGCCGCGCGAGGCGGCCACGCTGATCCGCGACCAGGGAGGCGTCGTGTACGTGCCCCACCCGTTCGATCCCATGCGCCGCAACCTCGCCGAGCCGGCGTTGCGCGACCTGGCCGAGGCCGGATTGCTCGACGCCATCGAGGTGCTCAACGCGAAGACGTCGCTGGCGTCGCTGAACCGCCGCGCCGCCGAGTTCGCCGACGAGTTCGACCTCGCCGGCGGCGCTGGCAGCGATGCCCACGTGCCGCTCGCGCTCGGAGCCGCGTATGTCGAGATGCCCGACTTCGACGGCCCGGACGACTTCCTCGCCAAGCTGCGCATCGCTCGCCCGGTCGGGCACCACTGGGACGAAGCCCGGCCGTGGAGCCCGCGCATCGTGCCCAGCACCACCGTCGAGTAGGCGCGGCGGTCAGCCGCTGCGGTCGAGCGCCACCACGGCAGAGCGGTCGTTCGCCGCGGCTGCCACCGCCGGCGCGTCGGCGTCGGGCACCCCGACCACCACGTCGGTCGCGGTGACGGCCACGATCACGGCGTGTGCGGCGATGGTGCGACCGTCGGCGAGCACCGCCGCGGCATCGCCGATGGCGAACAGCGTCGCGTTCGGCACATCGGCGACGTCGACGGCGAGCCATCCGACGGGCAGCAGCGCCGTCGGTCCACCCTCGGCGGCGATGTCGGTGTGGACCACGATCTCGCCGGCGCCGAGCGCGTGCGTGGCTGCGTCCGTCGGCGCGAGCGTGTCGAGCGCGGATGCCGGCACGAGCGCCAGCGGGACCTCGCGTCGGCGCGCAGCCGCGGCGATCGGTTCGCCGGCGGACACCGCGCGGGTGGTCATGTAGACCTCTCGCGATCGCCCCCACGCCGACTGCTCGCGGCGGACACCGGCGAGTGCGGCCGCCACGGACCAGCACACCAGCAGGGCGAGGACGACGACGATCGACCAGTGGATCCAGGGTCGCCTGGCGATCAGCATTCGTAGTTGCGAGACCCAACGCATCCCGTCCCCTTTCGTGCGCAGCCCGACGGGCGGCGAGGTGGAGGGGGAAGGTTGGGTTGCCGGCATGCGCCGACGGGTCAATCGGAGCTGGACGCCTTCGCGGGTGCCGGCGTGGCCGGTGCGCTGGACGAGCTGCTCTTCGAGGAGTCGCCCGACGAACCGGAGGAGGACGTGCTGGAGGACGAGCCGCTGTCCGAGCTGCTCGAGCTCGACGAACCGCTGTCGCCGCCCGAGCCCGAGCTGGCGGGTGCGGTGCTGCTCGAGCTGGACCCGCCGCGGCTGTCGGTCTTGTAGAAGCCGCCGCCCTTGAAGGTGACGC
This sequence comes from Ilumatobacteraceae bacterium, assembly GCA_025463305.1. The sequence continues at coordinate 43,034 of JAOBWK010000012.1, forward strand.
CGACAGGCAGGAAGACCTTCTTGACGGGCATCGTTGCGCCCGTGCCGGGGTGCACCGCCTCGGTCAGGGCGTCGTCGCTGAACGCCTGCTGGACCTCGATGGTCTCGCCGGTCTCGATGAACTTGTAGACATATGTGGGCATTGGTGATCGCGCCTTTGTCATCGCCTTCGGTGGCAAGCACTCGACGTTGGTGAGTGCCAACACTACCGGCTCACTAGGCTCGCGACCCATGCGAGTCCACACTGCCGTCATCCCCGCGGCCGGGCTCGGCACGCGCTTCCTGCCCGCCACCAAGGCCGTCCCCAAGGAGCTCCTGCCGATCATCGACGTCCCCGCCCTGCAGCTGGTCATCGACGAGGCGGTCGGCGCCGGGATCGACCACATCGTCATCGTCAACAGTCGCAGCAAGCCCTCGATCGAGGCCTACTTCGACGACTCGCCGACGGTGATCGAGAAGCTGGTGTCGAGCGGACGCGAGGACATGGCCGAGCGGCTGCGGTCGATCGGTCGCGACGTCAGGATCAGCTTCGCCTATCAGGACAACCCCCGGGGACTCGGTCACGCCGTCGGCTGCGCCCGTGAGGCGGTCGGTGACGAACCGTTCGCGGTGCTGCTGCCCGACGAGCTGATGGCCACCAGCGACCTGCTCGCGGCGATGTGCGGCGTGTGCGAGTCCACGGGCGGCAGCGTCGTCGGCCTGAAGCGGGTGCCGATCGACGAGGTCAGCGCGTATGGCGTCATCACGCCGAGCGGCGAGATCGACGCTGATGGCGTCATCGCGATCTCCGATCTGGTCGAGAAGCCGGCGGCCGCCGACGCGCCGAGCGATCTGATCATCATCGGGCGGTACACGCTCACGCCCGACGTGTTCGACGCGATCGCTGACCTCCGCCCGGGTGCCGGCGGCGAGCTGCAGCTCACCGATGCTCTCCGCGTCCAGGCCGCCACCCGGCCGTTCCACGGGGTGCTCCGCGACGTCCGCCGGTTCGACACGGGCAACCCGGTCGGTTGGCTGAGCGCCGTGGTCGAGCTCGGCCTCGAGCACCCGCGCTACGGCGTCGGCATCCGTGCCGAGCTCGAGCGCCTGCTCGCACGCGACTGACTCGCCCGATGGCTCGCACCGGCCCGGCGGCGTCTGCTGCGGTGATCGCGTCCGGCATCGCGGCCGATCTCCAGGCGCTCGGCACGCCAGAGCGCGCGGTGTCGGAGCGGACCTACCTGAAAAGTGACCGGATCCACTACGGCACGTCGGTGCCGCACATGCGCACGGTCTGCAAGCGGTTCCTGCGGCAGGCACCGGACCTCACCCACGACGAGCTGCTCGCGGTCTGCGACGCGCTGTGGGCCTTCGTCGCGCCGGATGACACCGGCCGCCGCGTGCCCGTGCACGAACGCCGGATGGCCGCGGTAGAGCTGTTCGACCTGCGCACGCGGTTGTTGTCCGCGGCCGATCTCGACGTGCTCGAGCGGTTGGTGCGCGAGAGCGGCACCTGGGCGCTGGTCGACACGCTCGCCAGTCACGTCGTCGCCACGATCGTGGCCGCGGATCCATCGGCGCTGGCGGTGCTCGATCGCTGGGTCGTCGATCCGGACTTCTGGATCCGTCGCTCGGCCGTCCTCGGGCTGAGCGTGCTGCTGCGCGAGGGACACGAGCTGGACCGCTTCTTCGCCTACGCCGACGCACTGCTGCCCGAGCGCGAGTTCTTCGTCCGCAAGGTGCTCGGCTGGGTGGCCCGGGAGACGGCCAAGCGCCATCCCGACGACGTGTCCGCGTGGTTGCGCCGCAACATGTCGCGGATGAACGGCGTCACCATCCGCGAGGCCGTCAAGCACCTGCCCGACGGTGCCGCGCTGCTGGCGACGTGGAAGGCGACGCCGGCTGGGCGCTGAGGGCGAGGGTCAGGCCACCCGGCGGAACAGCGTCGGGTAGTCGCGCACGAGGCCGTGCTCGTCGACCTCGAACTCCTGGTGCCATCCCGTCTCGAGCTGCTCGAACCGCCAGCGGTGGGTGTCGACCCGTGTGTAGCGCTGGTGGTCGGGGCGCACGTCGAGCGTCTCGACGTCGACGTAGGCGACGGTGATGTCGGCCGTGTCGCCCACGCGCAGCGGCAGCCGGCGGATGGGCAGCGTGTTCGTGAACGGGGTGCACGGCAGATCGAGGTCGACGCAGCCGTCGAGCTCGGGCCGGTGCGCGCCGTTCATCTCGCCCCAGCGCCCGTGCCCGTCGGTGCCGAGCCACAGATCGGGATCGTCCATGTCGCGGAAGAGCAGGAACTGACGCACGTGCCAGGTCGGCGAGATGCGCAGGATGTAGTGGATCTGCTCGCGGCCGACCATGCCCGATGCCGTCCACGCCTCGTTCTCCCAGACGAGCGACAGCACCTCCTCGTTCGTTGCTGACTCGCCGTCGACCGGCGTCTCGTGGGCAGACGACGCCTCGTCACCCGGCGTCTCGTCGACCGGGACCCAGCGCGCGACGTGACCGTCGGAGGAGAACGGCAGGTATCCGTGCAGGTGTCCTTGCTGCTGTCCGTTGGGTGGGGCGTCCTCGTCGGCCATGCCTCCATTCTCGCAGCGCAATCGCCGGATGAGCACCGGTACGGTGCTGCTATGGACCGGTTGAGCACGTCGATCTTCGAAGCCCGCGAGCTGGTGCTCGCCGAGTGCCGGCCGCTCCCGGCCACCACCGTCGACCTGGCCGACGCGATCGGCTGCGTGCTCGCCACCGACATCGTCGCGGCCGAGAACGTGCCGCCGTTCGCCAACAGTGCGCTCGACGGCTATGCCGTGCTCGCCGCCGATGTCGCGGTGGTGCCGGTCGACCTGCCGGTGGTCGCCGAGATCGCGGCCGGCGCGGTGGCCGACCATCCGCTGCAGCCCGGCGAGGCGATGCGGATCATGACCGGCGCCCCGGTGCCGGTCGGTGCCGATGCGATCGTCCTCGTCGAGCGCACCGAGCGGCTCGACGGTGGTGAGCGGGTTCGCATCCACGAGACCGTGCGACCAGGTCAGGCCGTGCGCGGCGCCGGCGACGACATCGCCGCCGGCACCACCGTGTTCACCGCTGGCGACGTGGTGCGGCCGGCGGTCGCCGGTGTGCTCGCCAGCGTCAACGTGCGCGCCGTCCCAGTGTTCCCGCGAGCGCATGTTGCCGTGCTGTCCACCGGCGACGAGCTCATCGACGACGGGGGCCCGCTCGGCCCGGGCCAGATCCGCGAGAGCAACAAGACGATGCTGGTCGCCCTCGTCGCCGAGTGCGGCGCCGTGCCCGTCGACCTCGGTGTCATCCGAGACGACGAAGCCGCGCTCGAGGGCGTGCTGCGCGAGGCCGCGGAGACGTGCGACGTGATCATCACCAGCGGCGGCGTCAGCATGGGCGACTACGACGTGGTCAAGGCGGTCCTCTCGCGCATCGCCGAGATGCAATGGCTGGAGATCGCGATCAAGCCGGCCAAGCCCTTCGCGTTCGGGCGGTTGCGCAACTCGAGCGGCCACGACATCCCGGTGCTCGGCCTGCCCGGCAACCCGGTGTCGTCGCTCGTCAGCTTCGAGCTCCTCGCCCGCCCCGCGCTTCGCCAGATGATGGGCCACACCGGCTCGTTGCTCCGCCAGGCCGTGCTCGCGGTGGCCGACGCGGATCTGCGCCGCACGGTCGACGGCAAAGTGCACTACCAGCGGGTCCACGGGGCGTTCGGCGACGACGGCCGCTACCACGTCAGCGCCGGCGGTCCGCAGGGCAGCCACCAGCTGGCGGCCTCCGCGGTGGCGTCGGCGCTCGCCGAGCTGCCCGACGGCGACGGTGTGCGCGCAGGTGACGACGTGCTCGTGTACCTGCTCTCGAGCTGAGCGGCGTAGCCTGACCAGATGGATTTGGTCGATCCCTTCGGGCGCACCATCCGGGACCTCCGGATCTCGGTCACCGACCGCTGCAACTTCCGCTGCACCTACTGCATGCCGGAAGAGGGCATGCAGTGGCTGCCGCGCAGCGATCTCCTCACGTTCGAGGAGATGGAGCGGCTCGCGCGGATCTTCGTCGAGCGGTTCGAGGTCGACGGCCTGCGCCTCACCGGCGGCGAGCCCACTGTGCGTGCGCACCTGCCGGTGCTCGTCCGCAAGCTCGCCGAGCTGCGCGTCCCGGCCGGGTCGTCGTCGCCGCTCGCCGGTCGCAAGCCGGACCTGTCGATCACCACCAACGGCTCGTCGTTCCGGCTCCTCGCCGGCGAGCTGCGCGACGCCGGCCTCGATCGCGTCAACATCAGCCTCGACACGCTGCAGCCGGAGAAGTTCCTGCGGATGACCCGGCGCAACGAGCTGAGCCGGGTGCTCGACGGCATCAACGCTGCACAGGAGGCCGGGTTCGCACCCGTCAAGATCAACGTCGTCATCGAACGCGGCGTCAACGACGACGAGATCCTCGATCTCGCCCGCTTCGGCCGCGACCACGGGCTCGAGGTGCGCTTCATCGAGTTCATGCCGCTCGACGCCGGCGGCCACTGGATGCACGACACGGTCGTCACCCAGGACGAGATCGTGGCGATGATCGGCGAGGTGTTCCCGATCGAGCAGGTGCCCGCACGTGGCGCTGCGCCCGCTGATCGCTGGCGGTACACCGACGGCGCCGGGATGATCGGTGTCATCCCCACCATCAGCAAGCCGTTCTGTGGCGACTGCGATCGTGTGCGGCTCACCGCCGACGGCCAGTTCCGCACCTGCCTGTTCGCCACCGACGAGTTCGATCTGCTCACGCAGATGCGGCGCGGCGCGAGCGACGACGACCTCGCCGCCGCCATCCAGGCGGCGGTCGGTACCAAGTGGGCCGGGCACCAGATCAACAACGTCAACTTCATCCGACCCGAGCGCTCGATGAGCCAGATCGGTGGCTGAGCGTGCGCCGTGCCGGTCGGACGATGCTGTTCACCGGCGTCGTCGCGGTGTGCGGGGGCATGGTGGCGGCGTTCGCGGCACCTGCCATCGGGCCGATCGTCGCTGGCGCCGACGTGAGCAAGCAGGCCGAGCGCATCACGCCGCCCACGTCGGCGCCCGCCAACGGCACGTCACCGACCATCGGCGGCTGCTCGGTCTTCCCCGCCGACAACGCGTGGAACGAGCGGGTCGACACGCTGCCGCTGCGCGCCGGGTCGGCCGCCACCATCGCTCGGCTGGGCGGCAAGCTGCACCCGGACTTCGGTGAGAACCCGGACTACGGCATCCCGTACGTCGTCGTCCCCGCGTCGCAGCCGGGTGTGCCGATCACGTTCCGCGACGACGGCGCCGCCGAGAGCGATCCGGGGCCGTACCCGATCCCAGCGGACGCGCCGGTCGAGGGCGGCGGCGTCGGCGATGCCCACGTGCTCGTCCTGCAGCAGGGCGCCTGCAAGCTCTTCGAGCTCGACGAGGGTGTACGCAGCGGCGCCGGCTGGACGGCCAGCTGGGGCGCGGAGTTCGACCTCGGCTCGAACGCGTTGCGGCCCGACGGTTGGACGAGTGCCGACGCCGCCGGTCTGCCAATCCTGCCCGGCCTGGTGCGCTACGACGAGGTCGCCGCTGGTGAGATCGATCACGCCATCCGCGTCACGTTCTCGCAGACCCAGCGGGGTTACATCTCGCCGGCCACGCACTATGCCTCCAGCCACACCGACACCGATCTGCCGCCGATGGGCCTGCGGATGCGCCTGCGCGGCGACTACGACCTCAGTGGCCTCCACGGTCAGGCGCTCGTGATCGCCACCGCGCTGAAGCGGTACGGGTTCATCGTCGCCGACAACGGCAGCAACTGGTACTTCCAGGGGGCACCGAACCCGGGCTGGAACGACGACGATCTGAACCAGCTGAAGTCGATCCCCGGCAGCGCGTTCGAGGTCGTCGACACGGGTCCGACGCACACCCCCGGCTGACGCGAAGCGACAGGGTGCGCGCGTGGGGGCGCGGTCGATCACTACGCTGTCCAACCGGATGTCAGATCTCTCGTTCACCCACCTCGACCCACTGGGTCGGGCCCGCATGGTCGATGTCACTCCCAAGGAGCCGACGCACCGCCGGGCCGTGGCCCGATGCATCGTGAAGATGCAGCCGGAGACCACCGCAGCCGTCGCCAACCGCGAGGTCAAGAAGGGCGACGTGCTCGCCGTTGCCCGCGTGGCGGGCATCCAGGCGGCCAAGCGCACCTCCGACGTGATCCCGCTGTGCCACCCGCTGCTCGTCGGCTCGGTGTCGATCAACTTCGAGATCGGCGACGATCACATCGCGGTCGAGGCCCAGGTCGACACGGTCGATCGCACCGGCGTCGAGATGGAGGCGCTGCACGCCTGCTCGGTGGCCGCGCTGACGATCTACGACATGTGCAAGTCGGCCGACCGCGGCATGGTGATCGGCGAACTGGCCTTGTGGGAGAAGACCGGCGGCCGATCTGGGACGTACCGGAGAGGCGGCGACGTTGCTGCGACGGTGCCGAATGTTGTACAATCGTAATGTTATTACGAACCCGTAACCATCCCGCCAGGGGTTCCGGGTGCCGCAATGCCCTCCTCATCATGACCGACTCCTCTCACACGACAAGCGGTGAACAGTGACCAAGATTGTTCTTCTCGCCGTGGCTGCCGCTTGGGCAGCCGTGCTCCTTCCTCCCTTGTTGCGCAACCGCAGCGAGAACCGGCCCGGGAGCTCGGTGTCCGATTTCAACCGGCAGCTGTCCAGCCTGCAGCGGTCGGTTCCCACCCGGGGCATGACCCCGATGCGCTCGATGGCCCGCCCGCTGGCCCAATCGCCTCTCGCCCGGCCCGCCGCCGGCGGCCGTCCGGGTCAGATGCATCGCGGTCTCTCCGTGGCATCCAACCAGCACCGCGAACAGGCCACGGTGGAGCGCGCCCATCGGGTCCACGGCGAGCCCCGTGACGCCGGCCAGCGGCTGCACGAAGTGGCCCACGACAACGCTCCGGCCGCCCACCGACAGGCGATGGTGCACCGCAACATGTCGAGCCGCCAGATCGTCCGCCGCCGTCGCACCAACATCGTGTTCTTCCTCCTGATGCTGACGGCCGCAACGCTGTTCCTCGCCGCCACCACCCACGCCAGCGCGATGATGTACGCCTTCGCACTGTCGTTCCTGTCGCTGTGCGGCTACTGCTACAAGCTCGTCCAGGTCCGCCAGATCGAGCAGCACAGCATGCAGCAGGCCGACAACACCTGGTTCCGCGCCGCCTGAGATTTCACGTCCGGTATGGCGGTGGCCCACCGCTAGGCTGGCGACCGCATTCCTCGGGGGTGTAGCTCAGTTGGTAGAGCGCGACTATCGCACAGTCGAGGCCAGGGGTTCGATTCCCCTCACCTCCACCCGAAGCCAATCGCACGAACGCCCTCCCTCACCGGGAGGGCGTTGTCGTTGGCAGGCTGGGCCGTGAAGTCCGCCGGCCGCGCGACCCTCCGCAGATCAGCGACGGTCGAGGGTGCAGCCGGTGGGGATCGTGAGCAGCGGGACCGGATCGGTGGCCGAGTTCTTCTGGCCGTTCGGATGGATCTCGAAGTGCAGGTGGTAGTTGCCCGGGCCGGCATCGCCCGTGTCGCCGACGTAGCCGAGCAGCTGACCGCGGGTGACCACCGAGCCGACGTGCAGCCCGGGGGCGAACCGTGACAGGTGGGCGTAGAAGTAGTACGGCTTCACGGTGCCACCCGTGCCGGTGCCCGCCAGCGCGGTGAGGCCCCACGCGTTGCCGGAGAGCGTGACCGCTGTGGCGCCCGTGCCGTTGTCGATGGTCTGGTTGGTCAGCGTGCCGTCGACGACTGCGTAGACCTCCTGGTTCGGCGTGGCGCCGATGGTGTCCCACTTGTAGTAGCCGAGGATGTCCGTGCCCTCGTGGGTGCGACCGCCGCCTCGCGGATCGCCGTAGTTGTTGAGCATCTCGCAGGCCGGCTTCTGGGGCACGCACGGAGAGATCGGGGTCACCTGCATCGGGAAGAACAGGCCGTTGCCCGGCACGGTGGTGGTGCCGGTGGTCGTGGTGCTCGTCGCACCCGATGTCGGCACCGTCGTGGTGGTGCTCGAGGACGTGGTGGTCGACGACGCGGTCGTGGTGGTGGCGCCGGGGACCGTGGTGGTGCTGGCTGCGGCACAGTTGCCGAGCGAGATCGTGGTGGTGGTCACGGCCAGGCGAGCCGCCTGGGCGACGGCCTGGGCCGGGACATTGATGCCGTCGCTGGAGACGTCGGCCGCGGCCGGGCCGGCGACGGCGAACAGGCCGAGCGTGGTGACGCCACCGAGCGCGACGACGGTGCACCGGGTGTTCCACCTGCGCTGGCCTTGTGTTCGACGCATGGCACAGCTCCTCGTCCCATCGACACGCCGCCTGCAGGCCGCCACGATAGTGGCGGCTCCCGGCGTTCTCCATTCGGCCCGCCCGCGACGTCGGGTGCCCTACGGTCGGGTCCGACATGTACCGTCCAGCCGCCTTCGACGTCGCCGACGAGCAGATCCTGCGTGCCGCGATCGACGCGGCCGGGCCGGCGCATGTGGTGACGGTGCACACGACTCCGAACGGTCGCGAGATCCGCTCCAGCATCGTGCCGCTCCTCCTCGACCGCACCGCCGTCTCGCTCGTCGGCCACCTCGCCCGGCCGAACCCACAGTGGCGCGACGTGGACGCAGACATCGAGGCCGTGGCGATCTTCACCGGGCCCGACGCGTACATCTCGCCGAGTGGCTACGCGACCAAGCGTGAGACGGGCAAAGTCGTGCCGACGTGGAACTACGAGGTCGTCCACGTGCACGGGACGCTCGTCGTCCACGACGACATCGCATGGGTGAGCGACATCGTCCGCCGGCTCACCGATCGGCACGAGTCACGACGGGCCGTGCCGTGGTCGGTCGACGACGCGCCGGCCGACTACATCGACTCGATGGCCCGCGCGATCGTCGGCATCGAGCTACGGATCTCGCGCATCGAGGGCAAGCACAAGCTCAGCCAGAACCGCAATGCCGCCGACATCGACGGTGCGATCGCCGATCTCTCGGATGGCACACCGGCCGAGCGTGCGGTGGCGGCCGCGATGCAGCGGGCGCGGCCGGCGACGGGTTGAGCGAGGCGCCCCCGGTGATCCCGTGTCAGTCGACGGACGGAAGGAGCTGCACGGGGATCGACTTGTAGGTCGGGGTGCCCGCCTCACCCGTGCTGTGCAGCGGCACGAGCACGTTCGTCTCCGGGAAGTAGGCGGCGCAGCAGCCGGCGGAGATCTCGTAGCTGACCACGCGGAACCGTGGCGCGATCCGAACCTCGCCCGAGGTGTCGGTGGAGACGAGGTCCACCGTGTCGCCGTCGGCCAGGCCGAGCTCGGCGAGGTCCTTCGGGTTCGCGAACACGACCCGCCGTCCGCCGTGGATGCCGCGGTAGCGATCGTCGAGGCCGTAGATCGTGGTGTTGTACTGATCGTGGCTGCGCAGCGTCTGCAGCAGCAGCGTGCCGGGCTCGGCGCTGGCGTAGGTGAGCGGGTTGAGGGTGAGGTTGGCCCGACCGCTGGCGGTGTGGAACTCGCGGCGGTCGCGCGGCGCGTGCGGCAGCGTGAACCCGCCCGGATGCTGGATCTTGGTGTTGAAGTCGGCGAAGTCCGGGAGCACCCGACCGATGGCGTCGCGGATGGCGGTGTGGTCGGCGGAGAACAACGGCCAGTCGGCATCGCTGGCCGACGGATCGAGCGTGGCCTGGGCGATGCGGCTGACGATCTGCACCTCGCTGAGGAGGTGCTCCGACGCCGGCTCGAGCCCGCCGCGAGACGCGTGCACGACGCCCATCGAGTCCTCGACGGTGACGACCTGCTCCACCCCGTCCACCACGTGCCGCTCGGTGCGACCCATCGTCGGCAGGATGAGCGCCTCCTCGCCGGTGATCAGGTGCGAGGCGTTCAGCTTGGTGGAGACCTGCACCGTGAGCGCACACCGCTCGAGCGCGCGATGGCTGGCGGCGGTGTCGGGCGTGGCCGATGCGAAGTTGCCGCCCATGCCGATGAACACGGTGACGTCGCCGTCGATCATCGCCTGGAGCGTCTCGACGGTGTCGTAGCCGTTGTGCCGCGGTGGCTCGAACGAGAACTCGCGGGCGAGTGCGTCGAGGAACGCCGGGCTCGGCTTCTCGTAGATGCCCATCGTGCGATCGCCCTGCACGTTGGAGTGGCCGCGCACCGGGCACACGCCGGCGCCGGGCCGCCCGATGTTGCCGCGCAACAGCAGGAAGTTGACGACCTCGCGGATGGTGGCGACCGAGTTCGCGTGCTGGGTGAGGCCCATCGCCCAGCAGACGATGATGCTCTTCGCGGCGCGCACCCGCGCCGCGAACGCTTCGGCGACGTCGCGCTCGAAGCCGGTGGCCGCGGTGAACTCGGCCCAGTCGAAGTCCATCGCCCCTGCCGCGAACTCGTCGAAGCCGGCGGTGTGCTCGTCGATGAAGGCACGGTCGATGTCGCCCGACGCGACGAGCAAGTGGTTGACGGCCTTGAAGAACGCGAGGTCGCCGTTGACCCGGATCTGCAGGTAGTCGTCGGCGAGCTGGGTGCCGTTGCCGACGAGCCCCCTCGCCCTCTGCGGGTTCTTGAAGCGCATCAGCCCTGCCTCGGCGAGCGGGTTGATGGCGACGATCGAGGCACCGTGCTGCTTGGCCCTCTCGAGCGCCGTCAGCATGCGTGGGTGGTTGGTGCCCGGGTTCTGACCGACGACGACGATGAGGTCCGACTGCTCGAAGTCGCTGATGTGCACCGAGCCCTTGCCGATGCCGATCGTCTGGGTGAGCGCCATGCCGCTCGACTCGTGGCACATGTTCGAGCAGTCGGGCAGGTTGTTCGTGCCGAACGAGCGGGCGAACAACTGGTAGACGAACGCAGCCTCGTTGCTGGTGCGACCCGACGTGTAGAACGCCGCGTGGTCGGGTGAGGGCAGGCCGCGCAGGTGCTCGCCGATCAACGCGAACGCATCGTCCCACGCGATCGGGCGGTAGTGGGTGGCGCCACGCGGCTTGTGCATCGGCTCGGTGAGCCGACCCTGCTGGCCGAGCCAGTACTCCTCGCGCTCGCGCAGCTCGGCGATCGAGTGGCGGGCGAAGAACTCGGCCGTGATCCTCGCCGTCGTGGCCTCTTCGGCGACGGCCTTGACGCCGTTCTCGCAGAACTCGGCGAGGTGCGGCTTGTCGGGCTCCGGCCAGGCGCACCCGGGGCAGTCGAACCCGGTCGGCTGGTTGAGGATCCGCAGCGTCGACATGGTGCGCTTGACGCCCATCAGCTCGATCCCCTGGCGCATCGACACCGCAACGGCGGGGACGCCGGCGGCCCACTTCTTGGACGGCTCGATGGTGCCGGAGAAATCCTCGGTCGTCACGCTCTCAGCCTACGGGAGCGGGCGGATCGCGGCTCGCGCTACGACACCGTGCAGCCCGGCGGCACCGTCAGCACGGTGAGCGCGTTGACGGCCGCGCCACCGTTGGGGTGCACCTCGAAGTGCAGGTGGTAGTTGCCCGGTCCGGCATCGCCCGTGTCGCCGACGTAGCCGATCAGCTGGCCCTGGCTGACGGCGGATCCGTTGCTGAGCCCGGCGGCGAAGTGCGACAGGTGCATGAACGCGTAGTACGTCTTCGTGGTGCCGGCCGCGTCGAGGTGCCAGGAGTTGCCCGACAGCGTCGACGCCGCGGTGCCGTCGACCACCTGGTGCGACAGGGTGCCGTCGACCACCGCGTAGACCTCCTGATCGAGCGTGGCGAGCATGTCGGTGCCCTGGTGGGTTCGCCCGCCCGAGCGCGGGTCGCCGAAGTTGTCGAGGATCGCGCAGCGCGGCGTGGTCTGCATCGGGAAGATCGGCTTGGAGACGTCGATCATCAACCGCGCCGCCTGCTGGGTCGCCACCGCCGGCTGGACAACCGTGCTCGACGCGTCGATGCGCGCCGGGGACGTGGCCGACGTCGCGGCAGCGCCCATGAAGACCGCCATCGCGATCGCGGCGGAGGCGAGCGCGACCACGCGCGTGCGGACCGGTGACCGGTTGTTCGACATGTCAGCACCCTTTGGATCGTCGTGGATCCGTCCGCGACGCAGACCCTAACGGCGGGCCCGGTCGGGTTCCAGGCGCGCTCAGTCGGCGAGCAGTGACTTGGCGAACGACTCCGCTTCGCGGCTGCGCACCGCGGCGTTGACCCGTTGGCGCTCGAGCACCTGGGCGAGCGTGGTGACCGACTGCTTGATCGGGTGCTCGGCGAAGAACCCCTGCACGTCGGCAACGGCCTCTGGCGTGTTGAGCGTCTTCACCGGATCGACCATCCGGATGATCGACGGGTTCGGGAACGTCGCGTTGGCGAGGTCCCAGTTCGAGCGGACGATCTTCCAGGCCAGCGCGCCGTGCACGCGGTTGGCGATGCAGCGGTTGAGCAGGTACGGCGCGTTCTGCGAGCGGACCTTGCCGGAGAACGCGTAGTCGCACGCCTGGCGGATCAGATCGGCATCGTCGAACTCGGCGAGCGCGTACAGGTTGCGGAGCTGCTCCTGCGGGTTGGCGGCGTGCTCGAAGCCGGCGACGAAGCGGTCGAAGTCGGCCTGCCCGCCGGTGGCCGCGACCACCGTCGTGGCTGCAGACACGAGCTCCGGATCCACGTCGGCGAGATCGCCGTCGAGCAGGGCGCGGCTGCGGCGGCGGGCCTCCTCATCGCGGCCGAGCACCGCGCTCGCGGTGACGAGCAGCCCGCGGAGCTTGGCGCGCAGATCGTCCTCGCCTGCGATCGGGGTCCAGCCGAGGTCGGCCAGCCCGGGTTCCACGATCGCCGCGACCCGCGCCGCGAACGGCGTGCGCGCGTCGCCGTCGAGCAGACGACTGAGCCGGCCGAGCGAGGCGATGACGGCCTGCCAGACCGCGAGCTCGCGCTCCGCGGAGAAGCCCTCCAGGAACGACAGGAGCGCAGGCGCAGACAGGCGGCCGGCGACGAACGCCGCGCTGGCGTCGTCGACGAGGTTGTAGCGCTCGACAGTGTTCAGCGTCGAGAGGGCTTCGGTGCCGAGCCGGGCGCGCAGGGTGTCGTCGTACGAGACGCGGAAGAAGCCGTGCCCACCGGCGTTGACGACGACGACGGGATCCGGCACGCCGGCGGGTGCCACGGACAGCGTCGCCTCGGGAGCGTCGAGGAGCACGGTGTGGGTGACGTCGCCGATGCGGACCGCGACCGGCACGATGAAGACCGTGGCGTCGATCGGCTCCTCGCCGAACCCGAACCGCTCCTGGCGCAGCAGCAGCTCGTTGCCGACGAGCGACGCCGACACGAGGGGGAACCCGGCCTGCCAGATCCAGCTGTCCATCAGGTCGCGGACGGGCTCGTTGCCGCCGTCGGCCGTGGTGACGGCCTCGATGCCGTCCCACAGGTCGGAGGTCTCGGTGTTCGCGTAGCTGTGCGCGCGGAGGTAGTGGTTGACGCCTTGGCGGAAGCGCTCCTCGCCGAGGAACTGCTGGAGCATGCGCAGCAGTGCGCCGCCCTTCTGGTACGTGAGCACGTCGAACATGCCCTCGCACTCCGACGGTGCGCGCACGGGGAACTCGACCGTGCGCGTCGCAGCCAGCGAGTCGACCTCGAACGCATCGGAGCGCTCGAGGCTGAAGCTCGTCCAGCGCTTCCAGTCGGGCCGGAAGTCCTCGACCGCCATGACCTCCATGAAGGTCGCGAACGCCTCGTTGAGCCAGATGCCGTTCCACCAGCGCATGGTGACGAGATCGCCGAACCACATGTGCGCGAGCTCGTGGCTGACGACGTCGGCGACGCCCTGCTGCTCGAACTGGGTGCTGGTGTCGAGGTCGACGAGCAGCAGCGACTCGCGGTAGGTGATGCAGCCGAGGTTCTCCATCGCGCCGGCAGCGAAGTCGGGCAGCGCCACCATGTCGACCTTCTGGCCGGGGTAGGCGATGCCGTAGTACTCCTGGAACCAGGCCAGGCTCGCGGCACCGACGTCGAGGCCGAACTGGGTGAGGTGGCCCTTGCCGGGCACGTGCACGATGCGCATCGGTGTGCCGCCGACATCGATCGGGTCGGTGGCCTCGAGCCGGCCGACGATGACGGACACGAGGTAGGTGCTCATCGCCATCGTGTCCTCGAACGCAACGGCGGTGCGGCCGTTCTGGCGTGCGGTCCGCGACCGCTCGGGCGCGTTCGACACGGCCATCATCCCCTCGTCGACGACGAGCGTGATGCCGAACGTGGCCTTGAAGTCGGGCTCGTCGAAGCACGGGAAAGCGCGGCGGCAATCGGTGGCCTGCATCTGCGAGCAGGCGATGGTGTGCTCGACACCGGCGTCGTCGCGGTACGTGCTGCGGTAGAAGCCGCGCAGGCGGTCGTTGAGCGTTCCGGTGAAGGTGATGTCGACCGTGACGGACCCGGCGGCCACCGGTGCGGCGATGAACAACCGCTCCGAAGCGGGGTCGAGCGTGAACGCGGCGGCGGCGCCGTCGACGGTGACGGTGAGGATCTCGAGCTCGATCGCGTTGAGCACGATCTGCTCGGCGGCCTCGACCACGTCGGCCGTGATCGTGATGCTCCCGGCGAAGGTCGCCGCAGCCAGCTCGGGCTCGAGCGTGACGGCGTAGTGCCGGGGCAGCACGGCCCGGGGGAGGCGGTAGGGGTCGAGTTCCATGTCGCCAGCCTAGTTCTCGGCCGTTTCCGCTAGTGTCAGGACACGTGCCCGACAGCCATCGCGATGCCGCCGAGTTCGATGTCGCCGAGTTCGATGTGGTCGGCATCGGGAACGCGCTCGTCGATGTCATCGCCCACGCCGATGAGGCCTTCATCGACCGGGAGTCGTTGGTCAAGGGATCGATGACCCTGATCGAGACCGAGCGCGCGGTGTCGCTGTACAAGGCGCTCGGATCGGCCATCGAGATGAGTGGCGGCTCGGCGGCGAACACGATGTGCGGCGTCGCCTCGTTCGGCGGCAGTGCGGCCTACATCGGCAAGGTCTGCGACGACGATCTCGGCCAGGTGTTCGGCCACGACCTGCGCGCCGTCGGCATCACGTTCCGGCCCGGTGCACCCGAGCACGGCGCGGCCACCGGGCGATGCATCATCGTCGTCACCCCCGACGCGGAGCGCACGATGAACACCTACTTGGGTGTGTCGTCGCTGCTGTGTCCGCCCGACATCGATGTCGCCACCGTCGCCGCCGGCAAGGTGTTGTACATGGAGGGCTACCTGTACGACCGGCCCGAGGCGAAGGAGGCGTTCCGCACCGCGGCACGCATCGCCCATGCGCACGGCCGCGAGGTGTCGCTCACCCTCAGCGACTCGTTCTGCGTCGATCGGCATCGTGATGACTTCCGCGGTCTGGTGGCGGACGAGGTCGACATCCTGTTCGGCAACGAGGACGAGCTGATGTCGCTGTACGAGGTCGCATCGTTCGACGACGCGGTCGCCGCCGTCCGGCGCGACTGTGCGCTCGCGGTCATCACGCGCGGTGCCGCCGGGTCGGTCATCGTCACCGGCGATGGCGTGATCAGCGTGCCGGCCGAGGCGGTCGACCGGGTGCTCGACACCACCGGTGCCGGCGACCTGTTCGCGTCCGGCTTCCTGTACGGCTACACCCAGGGCCTGTCGCTCGACGAGTGCGGCCGGCTCGGCTCGGTCGCCGCCGCCGAGGTGATCTCCCACGTCGGTGCCCGTCCGCTCGTCGAGCTGCACAAGCTGGCGTGATGCGTGGCGCGCAGGAGTCGGCGTCGCGCGAGGTCGCCTTCCGTGCCGCGGCCTGGCTCGCCGCCGAACCCGACGCCGATGTCCGTGACGAGCTCGCTGCGCTGATCGACGGCCCGGCCGACGAGCTCGTCGCGCGATTCGACGGTCGGCTGCAGTTCGGCACCGCAGGGCTGCGCGGCGAGATGGGCGCAGGTCCGCTGCGGATGAACCGGCTCGTCGTGCGCCAGGCCGCCGCCGGGCTCGCGCGGTACGTGCTCGACCACTGGAGCGATGCCGCGACGCGGGGCATCATCATCGGCTACGACGCCCGCCGCAAGAGCGACGACTTCGCGCTCGACACCGCACGGGTGCTTGCGCAGATGGGCGTGAAGGCGCTGCTGCTGCCCTCCGCACTGCCCACGCCGGTGCTGGCGTGGAACATCCGCGAGCACGACTGCGTCGCGGGTGTGATGGTCACCGCGAGCCACAACCCGCCGGCCGACAACGGCTACAAGGTCTTCCTCGGCGATGGCGCGCAGATCGTGCCGCCGCACGACATCGGCATCGCGGCGAGCATCGACACGTTCGATCCGTGCACCGTGCCGCTCGCCGCGGCCGATCACCCGCTGATCGTGCGCCTCGACGACGCGCCGCTCGAGCGCTACCTCGCATCCGTTCCGGCGTCGCGCCTGCGGCCCGAGCTCGCCGGCGTCCCGGTGGCCTACACCGCGATGCACGGTGTCGGCGGCGCGACGTTGCTGTCCGCCTTCGAGCGCGTCGGGTTCGCCCCACCGTTCGTCGTCACCGAGCAGCAGCAGCCCGATGGATCGTTCCCGACGGTGTCGTTCCCGAACCCGGAGGAGCCGGGTGCGATGGACCTGCTGCTCGCTCGGGCCGCTGAGTCGGGCGCGCTGCTCGCGCTCGCCAACGATCCCGACGCCGATCGCCTCGGCGCCGCGATCCCGACGCCCGCCTCTGACGGCGTGGCCGGCGGATGGCGCCGGCTCACGGGTGACGAGATCGGCTGGCTGCTCGGCGATCACGTCCTCCGCCACACCGAGGGCGACGATCGCTTCGTCGTCACGACCCTCGTGTCGTCGTCGTTGCTCGGCCGCCTCGCGACCTCGTACGGCGTCCACTTCGCGGAGACGTTCACCGGGTTCAAGTGGATCGGCCGAACCGCACTGGATCACCCCGAGCTGCGCTTCGTGTTCGGCTACGAGCAGGCGCTCGGGTACCTCGTCTGTCAGCAGCCGCTCGACAAGGACGGCATCACCGCCGCCGTGCTGCTCGCCGAGGTCGCCGCGCTCGCCGCGGCCGAGGGCGTCACGTTGCAGCAGCGCCTCGACGACCTCGCCGAGCGCTTCGGCCGCCACGTCACCGCCGAGCTGTCGATCCGCCTCGATCCCGTGGACGCCGCCGCCAAGGTGGCCGCGATGCGAGCGAACCCGCCGTCATCCGTCGATGGCCACGCCGTCACCGGCGTCGAGTGGTACGAGGAAGCCGGCCTGCTGCGCCTCTGGCTCGGCGACGTGCGCCTGCAGATCCGCCCGAGCGGCACCGAGCCGAAGGTCAAGCTCTACGGCGAAGCCATCGGCTCCGACCCTGCCCCCCTCCTCCACTCCCTCGCCGCCCTCCTCTGAGACCCAGCACCGTGCTGGCTTTGCCGCACGAGGTGCGGCAAAGCGCACACGGCTGGAGGCTCACCGGAGAACCGTGATGGGTTTGCCGCACGAGGTGCGGCAACGCGCGCACGGTCGCGCTGAAGGGTCAGGCGGCGCCGAACTGGCGGTCGCCGGCGTCGCCGAGGCCGGGGACGATGTAGGCGTTCTCGTTGAGGCGCTCGTCGATGGACGCGGTGTAGATGATGAGGTCGAGATCGGTGTTGCGCAGGAACTCGAGGCCCTCGGGCGCGGCGAGCGCACAGACGACGATGATCGATCCACTGGCTCCCGCGGCGACGAGCAGGCGGCAGGTGTGGGCGAGGGAGCCGCCCGTCGCGAGCATGGGATCGAGCACGATGCACACCCGGTCCTCGAACGACTCGGGCAGCTTGTTGACGTACGGCTTGGGCTCGAACGTCTCCTCGTCGCGGCTGATGCCGATGAAGCCGACGTCGGCGGTGGGCAGCAGGACCTGGGCGGCGTTCAGGAACCCGAGCCCGGCGCGCAGCACCGGCACGACGATGGGCTGGGTCGACAGCGCCCGGCCGGTCGTGAGCGCGAGCGGCGTCTGGACCTCGATCTCGTGCGTGGGCAGGTTGCGGGTGGCCTCGACGAGCAGCAGCGTGCCGATCCGCTCCAGCTCCTGGCGGAACACGTTGTTCGGCGTGGTCTCGTCGCGGACCTTCGCCAACGAGGCCGCAGCCAGGGGATGTTCGACGAGGTTGACGGTGACGGCCATTCGCTCATCTTGCCAGGTCGGCTGTCGGCAGGAGAAGGGCCTCAGACGCCGAGGGTGTTCTCGGCGCGGAGCAGTGCGTAGCGGGGTTTGATCAGGCCGTTGATGATCCGCAGCCGCTCCGGGAACGGGGCGAACGCGCTCTTCATCGCGTTCACCGTGAGCCACTCGAAGTCCTCGAGGCCCCAGCCGAACGCCTCGTTGAGCTCGATCATCTCGTGCGACATCGAGGTCGCGCTCATCAGCCGGTTGTCGGTGTTCACGGTGACGCGGAACCGCAGCCGGCGCAGCATCCCGATCGGGTGATCGGCGATCGAGGCGCACACTCCGGTGCCGACGTTCGACGTCGGGCACAGCTCGAGCGGGATCCGCCGGTCGCGGATGTACGACGCGAGACGGCCGAGCGTCTCGTCGCCGGTGGAGCCGGTGATGTCGTCGATGATGCGCACGCCGTGGCCGAGGCGCTCGCCACCGCACCACTGCACGGCCTCCCAGATCGACGGCAGCCCGAACGCCTCGCCGGCGTGGATGGTGGAGTGGAAGTTCTCGCGCTGCACGTGCTGGAACGCGTCGAGGTGACGGGTGGGTGGATAGCCCGCCTCCGCACCGGCGATGTCGAAGCCGACCACGCCGCGGTCGCGCCAGTTGACCGCGAGCTCGGCGATCGCCAGTGAGCGCGCAGCGGTGCGCATCGCGGAGCAGATCGCGTAGATGGTGAGGTCGGTGCCGGCCGAGCCACGCGCGAAGCCGTCGATGACGGCCTGCACGACCTCGTCGAGGGTGAGCCCGGCCTCGGTGTGGAGCTCCGGTGCGAACCGCACCTCGGCGTAGACCACACCGTCGGCGGCGAGGTCGACGGCGCACTCGTACGCGACCCGCTCGATCGCATCGCGGTGCTGCATCACACCGCACGTGTGCGCGAACGTCTCGAGGTAGAGGACGAGGTCGTTGCGCTTGGCGCCACGGTTGAACCAGTGCCCGAGCTCGACCACGTCGTGCGAGGGCAGCGCGGTGTAGCCGTACTCGTCGGCCAGATCGATCACCGTCTGGGCGCGCAGCCCGCCGTCGAGGTGATCGTGCAGCAGCGCCTTGGGGGCGCGGCGGATGAGATCGTGGATCACGCCGAGACCGGTTGCGCAGCGGTCGACAGTGCGGCTGTCGTGCGGTCGAGGCGGCGCAGCGGCAGCTCGGGGGAGCGCTGCAGCCAGTTCCACGCCGGGTAGTCGGCCGTGCCGGAGATGCAGTGCAGCGAGTACGCGTGGCGGCTCGTGGCCGAGCGGTTGACGTCGCTCCAGTGGGGGAGCAGGCCGTGGAGGAGCACCATCGTGCCGGCCGGCACCTCGAGCGGCACGAGCTCGCTCGGCGACGGCAGCGGCGCGTCGTCGAACACCTCGAACTCGGTGCCCTCGGCGTCGGCGAACGACGGGCCCCGCCGCTTGAAGGCCTTGCGCAGGCTGGTGCGGTGCCCGCCCGGCAGCGCCCACAGGCAACCGTTCTGGAGCGTGGCGTCCTCGATCGCGAACCAGAACCCGGTGACCGTCATCGGGTCGGTGTACAGGAACGTCGCGTCCTGGTGGCAGCCGACCTCGCCGCCGATGTGCGGCTGCTTGAAGATGTACATGCTCTGCAGTGCGAGGGCGTCGGCGAGTCCGATGTCGTCGGCGATCGCAGCCAGGTCGGACGTGTAGCTGAACGACTCGAACGTGTCGTCGAGGTCGTGCATCGCGTGGCCGATCTTGTTGATCGACAGCGTCTTGTCCTGGCGCAGCGCGCCGGAGTCGTCGAACGCCTCCTCCTCGAAGAAGCACCACGCACCGTTCGACGAGGCGAGGAACTCGCCATCGCTGATCCGGTCCTGCTCGTTGGTGGTGAAGATCGAGCGGCTGTCGGTGGGTTCGAACTCCTCCACCATCTCGACCGCGCGGCGGCGGAGATCGGCGCACGCCTGTGGCCCGGCGAGGCCTTCGACGACGAGGAAGCCGTCCGTGTGGTACCGCTCGATCTGCTCGTCGGAGAGAAGCTGTGACATGCAGCAACCGTAGCCTTGAGCGGCATGGAACTCACCGAAACCAGCGACCTCGCAGATCGGCCGACGATCTCGCAGACCGGCGCCCCGACCGTGCCGCAGCCCGACACGAGCCAGCTGACGATCCTCGGGCGCACGGTGCGCCATCCGGTCGACCACGTCGAGGTGTTCCCGGCGCCGGCCAACGTCACCGCCGTGCGATTCACGAACGACGAGTTGAACAGCATGTGCCCGGTGACCGAGCAACCCGACCTGTCCCACGTCGTCATCGAGTACGCGCCCGACGAGCTGTGCGTCGAGAGCAAGAGCCTCAAGCTCTACCTCTGGAGCTTCCGCGACCGCGCCGTGTTCGCCG
Source organism: Ilumatobacteraceae bacterium (assembly GCA_025463305.1). The sequence continues at coordinate 63,478 of JAOBWK010000012.1, forward strand.
AAGCGCTCGCCGCAGAGATCGCCGGCGAGATCATGCTCACCGCCAAGCCGCACGCCGTGAAGGTCACCCTCACCCAACGCCCCCGCGGGGGCATCGAGGTGCAGGCGGTCAGCGAGATCAACCGCCGCTGAGCGCGCCGACAGCGGCCGAGCTACTGGCTCTCGTACGGCTGGCCGGCGGCCCTGGGCGCACGAGAGCGACCGACGAAGCCGGCCACGACGATGATGGTGGCGAGGTACGGCAGCATCTGCACGAACTCGCCGGGGATGCCGGTGTTGAGGAAGCTCAGTTTGGCCTCCATCGCATCGAAGAAGCCGAACACCAGCGCACCGGCGAGGGCGCCCGTCGGGCTCCACCGGCCGACGATCACGACGGCGAGGGCGATGAATCCACGGCCGTTGGTGATGTTCTCGTTGAACCGGCCGACGTTGGCCGTCCACCACGAGCCACCGAATCCGGCCACCGCGCCTGCGCCGATCACGTTGCGGTAGCGGAGCCGGTTGACGTTGACGCCGAGCGTGTCGGCGGCACGCGGATGTTCGCCGATGGCTCGCGTGCGCAGTCCCCAGCGCGTGCTGGCGAACGCCCAGGCGAGCACGGCCACCAGCGCGAACGCGACGTACACGAAGATGGTCTGCTCGAACAGGATCGGGCCGATGACCGGGATGGTGTGGAGGAACGGCACCTCGAGCGGCTTCAGCGTGCGCACCTGGTTGTACGCCTCGTCGACGGCGAGGATGCGGTTGCCGAGGAAGGACGTGAGGCCGAGCACGAAGAAGTTGACGAAGAAGCCGACGATCACCTGGTCGACCTTGAACCGGATCGCGAGCCAGGCGAGGAACCAAGCGAACAGCGCTCCGACTGCCATGGCCGCGGCGACACCGACCCAGAAGTTGACGACCGAGCCGACGAGCGCGGAGGTGAACGCGCCGCTGAGGAGCAGTCCCTCGATCGCGATGTTGACGATGCCGGATCGCTCGCAGATGATGCCGGCCATCGCCCCGAAGATCAGCGGGGCGGAGTAGGTGATGCCCTGCGAGAGCATGCCGACGAACGCGAAGCTGTTCGGTGCCGCCGCCCACGCGAGCAGGGTGAAGATGAACACGATCGCGACGGCCGCGAGTGCTGCGGTCTGCCAACGGCCGAGGCCGCGGACCAGCTGCACTCCACCCATCACGGCGAGCGAGCCGGACACCACCCACGCGAGCGGCGCGGCAGCGATGCCGAACGAGTGGCCGCCGCTGAGGTTGAACGTGGCCGTGCCGGCATGGCTGGTGAGCCGCCAGGCGGTGACGGCCGCGAGGATCAGGTAGACGACGCCGAGGTTGCGCGATCGCTTGATCTGCTCCAGCGAACGGCCGACGGCCTGCTGGGCTTCGAGGTAGTACTCGGTCGGCTGTTGCATCAGCCCCATCCCTTGAACAGCTGAGTGCCACTCTCGCCGCCGGTGTCCTTGAGACGCCAGATGATGCGGGTGAGCGACGGGGCGGCGACGAACAGCACGATGAGCGCACGGATCACGAGCACGAGATCGATGGGCACGTGGACCTGCAGCTGCATCTCCTGGCCGCCGGCCTGGAGAGCGCCGAACAACAGCGCCGCTGCGGTCGTGCCCCACGGCGATGATCGCCCGAGCAGCGCGACGGCGATGGCGTCGAAGCCGATGTTGCCGGCGAACGACGCCGTGGCGTGTCCCTGGTTGATGCCACCGAGGATCTCACTCCCGCCGCCGAGGCCCGCCAGACCACCGGCGATCAGCATCGCCCCGACCGTGAGCCGACCGGGGTTCATGCCGGCGTAGCGGGCGGCTTCCGGGTTGGAGCCGAGCGTGCGGAACTGGAACCCGAGCTTGGACTTCTTCAGCAGCCACCACACGAAGACGGCGACCGCGATCGCGATGACGAACCCGAAGTGGGCGCGCAGGTCGATCGACGAGCGGTGCAGGAAGCCGAACAGGAACGGCAGCCGGGCCGACTTGGCGACGTCGCGCGAGACGGCGTCGCTGCGACCGTGGGCCTGGAACGCCGTGGTCTTCAGCAGCCACAGCACGGCGAACGTCGCGACGTAGTTGAGCATGATCGTGGTGATCACCTCGTGGGCGCCCGTGCGCGCCTTGAGGAGCCCGACGAGGCCGCCCCACAGACCACCGGCGACGGCGCCCGCCGCCATCGCGAGGATGATGTGCGGCACGGCCGGCAGGTCGATCGCGAAGCCGACCCAGACCGCTGCCATGCCGCCGGCGAAGACCTGGCCGGTGGCGCCGATGTTGAACAGCCCGGCCTTGAACGCCACCGCCACGCTGAGCCCGGCGAAGATCAGCGGCGTCGCATAGGTGATGGTCTCGCTGAAGCCGCGCAGGCTGCCGAACGCACCCTGGGCGAGGGCGACGTAGGAGTCCTTGACGTTGGCGAGCATCCCGCCGACGTCGCCGTGCTTGAGCTTGTCGAGGTCGGAGATCGCGATGATGAGCGCCGACAGGATCAGCGCCGTCAGCAGCGCGAGGGAGTTGAGGCGCAGGCTGCTGAGCCGCGCCGGCCAGGGTGAGTGGCGGGGTTCGGGGTCGGGCGCCGGCCTCGGGTTGGCGATGGCCGCGGTCACGAGATGTGTTCTCCTTTGGCCCCGGCCATGTACAGGCCGACATCGTTGTGGTTGGTCTCGGACCGTTGCAGGTCGGCGATGATGTCGCCGCCGAACATCACGAGCACGCGATCGGACAGCGCCATGATCTCGTCGAGCTCGGTGCTCACGACGAGCACGGCGACGCCCTTGTCGCGCAGCTCGACGAGGCGCTGGTGGATGTACTCGATCGAGCCGACGTCGACGCCGCGGGTCGGCTGGCTGGCGATGGCCAGCTTCAGCGGGCGACTGATCTCGCGGGCGACGATGACCTTCGGCTGGTTGCCGCCGGACAGCTTCCCGGTGGCCGTCTCGGTGGAGGGGGTGCGGATGTCGAAGTCGCGCACCAGCCGTTCGGCCTCGGTGCGCGCGCCGTCCCAGTTCATGTTGATGCCTTTGCTCAGCGGCGCCTCGTAGTAGCCGGTGAGGGCGAGGTTCTCGGTGATCGAGAAGCTGCTGACCAGACCGTCGCGCTGGCGATCCTCGGGGATGTGGGCGACGCCGGCCTTGTGGCGTTCCCGCGGCGTGAGGTGGGTGATGTCGACACCGTCGAGCTCGACCGTGCCCTCGATCGGGCGCCGCAGACCGACGAGCGTCTCGACCAGCTCGCTCTGGCCGTTGCCCTGGACCCCTGCGATGCCGACGATCTCGCCGGCGCGCACCTCGAGGTTGACGTGGTTGACGAGGAGCCGACCGTCGCGATCGGTGACCGCGAGGTCGGTCACCTTGAGCGCCGTCGCGCCGACCTCGGCCTCGGTCTTGCTGACCACCAGTTCGACCGGACGGCCGACCATCATCTCGGCGAGTTGGTCCGGTGTGGCGGTCTTCGGATCGGCCTCGCCGACGGTCTTGCCGCGACGGAGCACGACGATGCGGTCGGCGATCCGCAGCGCCTCCTTGAGCTTGTGGGTGATGAACACCACGCCGCGCCCGGCGGCGGTGAGCGTCTCGACGATGCGGAAGAAGTCCTCGATCTCCTGCGGGGTGAGGACCGCGGTCGGTTCGTCGAAGACGACCACCTTGGCGTCGCGGAACAGCACCTTGACGATCTCGATCCGTTGCTGGATGCCGACCGCGAGGTTCTCGGTGAGTGCCTGGGGATCGAGGTCGAGACCGAAGTCGCGAGACAGCTGGGCGACGCGCTTGCGCGCCGAGCGGCGGTTCACCCGGCCGAGCGACATCGTCGGCTCGACGCCGAGGATCACGTTGTCGGCGACGGTGAAGTTCGGGACGAGCATGAAGTGCTGGTGCACCATCCCGATGCCGGCCTTGATCGCGTCCCGTGGCGACGCGAAGTGCATCGTCTCGCCGTCGACGAGGATCTCGCCCTCGTCGGCCCGGTAGAGGCCGTAGAGGATGTTCATCAACGTGCTCTTGCCGGCGCCGTTCTCGCCCAGGAGCGCGAGCACTTCGCCGCCGCGGACCGTCAGGTTGACGTCGTCGTTGGCGACGACACCGGGAAAACGCTTCGTGATCCCGCGTAGCTCGAGTTCCAATGGAGCCCCTTTCGAGTGGCGACGATAGTGCAGCGGCGCGAGTCCGGCCGCCGAATCCGAGGGACTGAACAGATCGAAAACAGCGGCCTGCCCGGAAAACGCAGCGAGGGGTCCCGAAGGACCCCTCACCGACGAAACGAGTCGAGTTGATCGACTCAGATGATCAGCAGATGATCAGCTCTCGACGGACTTGATCTTGCCCGAGATGAGGTCGGCCTCGATCTGCTTCAGCTCGTCCTTGAGCGTCTGCGGGACCTTCGAGTCGAAGTCGTGGAAGTCGGCCAGGCCGACGCCCTTGTTCTCGAGCGTGCCGAGGTACGACGCGCCGGGCTTGCCGGTCTTGACGACGTTGGTGATGGTGTCCAACACGGCGTTGTCGACGTGCTTGAGCACCGACGTCAGGTAGACGGGGGCATCCTGCGGGTTCGACACGTACTGGTCGGTGTCGACGCCGATGACCGAGATCTTGCCGCTCGACGTGGCGTATGCCGCCGTGCCGAGACCGACGCCGCCGGCGACCGGGAAGACGATGTCCGCACCCTCGTCGGCGAAGCCCTGGGCGAGGGACGTGCCCTTGTCGAGGCTGGTGAAGTCACCAGCGAACGAACCGGTCTTGCCGTCCCAACCGAGCACCTTGACCGACGCCTTCTTCTGGGTGTTGTAGTAGTTCACACCGTTCAAGAAGCCGGTCATGAAGATGTCCACGGGCGGGATGTCGATGCCACCGTAGGTGGCGACGGTGCCGGTCTTGGACATGCCTGCAGCCAGGTAGCCGGCCATGAACGACGGGTCAGCCGTGTTGAACAGCAGCGGGCGGACGTTGGGCAGTGCCACGTCGTCGCTGAAGTCGTCGGGCGTGCCGTTGTTGTCCATCGCGGTCGAGTCGATGATGGCGAACTGCTGGTCGGGGTTGGCCTTGGCCGCAGTGGCGGTGGCGCTGTCGAGGTTGAACCCGACGGTGATGATGACCGAGCAGTCCTTCGACAGGAAGCTCTGGATGTTCGGGGCGTAGTCCGCGTCGGTCTTCGACTCGAGCAGGTCGCCCTTGGTGCCGAGGGTCGACGTGGCAGTTTGCACGCCCGCGTAGGCGGACTGGTTGAAACCCTTGTCGTCCACGCCGCCGGTGTCGGTGACTTCGCAGGCCGTGACCTTGGCGGGATCGAGCGAATCGCCGGTGGCGGCCTCGCTGCCGGCCGTGCTGCCTTCGGTGGATGCGGCCGTGCTGCCGCCGGTGGTCTCGACGGTGCTGGCGGCGGTTGTGTCCACGGTGCTGCCAGCCGTCGTCGGGGCCGTCGTGGCCTTGGTGGTGGCGGTCGATTTCGAATCGCTGCTGCAGGCCGCGGCGGTGAGGCCGAGGACCGTGGTGATTGTGAGCGCGCTGAGCATCTTGTTGCTCTTCCGCATTGCTCCCCCTTATGTGTGGATAGTTGCCCGGGTGGACGATTTCGGTGTGACCGGGTGATTCCGGTTCGGGCGATCTTAGCCTGCAGCCCTTGGTGTCACGACCGGCGACACCTCTGACGCCTACGATGCAACACAACGTTCATGGACCAGCAACGCCCACCTCGCCGTCCACCCGGACCACCTGCCCGCCGTCGTCCGAGCCGGCGCACGTTCCTGATCCGTCGGATCGTCGTCCTGGTCGTCGCGATCGCCATCGTCGGTGGCCTGGTGACGGTGGTCAGGGGCGTGCTCTCGAGCGACACCTCCACGGCATCCAGTCCCCCCGAACTGACCGCGCTCGCGACGTCGACGACTGCGGCCGTGGACCCCGGCTCGGTCGGCGTGCTGCCCACCAATCCCACCGCGACCAGCGCCACCGTGCTCGACACGTCGACGACGATCACGCCGACCTCGGACCCGAGCACGGTGCCGACCGCCGCAGATCCCGCGCGGGTGCTGCTGATCGGTGACTCCGAAGCCGGTGGGCTGTCGCCGTTCCTGAGCAAGGTGCTGGCCACCACCGGCGTCGTGTCGATGACCACGGACTACAAGTCGTCCACGGGCTTCGTGCGGCCCGACTACTTCGACTGGCCGGCTCGCCTCCATCAGACCGTTCCGGTGGCGAACCCCGACATCGTGGTTGCGGTGTTCGGTGGCAACGACGGCCAGTCGTTCAACCCCAATGACCCGGGCGCAGGCGCCGCGGTCGGCAAGCCGGTCGACAGCGCGGAGTGGCGGGCGGAGTACGCGAAGCGGATCGGCGACATCATGGACTTCCTCACCGCCGATGGGCGCACGTTGGTCTGGGTCGGGGTGCCGAACGCCGAGAAGGACAGTCTCACCAAGGCGTTGACCGTGCAGAACGAGGTCGTCAAGAGCGAGCTCGCCAAGCGTCCGAAGGTGATCTTCGTCGATTCGTGGCACACGTTCACGGGGATCGACGGCGGGTTCGCGCCACTGATCCTCGACCCGCGTGACGGCCAGTTCAAGCCGGTGCGCAGCGATACCGACGGGTTCCACCTCAACACGACGGGCGAGGAGATCCTTGCCTACCTGGTCGGTGGGGCGGTCTTCGCGGACCTCAAGACTCGTGGCGCGGCGATCTGATCGGCCCGTCCGCCCCGCCCGCCGGAGCGGCAGCCGTTCTGCACGGTTCTGACAGGTTGTGTCAAGGTCTGGTCCTGGCGCTTTACGCTCCGTGAGTCCGGCGGTAGGGTTCGCGCCACAACTGAGGGATGTTCTGATCCGGTGAGTGACGGGTGGTCGCGACTGCTCAGCGGGGAGCAAGCGCGAAACCGGCCCTCGTGTTCACTCACTTTGGAGCTGACATGAGGCAGATGATTTCGGCGGCGGCGATCGGAGCAGTGATGTCACTCGCGTGCATCGCCGGACCAGCGGCGGCGGCGGGGCAACACCCGGCCGAGGCGACGCAGTGCACCAACGTTCCCTACAGCTGGGCGGGCACGACCACGATCGGGCCAGGTCAGTCCTACTCGACAGGCGTGGTGGTGCCGAGCGAAGTCGGCGTGCAGCTGGCCGTGGTCGCGTTCGACGTGTCCACCGTGGACCCGGCTCCTGGCGCGGTGTCGATCAGCATCGGTGGCAGCTCGGTGTCCAACGGCGCGGCGGTGCCGGGCGGCGAGATCGCGGCCACCAACGCCGGCGGCACGGCAGTCACGTTGACGCGCGTCGAGCTGAGCATCGATCGCTGCTACCAGGTCGACTCTGCCGGACCCGTCGCACCGGCCGCACCGGCGGCAGAAACGCTGCCCGTGATGCCGGCCGTTCCCGAGGGAGGCCTGCCCGAGACCGGGCAGGCGACGCTGGGTCTGGTGGCGATGGCGGTGTTGTTGATCGTGGTCGGCGGCGGCCTGCAGGCGGCCGGCCGCCGGCGGGTCACTGCCCGCGTCCCCGGTCGATGATCGCGTCGCGGCGAGCCGCGACGGCCGATGGGCTGAACATCGTGCGCCGCCACTGGGCGCCGTCGGATGCCTCGATCCGCCACCCCGGCTCGTCGCGGGTGATCGCTGCGTAGGTGGCCCGGATCTGGCGCACGCCCGCTTGGTCGTTGCCGATGATGTCGCGCGCGAGCTGCCGGGTCACCGGCAGCAGGTCTTCGTGGGCGACCACACGGTTGACGAGGCCCTGGTGCAGTGCCTCATCGGCCGACATGAAGTTGCCGGTGAAGCTCATCTCGCGCGCCCGTCGGACGCCGATCGCCTGAGGCAGCAGGACCGTGAGGCCCCAGCCCGGCATGACGCCGACCCGGCTGTGGGTGTCGCCGAACTTCGCCCGCTCGCTGGCCACGAGGAAGTCGCAGTTGAGGGCCAGCTCGAAACCGCCCGTCACCGCGACACCGTTGATCGCCCCGATGAGCGGTTTCGTCAGGCTCGGGAACGGAGTGCGGACCCTGGCACCATCGGTCGGCTCGTCGTCAGCAGCTCCGCCGGTGGCGAGCGCATCCCCGGACGAACCGAGCTCGCGCAGGTCGAGGCCGGCGCAGAAGGCGGGATCAGCTCCGGTGAGGATGATGACATCGACCTCGTCGTCGGCATCGGCGGCGCGCATCACCCTCGGCAGCAGGGCGAGCACCTCGCCGCTCAGTGCGTTGCGGGCCTCGGGCCGGTTGAGGGTGATCGTCGCGATCCGTTCGCTGATCTCCAGCAGGACCACGGGGTGGTCTGACATGTCGGGCCTCTCACTGTTCATCGGGGTCATCGGCGGGGAGGAAGTTCAGACCGAGGTCGCCGAGCTTGACGAGCGCCGTCGCGATCCATGAGCCCAACGTGCCGAAGTGCTCGTCGAGCAGCTTGCTGGCGCCGTCGGCCAGCGTCTCTTCGGCCAGCTCGTACAGCCCCTCGTAGGTGATCTCGATCGCGTAGTCGGGATGCAGTGGCGCACCCGAGTCGGTGTCGTTGAGGTAACCGATCTCGACCGTGGCCCCAGCCCGCTCGAGACGCTCGTTGCCGATCAGCGGGCTCGAGTCGGGCAGGACCGACTGGACGTGGGTGGGATCGGGTTGCTCGACGAGTCGCTGGACCCGGAAGACGATCTCCATCTCGATCGTCGGCTGCTCCTCGAGCATCTCCTCCACGTACCACCGGCGGTAAGCGGTCTGGCTCCACGTCGGCCAATCGAACGTGATGTGCGCCACGACCCGCGGCGGCTGGCCCTCGCCGGGCAGGCCGTAGCTCGTCTCCCACGTGATGTCGCCGAGCAGCACATCGATCTGGAAGTGCTCCTCGAACGCCTGCCGTTCGAGGAACGCACCCTCGAACGCATCGCGGAGCGCACCGATGGCATCGGTGAAGACGTGGTCGAGCATGCGCAGCGCAGACTAGTGGCGTCTGGTCAGTCCGCTCCCGACCGTTCGAAGGTCTGGTGGCCGCCGCCGGTGATCGAGTTCGACGGGATGGTCATCCGGTGCCTGGCCCCCGGCACGCTCGCGTCCGCCGAGGCGTAGCCGGCATCGGGTTCCCACAGCAGCACCAGCGCTCCGTCCAGCCTGCTCGGCACCGTCAGGTACCGCTCGACGCCGCGTCGCTCCACGAGTTCGAGCAGGCCTTCAAAGGTGCGCGCCTCGTCGATCGTGACGAGCGTGACGTGGGTCGGCGGCGCCATCGGCAACCCCTCGGCCAGCGCCTCGGCGGGACCGATCCAACGGAAGTCGACGATCTCGTGCGCATCGATGTGGATCTCGTCGCCCGCCCATGGCGCGACGAAGAACCACGTCGTGAACCGCTTCGGGGCCATCGCCGGCGGCGTCCAGTGGGAGAGCGGGATCAAGCTCGTCGGATCGACTGCGATGCCGACTTCCTCGGCGGCCTCGCGCACCGCGGCCGACGCCGCACGGGACAGCTCGTCATCGCCGGCGTCCGCGTCGTCGACCCGTCCGCCGGGGAACACCCACATCCCGGCGAACGCGCCCACCTCGCTGCGCTTCAGCAGCAGCACCTCGAACCCGGCCTCCGGATCTTCGGGCCGAGGGCGGGTGATGATCACCGTGGCGGCCGGTCGGGCCAGGTTCGGTACGGCATCGGCATTCACGGATCCACCCTGGCACATGCGACAATCCGAGCATGAGTCTTGTCAACCTCACCACGGCGGACCGCGTCGCCACGATCACCCTGAACAACCCCGCCGAGCGGAACACGCTCACGGCGCCGATGGTCGCCGAGATCGTCGCCGCGATGGACACGATCGAGGCTGACGACGGCATCGGGGCGATCGTGGTCACCGGCGCCGCGCCGGCGTTCTGTGCCGGGGCCAACCTGGGCAACCTCGCCGAGGCGACGGGGGAGAGCCTCGGGGTCATCTACGAAGGGTTCCTGCGCATCGCGCGCAGCCCGCTGCCGACGCTGGCCGCAGTCAACGGCGCCGCGGTCGGCGCCGGGATGAACCTGGCCCTCGGCTGCGACGTTCGCATCGCTGCGCGTCGGGCGAAGTTCGACACCCGCTTCCTCCAGATCGGCCTGCACCCCGGCGGGGGGCACACCTGGATGTTCCGGCGCATCGCCGGCCCGCAGGCGACGATGGCGGCCGTCGTGTTCGGCGAGGTGCTGGACGGTGCCGAAGCCGAACGGCTCGGTCTCGTGCACCGCTGTGTCGACGACGATCAACTGCTGGCCGTCGCCCAGGAGATGGCGGCGCGCGCGGCCAGCGCGCCACGTGAGCTGGCCATCGCTGCGAAGGCCACGATCCAGAAGATGGCCGACGTCGACACCCATTCCGACGCGGTCGCGACCGAGCTCGTGCCACAGCTGTGGAGCACCCAGCAGCCGTGGTTCGCCGAGCGCCTCGCCGTGCTCCAGCAGAAGATCTCGACGAAGAACGCTTGACCGGGAGCGACCCGTACCAGCGCTGACAGGCTCGACATTCGCGACGCCAATGCCTTTCCAGGCGGACGTGACGGGTGTACGTTGACCTCGCAAGGGGAGCCCATCAACCGAACTGGTCACAGGAGGTACCGATGAGTCAGCGACATCACCAATCCGAGGCGGCCCCGCCGCCGAAGATGGACTTGCGAGCCCATGCGCACAACGAACGACATCGCATCCACAGCGAGTTGTGCAGCGTGGCCAACATCGTCAGCTCCGGCCTGGAGGCCGAGGATCTGCACGAGCCGGGACGGGCGTGGGTGCCGATGCACCACCACGACGCCGAACGGGGCAAGGCCAGTGGTGCCAAGACGTCGCCTCGTCACTGGAAGATGAAGATGTGGAAGCGGCGCACCACGGTGCGCAAGGCCAAGGCAGCCGTCGCCCAGCTGGTGGCCGAGCAGGCCTGACGATCCATCTCCGGCGTCGGGACGAGCGCGCTGCGCCCGTCCCGACGCTAGGAGTTCCGATCAGGTGAGGCGGAGTCTCGTGAGGTCGCGTGACGTCAGGTGACGTCAGGTGACGTCAGGTGACGTCACAGCCAGGTTGACGTCAGCGCGTCCTTGCGGACGTGCCATTCCTCGACGGTGATGCCGTAGCGGACGTGGTCTTCCCAGACGCCGTCGATCTCGAGGAAGCGCTGGGCGATGCCTTCGTCGCGCAGCTGCAGCTTGTCGACGACTCGGCGGCTGTTGTCGTTGCGCGGGATGATGCACACCTCCAGCCGATGGAGGCGGATCTCCTCGAACGCGAACCGCATGAGCACGCACACGCCTTCGGCCACGTAGCCGTTGCCGGCTCGAGCCTGATCGATCCAGTAGCCGATCGTGCCGGTCTGCTGGGCGCCGCGCACGATGTTGTTGAGGTTGATCTCGCCGGCGACGACACCGTCGACGAACAGACCGAAGGCATACGCCACGCCGAGCTGCCGGTCGCGGTCGCGGGCCCCGCAACGCGACGAGAACACGTCGCGCTCGCGGGTCGGGTCGCCCTGGTTCGGCAGGCGCGAGGGCTCCCACGGCAGCAGCCAGCGCTCGTTGCGGAGGCGCACGTCGCTCCATGCCGGGAAGTCGGGCGCGACGAGCGGACGCATCATCACCCGCCGCCCGTAGAGGCGGAGCCCGCTGGCCGGGGGCAGCGACGGATGGTTGAGCGGCCGACGATCCGTGTTCATGAGAGTGAGCTGTTCATGAGAGTTGCTTCATCATGACGGTGACCGCGTCCAGCTGCAAGCCTCGGATCAGCCCGATCACGACGCAGCACCCGCCGACGATCGTGTCGACCAGATCGGCCGGAAGCCCCGGGTTGTGGCGGCGATCGGCGGTCGACTCGGTGACCAGCGTGCGGAAGACATCCTCGGCTGCGTCGCGGTCGAGGACGAACTCGTCGGCGTCGATCGCGCGGCCGACCTCGACGGCAGCCATCGCCCGGGGGACCGCGCCGGCGAGGAACACGACGGTGGCATCGAGCACTGCGGGAAGCTCACGCTTGGCATCGTCGACGTGGTCCATCATCTCGCCGATCGCGTTGGTCAGCTCCTCAGGCAGCGGCGGGTTGCCGATGATGTGACGCTGCCCGAGATCGATCACGCCGCACGGGATCACGAAGTTGTCCCACGACTCGGCGGACCGTGCCGAGTCGGAGTCGTCGGTGATCGTGAGCGTCGTCATCGTGTCGCCGACGACGACGTCGAGGCGGGTCATCGCATGAACGCCGCGATCCGCTCGTCGACCCAGCGGCCGACGGGATCGTCGCCGCCGGCGAGGAAGTAGCCGTAGTGGGCGTGGAGGCACTTGACCCCGAGGCGCGTGCCGCCCACACCGCCCGACGGTCGTGGTCCGACGTGGCCCGGAGGCAGGTGTGCGTCGCGTTCGGCCGCGTACCTGGCGTGCGCGCCGGAGATGGCGTCAGGATCGATCTCGGCCTCGGCCTGGCGGACGCCACCGGCGGCCTCCAGGCGTCCGATCGCCGCGACGACCGAGCGTCCGATCAGCCAGTAGCGGGTCGGCATCGGCGTGCCGTCGTCGAGCAACGGTGCGTTGCGCAGCACCAGGGGATCCCCGGCGGTGTCGCGGACGACGACCTCGAACGTGCCCTGCGGATCGCGGCCGAGCAGTTCGCGGACGCGGGCTCGATCGTCGCTCATCGGATCGCGCCGGCTACTTCTTCCGGGCTCGGCTCAACGCCAGCAGCAAGACGACGATGCCGCCGAACACGGGAAGGAGGCGCTTCAGCAGCGCGGTGCCGCCGAGGCTGAACGCGTCGATCGGCTCGGCTGCGGGTCCGTTGATGATCCGTGTCGTCGGCTTGCTCGGATCTGCGCCCGTCTCCGGCGCCGGAGCGGTGGTGTCGGCGTTTGCAGTCTCCGCCTCCGCCGCGTCCGAAGGGGTCTCGGTCGTCGGCTCGGCTGCGACATCGGAGGTCGGCTCGGCAGCGGCCGTCGCCGGCGGGCCGGCCGCGTCCTTGGCCAGCATCTCGTCGAGGTTCGTGGCGAACTGGGCCATCAGCTTCCCGCTGATGTCGGCCAGCGCGCCGCGCCCGAACTGGGCGACCTTGCCGGTCATGTTGAGATCGGTGTGCACGACGCACTTCGCGCTCGTCGGCGAGATCTCCTCCAGCGTCGCGGTGATCAGGGCCGAGGCGTTGCCGTTGCCCTTGATGTCGCGGCCGTCGCCTTTCAGCACGGCACGGTGGTTCTCGTCGTCGCGCTCGACGAACGAGGCTTCGCCCTTCAGCGCGGCCGTGATCGGCCCGACCTTGACCTTGACGACACCGCGGTAGATGTCTCCCTCGATCTCCTGCAGCTGCGCGCCCGGCAGGCACGGTGCGATCCGCTCGACGTCGGTGAGCACCGCCCACGCCTCGTCGATCGGACGGTTCACGGTGAATTCGTTGACGAGTTCCATTGCTGAAGATCCTCCATCGTGTCGATGTCGGCTGGCGAGCCGATGCATGCTACTGGCCCGACGAGGTCCGGTCGCTGTGCGATCAGGCTACGGGCTCCCTGGTCACCAGCGATGGGGAGCAGCGGCCAGACCGACTCGCGCAGCAGGACCGGGTTGCCTCGGACCCCGGCGTAGGTGGCGACGGCGATCTCGGCCGGCGATGCCGCGACGGCTTGCCAGGCGTCGGCCGTGATGAAGGGCTGGTCGCCGAGCCCGACGATCATCGCCGTTGCGCCGAGCTGGGCCGCGACCCGCAACCCGCATTGGAGCGACGACGCCTGGCCTTCGGCCCAGCGTGGGTTGCGTGCGACGGTGAGTCGGGAGACGCCGGGATCGACATCGCCGACATCCAGCTCGACGGCGCCGGTGACGAGCACGACGTCGGCGAATCCGGCGGCGAGCACCGCATCGAGTGCCCACCGAAAGACCGGGCGGCCGCGCAGATCGGCCAGCAGCTTGTGCCGCGCGTCACCGAAAGATGGAGTGACGACCGTGTCAGCGCCGGCCCGAAAACGGCTCCCAGCGCCCGCAGCGAGCACGATCGCGCAGATTTCTCGGAAATCTTCTCGCGCCGTGGCCATGCCACATCCTCGCTGATCACGCCCACATCCGATGAACGATGCCCGGCCGAGAGGTGACCCAAACATGACGAAATGGTTACGAGGGGGTTGATTGTTGCTTTTCGATGTCGTTATCATCTCGCTCTGTTACGAAGCGGGGCCGTTCGGTACCCGGTTCGTCACAGACGTGGCGCTCTCGTTTGGCGCAACGCGACGGAGCGGGCAAACGCTCACGCCGCACCCCCACCTCCTCCTTGGGCGTGGCGGTGCCAAACGAAGGGACAGTCACCATGGGAACTCTTTCCGTGTCTGGACATCGAAGCAAACAGATCTCGCCATCACAAGCTCACCGAGCAACGTGGCGGGCACGAATGGGCATCGCGGTGATCATCGCCGGCTCGTGCCTGGGGGCTGTCGTCGCCCCCGTGGCCGCTGCGGCCGCGACGGCGCCGACGCACATGGCGACGTCGAGCCGAGTCCGGTTCGACGACCCGATGGCAGCGGTGGCTATCGCGGCGCTCACCGACCTCACGGCCTACACCCGCAGCGGGGATGGGTCGGTGCTGATCGCCTACGTCGTCGAACGCGATCAGATCGCAACAGAGGTGGCCAACCGGCTGGGCATGGATCCCGTCGCGATGACCACCGCCTGGCAGAACGCCGACTTCGCCCATCAGACAGCGCTCATGGCTGCGTTCACCCAGCTCGGGGTGCCGTATCACCGCAACTCCAGCAAGGCGGGCGAGGGGTTCGATTGCTCCGGCCTGACCACCTACGCATGGGGCATCGCCGGCACCACGCTCGTTCGCCAGTCCGGCTCGCAGATCCGCAACGCCGCCGCCCGCACCGCTGAAACCGCCATGGCCGGCGACCTCGTTTACTACCCGGGCCACGTCATGCTGTGGCTGGGGATCGACAACGCGATCGTGCACGCGCCGTACACCGGCCGCAACGTCGAGGTCGACACCGTCGGCAAGCACCGCAGCCTGCGCTATGGCAACCCGATCGGCTGATCAACCGATCGGCTGACCGGCCGTCAGCTGTGGATCGCGCCCGCGCCGTCGCGCAGTGACGGAGACTGGCGCCCGGTACGGCGCGAGATGATCTCGGCACAGATCGAGATCGCCGTCTCTTCCGGCGTGCGCGCACCGATGTCGAGCCCGATCGGTGACATCAGCCGCTCGATCTGGTCGGGCTCGGTGAGACCCGCCTCGGCGAGCCTCTCCATCCGCTTGTCGTGGGTCTTGCGACTGCCCATCACGCCGATGTAGCCGACGCTCGTACCGATCGCGCCCATCACCGCGGGTACGTCGAACTTCGAATCGTGGGTGAGCACGCACACCGCGTCCCGTGGCCCCAGCGATTCACCTCGCTCACTGAACAGCCGACCCGGCCAGGACACCAGGACCTCGTCGGCCATCGGGAACCGCCGCTTGGTGGCGAAGACCTCGCGTGCGTCGCACACGGTCACTCGGTAGCCGAGCATCTTGGCCACCTTGGCGAGCGCGGCCGTGAAGTCGACGGCGCCGAAGATCCACATCTGTGGGGGCGGGGCGAAGCTCTCCACGAAGACCGCGACGGTGTCGGTGTCGATGAGATCCTCCGGCGTCGTCTCGCCACGTGGTCCGTAGTGGCGGACGCCAGTGGTGGCCGCCTCCAGTTCGGCCAGCGCGTCGCGGCCGACGATGCGGTCGAGCTCGTCGTCCCCGAGCGTGCCCAGCGCTGGCTGGCCGGGGCGGATCAACAGCTTGGCGCCGACGTTCGGGCCGTCGACGACGGTGACGAGACCGACCGGCTCGTTGCTGCGGATCCGGTCGCGGAGCGTTTCGTACAGGGACGTCCCGACGCTGCCGTCACCAGTCGAGAGGTTCGA
>JAOBWK010000040.1 GCA_025463305.1 Ilumatobacteraceae bacterium
GCATCTACGGCACGGCGTGGGAGTCCAAGGCCGCGCTCGAGGAGCACCTCCATCGCCTGGAGGAGGCCGAGAAGCGCGACCATCGCAAGCTGGCCACCGAGCTGGACCTGCTCAGCTTCCCGCAGGAGCTCGGTGGCGGGCTCGCCGTCTGGCATCCCAAGGGCGCCATCATCCGCAAGCAGATGGAGGACTACAGCCGCTCGCGTCACGAGACCGGCGGCTACCAGTTCGTGTACACGCCGCACCTCGCCAACGGCAAGCTGTTCGAGACCAGCGGTCACCTCCAGTGGTACAAGGACGGCATGTACCCGCCGATGGAGATGGACAACGGCACGTACTACATGAAGCCGATGAACTGCCCGATGCACTGCCTGATCTTCCGCAGTCGTCAGCGCAGCTACCGCGAGCTGCCGCTGCGGTTGTTCGAGCTGGGCACGGTGTACCGCTACGAGCGCGCCGGCACGCTGCACGGGCTGATGCGCATCCGCGGCTTCACCCAGGACGACAGCCACATCTACTGCACCGAGGACCAGCTCCAGGACGAGATCGGATCGCTGATCGACTTCGTCATGTCGGTGCTGCGCGCGTTCGGGTTCGTCGACTTCACGGCCAACCTCAGCACGCGCGACCCGAAGAAGTCGGTCGGCTCGGACGAGATCTGGGACAAGGCCACCGAGGCCCTGCGGGTCGCGCTCGAACGACACGGCCTGCCGTACAAGATCAAGCACGGCGACGCGGCGTTCTACGGGCCGAAGATCGACATCGACGTGCGCGACGCGATCGGCCGGAGCTGGCAGCTGAGCACGATCCAGTGCGACTTCAACCTGCCCGAGCGGTTCGAGCTGGAGTACGTCGGCAACGACAACGCCCGCCACCGCCCGATCATGCTGCACCGCGCCCTGTTCGGGTCCGTGGAGCGCTTCTTCGGTGTGCTGCTCGAGCACTTCGCCGGCGCCTTCCCGGCCTGGCTCGCCCCGGTGCAGGCACGCCTCCTGCCGGTGTCCACCGCGCACGAGGCCTACGCCCAGGACAAGGCCGCCGAGCTGCGCGCCTCCGGCTTCCGGGTCGACGTGGTCGATGCCAACGACCAGCTCGGCAAGCGCATTCGCTCCGCCAAGCTGGAGAAGCTGCCGTACGTGCTGGTGGTCGGCGACGACGATGTCGCCAACGAGACGTTCGGCGTCAACCCGCGTGGTGGAGAGGTGGAGAGGAACGTGTCGGTCGCCGAGTTCTCGGCGCGGCTCGCGGCCGAGGTCGCCAACGGCACCGTCCTCGCCGACGCGTGACACCTCTCGAACTGCTCTGGAACGGGTGGCGGGCCACCTACGTGCAGTCGGGCGGCGCCGCCGGGGGAGTGCCTTCCGACGACGGATCGAGCGTGTTCTCGCGGATCCTCCGTTCCGGGCTTCCCGACCTCGAGACCCACATCGTCCACCGCGGTCAGCTGGTGTTCGCGATCATGAACGCCTTCCCGTACAGCGTCGGCCACGTGCTGGTGCTGCCGTTCCGCGAGATCGCCGACCTCGAGGACCTGACGTCGGCCGAGGCGACGGAGCTGTGGGCGACGGTCACCGACGCCGTCAGCACCGTGAAGCGGGTGATGCGTCCCGGCGGCGTGAACGTCGGCATCAACCTCGGTGAGCCGGCGGGCGGCAGCGTGCGCCAGCACCTGCACGTGCACGTCGTGCCGCGCTGGATCGGCGATGCCAACTTCATGACGGCCACGGCCAACACCCGCACCCTGCCCGAGGCGCTGCCCGACACAGCGGCGAAGTTGCGTGCGGCCTGGGCAGCCACGCCCGCCGCGCCGTAGCCTGATCATCGATGCCCGACCCCACTGCAGCCGAGCGCCCGGCTCCCCAGAAGACGGCGCCCGGCGAGATCCGCGATGCGCTCCCCGACGACCTGAACGCGAGCGAGTTCGTCGGGCCGTACCAGTTCCCCGACAACAGCCGCCGGCGGATCCCCGGCGTGATCTACCTCGTGCTCGCCGCGATCTGCTTCGCACTGTGGTTGACCAGCCGCAACGAGCAGCCGGTGGCGATCAACCGGGGCATGCTCTTCGCGGCCATCCTCCTCGGCGGGTTCGGCATCATCTGCGTCACCTCCGGCTGGCGGATGCAGATCGACGAGAAGCAGGCGCTCGTCGCGGCCACCGCAGCGGTCGGCTTCGCCGTCGGCCACGCATCGGCGCAGCAGGTCTGGCGGGGGCTGCGCAGCCGGCCGACGTGGCGGGTGCTGTGCTACTCGGCCGAGAACCCACCGCGCGAGCGCGGCTTGGTGCTCGTCGACGCAGTCGACGGTTCCGTCATCCAACACCTGGTCCAGGCCAATCCCGAGACGGACTGGCAGGAGCCCGAGCTCTAGCTCGAACGCTCTCGCCTCAGCTGCGTGAGGCGTCGTCGAACGCCGGCGGCGACAGCGGGGGATCGGTGATGACCGCCGGTGGTGCCAGCGGTGCGTCGATGCCTCCGGTGTCGTCCTCGGACGTGGAGGTGGCATCGATCGCGTCGTCGGTGGGCAGCTCCGGCCGTGGCAACGGCTGGGACAGGTCGGGCTCGATCCGCAGGCGGCGCGCGCCGCGCAGGAACGCCCGCGCCGCGTGCTCGAACCAGTTGTCGCTGGTGGAGCCGATCTCGGCCTCGCGGAGCAGGTCGATGGTGATGGTGGAGCGCAGCTCGTAGCCGGCGCGGCTGCGCTTCGGGCCGAGGCGCGCCGAGGCGACGCCGCGGAGCGGGACGCCCACCTCGTAGATCGTGGTGCCGTCTCGTGACATCGCGAGACCAGCGTAGGTGGAGTGCTCTTCGCCGGAGTCGTACTCGATCAGGTAGGCCTTGGCCTCGCGGACCTGACGACGGCCGGAGAACTGCTGGCCGAACAGCGTGGTGCGCCGGGGGCGCAGGCCCGTGAACGTGCGCACCTTACGGATCTTGCCGAGCGAGGCCATCCGCGGCGCAACGGACTCGCACTTGGCGAGCTGCTCGGCACGGATCTGGCGACGACCGTCCTCGATGCACCCACCGCAGATCCAGGCGTCCCAGCGCTTGCGGTAGGCGCGGTCCTCGCGGGCCTGCTCGGAGATGTGGGCCCGGCAGAACGGTTGGTTGCAGACCCGACAGCTACCGGTGGCGACCACGCCGCACGAGCAGACCGCGCCGCTGCTGACCGGCGCAGCGAGCTTGGCGCGGTGATCGGTCCACGTGGCGCCGTCCCAGTAGCGAAGCCCGCTCGGATCCGTGGGATCCGGGTACCAGCCGGCGACATCGCCTCCACCGTGGGCATGGCCGTCCGACCGGCCCGCTCGCTTCATCGACATCGTCTCCACCTCCGACCTGTTGCAGAGATGTTAGCGACGCGATGCCGGTGGATCGGTGCAGGTCCGGGTCTCGGGGACAGGCCGCGTCCCTTGAACCTGGGCCGGTCGAACCGACATGTGAGCCAAAGGATGTGACCGATGAGCATGGATGCCGATCAGGAACAGCAAGAACGCGAACGCGACCGCGCCCTGGTGGCGCGCGTCCTCGGGGGGAACCTGACGTCGGCCTACCAGCCGATCGTCGACCTGGACCGGGGAGCAGTGCTCGGCTACGAGGCGCTCGTGCGGTACACCCCCGCCGCGGTGCAGACGCCCAACGCGCTGTTCTCGGCCACGGACCTGTTCGATTCGGCCAGGCGCATCGGTCGGGTCGAGGAGATCGAGGCCGCCGCGTTGACGGCCGCACTGCGCGCTCGCGACGAGTTGCCCCGAGACTGCCTGCTGTTCCTCAACGTCGGCCTCGAGTCGCTCGTCGACGAGCGCGTCGAACGAGTGCTGCGCGACCAGGGTGATCTGTCCGGCGTCGTCCTCGAGATCGACGAGCCCGATCACCATCTGCTCGACGGCGCACGCGACACCATCGACGCGTTCCGCGACCGTGGATCGGTGATCGCGGTCGTCGACCCGTTCCTCGATCCGACGCGCCTCGAGGCGATGATGCAGGCCGAGCCCGGGTTCTTCAAGCTCGACCGTCAGTTGATCTCGGGCGTGTCCGTCAGCAACACCAAGCTCGCCCTCGTCGACTCGGTGCGCCACCTGGCCGAGCGCCTCGGTGTCGGCGTGATCGCGCAGGGCATCGAGGACCTCGCCGACCTGCGCTCGCTCGAGCGGGTCGGCATCGGGTTCGGGCAGGGCTACCTGCTCGCCCGTCCGTCGACCGAGCGCCGCTTCAGCACCGCCGTGAGCGGTCTCGTCGCCGCCGGTGGCTCCGGGCACGGGTCCGGGTCGAACGAGCAGCCCGGTCAGTCCGGGACGGAGCTGGCCCGCCTGATCGAGGCGGTCTGCGAGCTGACCGAGCACGAGCTCGACCAGCCGATGACGACCTCCAACGGCATCGAGTTCGAAGTGCTGGTGACCGACATCCGCGAGCCGATGGCGCTGATGCGCCGCGTCGGTCGGCGGATCCAGAGCCTGTCGCTCACGCTCGTCGACGAGCACGCCGGCCTGCAGCAGGCGGCCCGCATCGCGATGCGCCGACCGGAGTCGACCCGCTTCGAGCCGCTCGTGTGCGTGGACGAGCTGGGCGCATGCCTCGGCGTCGTGCGCGTCGAACGGCTGCTCAGTGCCCTGGCGGGCGCCGACCGGTCGGTCCGACCGTCGAGCGCCGACGCCGAGGGCCACCGCAACCGCTGGTCGTTCGACTTCAGCTGTCGTCCGAGCCGCCAGCACCGAGGCCGCTGAGCGCCTCGGCCAGCTGCTCGCGCTGTGCGGCACCGGCCGCCAGCCGGGTGCGCCAGGTGGAGCGTGCGGCGAGCGACGAGCAGAACGCGGCCCGACGGACCGCACCGGGCAGACCGGCGTCGGGTGTCGGCACGGCCTCGTACAGCGTGGCGAACCACGCCGCGAGCGCCGTGATCGCCTCGACCTTGTACTGGGCGACGCGCTGGAAGCTGATGCCCATGTCCTCGGCGATGTCGACGAGGCGCTCGTTGTTCCAGTGCGAACGGACGAGCACTGACTTGAGTGGCTCGGGGAGCTCGGAGACGGCCTCGCGGAGGGCGCCGAGCAGCTCCTGCTGGGACAGCTTCTCGGTCGGCTCGGTGGCCACCGTGGCGAGCGCGTGATCGCTGCTCGAGCTGCCCGCGGAATCGTCGAGCGACGACGAGACGAGGTTGGACGCGGTCTGCAGCCGGTCGCGGACGACGGCGACGTCGATCTGCGCAGCCTCGGCGACCTCGGCCAGCGATGGGACCCGACCGAGCGTCTGGGTCAGGTTCTCGACGACCTCGGCCAGCTCGCGCAGGCTGCGGCGGAGACGGCGCGGAGCGAGGTCAGCGCTGCGTGCGGTCTCGAGCATCTCACCGCGGACGCGGGCCGATGCGTAGGCCGCGAACGGCACGTTGTACGACGAGTCGTAGCGGCGCGCGGCCTCGACGAGGCCGAGCACGCCGGCCGACCAGAGCTCGTTGCGCTCCACGTAGCGGGGGAAGCGGCGTGCGGCCTGTCCGGCGAGGCGGTCGACGAGCCAGAGGTGGTCCTCGACGAGCTGCTTGGCGAGCGGGTTGGTGCCGGCGACGGCGCGCTCGATCGATGCGGGCGATCCGAAGATGCCCGGCTCGAGGTCGTCCACGCCGAACTCGCTGCCACTCTGATCGTCACGTCGGGCGTCAGGGCGCTCGTCACTCGTGTCGCGAGGCTCGACCGTGTCCTCCGGACGCGACAGCGGTTGCGGTCCAGCGGCTCCCTGCGCCCTGGCGATGCGGTTGGCCCGGATCGCTCGCGTGATGGACACCACGTCTTCGTTGTGCTTGGCCACAGGCGGCTGTCTCCTTGAATATCGGTCTCGAGGAGCGACCTTGTAGGCCGACAGGAGCGTTCGGCCCGTGAGGGCCGGGAGAGGCAGGACCAGGGTGGGCATGGACGTTGCAGCAGTGGGGGCGGTTGCCACCGCGCCCCTGGCTGTCGATCCGTCGACACCGACGGCGTCCGCATCCGGCACCTCGTCCAGCAGCTCGTCGAGCGGTGCAGCCACGGCAACCGTCGACTCGTTCGCGAACGTCAACCTGGCCGAGATGATCGCCAGCCGGCTCAACACCGCCTCGTCGACCACAACGTCGGGCGTCGGCGGCATCGCCACCGGTCAGGTCGCGAGCATCATCCGCGCCGCGAACGTGACGGTGACGTCGGGCATCGGCGGCGCCGGTCCACTGAACGTGCCGCCGGAGCTGCTCGCCTACGGCAACGGCCACATCCCGCGTGACCTGCTCACGCCGATCGGCATCGGTCAGCACCGGCTCTACTCGGTGGCGGCGCAGGCGTTCATCAAGATGCGCTCGGATGCAGCGGCGCAGGGCGTCGACATCAGCGTCACCGACAGCTACCGCTCCTACGACGAGCAGGTCGACCTCGCCGCTCGCAAGGGGCTCTGGAAGGACGGTGGCTACGCCGCGGTGCCGGGCACCAGCCCGCACGGTTGGGGCATGGCCGTCGACCTCGACGTCTCACCGGCCGGTCTCGCCTGGGTGCGGGCCAACGGTGCGAACTACGGCTTCAAGGAGACGACGCCGCGCGAACCATGGCACTGGGAGTACCGCGGCGCGATCTGACGTGCCGTCGCTCCGCGAGCTGCAGCACTGGGAGCACCGCGGCGCGATCTGACGTGCTGGGTTGTCGTGTCCGGGGAACGCGGAACGGCCTGACGCTCGTCACCGACGATGTCGGCGGCGGGCGTCAGGCCGTTCGTGGGCCTGCTTCGATTCGTGGGCGGAATCAGCTGCGGGTGACGGGGGACGCCTCGATGGTCATGCCGGAGGTGTCGATGGAGGTGGCCACGGCTGCGGCCGCGTTGGCGGCGGCGACGGCTTCGACCAGTTCTGAGCGGAGGACGCGGACGCTGCGCGGCGCACGGATGCCGACGCGGACCACTCCCGGCTTGATGTCGAGGATCTCGATCTCGATGTCGTCGCCGAGTGTGAACGTCTCGCCTTCGCGGCGGGTGAGGACGAGCACGGTCAGTTCCTCGTCGTGATCGGGTGGCGCAGCGGCCAGCCCTGGCGGTCGAGGATCACCTGACGGGCGGTGTTGGTGCGCACGTTGACGGTGATCGGCGCGGCGAGGTTGAGCCAGATGACCCCCTCGGCACGGTCGGCCTCCGTCGCGGACTCCGGCGCCGTCGGGATCGTGGCCACGACGAGCACGCTGATGTCGCTCGCGTCGCGGATGCCGATGCGCTCGAGCTCGTCGTCGGGCAGGTCGGGCTCGTAGCCCGGTGCCAGCTCCCACGGCTCGGTCACCATCAGCCCGACACCGGGCTGATCGAGGTTGTTCAACAACCCGAAAACGGCGTCCGGTGCGGCCCGGTCGAGCGACCAGTGGCGGGCCGTGTCGAAGCCGGGCAGGCCGTCGGGTGTGTGGATCAGCTCGGGGTTGCTGGTCGAGCTGCTCTGATGGTTGGGGATTGCTTCGTGCATCCGGCGGTCTCCTGCCTCTCGTACCGTCGGGCGACGGTTCGCGACCGCATCGTGCGGTCGACTGTGACCGTGTCGGCCGGCACTCGGTGTCGGCCCAACGGGATCGGTGCGACGTTCAGCCCAGCCAGTCCATCAGCGTCTTCTCCTGCGCCTTGGCCGTGACGGCGAGCGCCGACTGGTAGGCGACGGAGAGCCGGCTCTGATCGGTGATCGCCACCGGCAGGTCGACGTCTTGCAGCTTGGAGAGCTCGTCGGTGTACGTGATCTTCAGTGCGGAGTTGCGGGTGGCCGCGTCGTCCACCCGGTTGGCGACGGCACCGATGCGGGCCTGCCCCGCGGAGAGCGTCGAGCGGAGCGAGCTGATCTTGCCGAGCGCGGACGAGATGCCGGGGATGTTGCCCGAGGTGAGATCCGCGGACAGCTGGTCGAGGACGGAGAAGATGCTGCCGTTGGCGCTGTTGCTGAAGATCTCGCTCGCCGTCACGGAGACGTCGACCTTCTCGCCGGGACCGATGCTGCGGGTGAGCCGATCGGTGGGCGAGCCGCTGAACGTCCACGTGGACGTCGCGGAGTCGTACGACACCGGATCGGTTCCGTCCAGACCGCCGAAGACGGGCTGGCCGAGGTAGGTGGTGTTGCCGATGGCCTGCAGCTCGCCCTTGATCTGCACGATCTCCTGGTTGATCGCATCGAGCGACCCCGGGCTGTTGGTCGAGTTCGCGGCCTGGGTGGTGAGCTCGGTGACGCGCTGGTACAGCGCGACCGCCTGGCTCATCTTCGTGTCGGCCACGGAGAGGTGCGACTTCGAGTCGTCGATCGCCCGGTCGTAGGTGCCCATGTGGTCCAGCTGGTTCTGGACCACGGCGGCGCGCGACGAGGCGGAGGTGTCGTCCGACGGCCGGCTGTACGCCTTGCCGGTGGCGACCTGCTCGTTGGCGATGTCGAGGCGGCCGTAGGCGTTCTGCAGGCGGAGCTGGGCGTTGCGGTTGGCGCCCAGGAAGGTGATGCGGGGAATGGTGCTCATCGGGTCACATGTTCACGAGGGTCTTGAGCATGTCGTCGATCACGCTCACGAGGCGGGCAGCGGCTTCATAGGCACGCTGTTGGGACACGAGGTCGGTCATCTCCTCGTCGATGTTGACGCCGGTCGACGACTCCCGTTGGGCGCTGGCTGCGTCGGCGACGGACTGGGCCGTGTCGCTCGAGTTGTTGAGCCCGGCGACGGTGCCGGACACCTGGGTCACGACGGACTGGAACGCAGCGCCCTGTGTGTCGCGCAGATCGCCGAGCGCCGCAGCGGCGTTGCCGTTCTGGGTCTGGCCGGCCACCGAGGTGGCGGCGATGTCGCTCGGCTGGGTGACGACGACGCTGAGCACGCCGCCCGAGTCCGCCAGCAGTGGGCCGCCTGGAGCGCCGCTCGGCGTGAAGCCAGCGGCGTGGGCCGTGTTCAGCGTCGAGACGAAGCCGGAGACGAAGGAGTCGAGCTGGGTGCGGGCGTTGGCGACGTCCGTGGTGATCGCCGCCGAGAGACCCCCGACGGTGCCGCCGGGTGTCACCGCGCCGGCGGGATGGGTGACGACCCCCGGGCTGGTCGCCGAGACGCCGAGAGGGATCGACCGCTCGTCGTCGACGATCGCGAGCCCGTTGAGGGTGACCCGGACACGTCCGTCGTCGGTGATCGTGGACTGCGCCCCGAGCGTCGACGCGAGCTGGTCGATCGCCATGTCGCGCTCGTCGGCGAGGTCGGACGGCAGGCCGCCGGGCATCCGTGCGAAGGTGTTGATCTGGGCCAGGCGGGCGGTGGTCGCGTTGGCGTCAGTGACGGCGTCCTGCAGGCGGGTGTTGGCGTCCGACTGCAGTTGATCGAGGCCGGTGCGGACTTGGTTGACGCGTGCCGCGACGCCTTGCAGCGCCGACAGCACCTGGTACTTGGCGGCGTCGTCGGTGGGCGTCACGCTGAGCGCGGCGAACGCGTTCCAGGTGTTCGTCAGCTCCTTGCTGATGCCCTGGTCCGGCTCGCCGAACACGGTCTCTGCCTGCTGCATGATGTCCCCCCGGGTTCCGAAGTAGCTGGCCTGGGCCGATGAGCTGCGCACGCGCAGGTCGGCGAGGCGGTCGGTCGCCTGGGTGATGGCCTGCGCCTCGACCCCGGATCCCATGATTCCGAGCGCACCCTCGCGGGGCGTGCCCGCCTTCAGCTCGACTCGCTGCTTCTTGTAGCCGGGGGTGGCTGCATTGGCGATGTTGTTGCTGGTGGTTTCGATGGCGTAGGACTGGGCGCGCAGGGCGCTCACGGCGATCGAGAGTGCGGATGTGCTCATCTCGACTCAGCTCCTTCCTACATCGTGCCGCGGGGACGCCGGAGCTGTCCGGATGTCGTGCGCCCTCGGGCGTCGTACATGCCGGTGCTGCCGGATGCGATGGCGATCGCATCCCGAGTATCGGCGAGCAGCTTGCGGAGTTCTAGGGAGAGCCCCGAACTTTCGGTGGCGATGCGGACCACGTTCGCGCGGATCTGCGCGCAGAGCAGGCGGCCGGCATCATCGCACTCTGCCTCGAGCTCGATCAGGCTCGGCAGCCCGTTGGCGGGCCCGAGTCGGTGCAGCGCGTCCATGCTCGCGCCGAGGTCCGTCGCGGCCGCCTCGATCACGTCGGCAGGCCCGAAGCAGCACGCGGTCAGCAGCTGCAGGTTGTTGAGCACCTGCGCGGTGGCGTCGAGGATGTCGTGGATGTGCGCGCTGGGGGCGCGGTCGAGGACAGCAGTGTTGCTCATCGTTGTTTCACCAGTTCCTTTGCTGCGGCGATGACGGTGGGATCGAAGCGGGTGCCGGACTCCGGCTCGAGCGTGTCGATGTTGAACGACGCGGCCACGAGAGCCGTGGCGACGGCGATGATGCGCGAGGCATCGGGGATCAGGTTGCCGGCGAGCCCGTCGGGCAGGCCGGTGCCGTCCCAGCGCTCGCCGACGGCGCGCAGCGCGGCGGACACGGTGGGACCAGCGGTGGCGCCGATCAGGCGGGCCGACAGCTCGGCGGTCTCGCTCGGCTCGTTGGAGAGGGCGGCGCCGATGTCGCCGACCTCGGCGCAGAAGCGGATGAGCGTGCGCTCGCGGCCTTCGAAGCCCAGCCGCACCGCGAGGTCGGCGGCGGTGGCGACGACGTCGGGACGGGACAGCGCTCCGATGCGCTCGTCGGCCAGATCGGCGAGGCGGAGCGTGACCTCGAGCTCGGTGGCGGTGGCCAGCGGACCGACCAGCTCGCCGGCGCCGAGCACCGTCGAGCGGTCCTCCTGGCCGGCGGCGGCCTCGGCGCGACCGGCCAGCTCGCGCAGCGTCGAGAGGTCCGACGAGCACTCGGGGCCGGCGTGGCCGATGGCGACGTTGAGGGGGAGGTGGCCATCGGGCGTGTAGCCGCCGACGATCTCGGAGAGCGTGTGGCCGAGCGCCTCGGTCGCCTCGGTGGAGAGCTTCGGGGCGAGCAGCAGGAACGATCCGTCGCCGTCGTCGTACAGCTCGCCGAGCGGCTGGCACATCAACCGCACACCCATCGACATGCGGCGATGGAGCAGGGCGTGGGCGTCGGCACCGAGGCGCAGGCGCACGGGATCGCCGAGGCCGGGGATGTTGATCGCGACGACGCGCAGGTTCTGGTCGGGGTCCGGGGTGCCGGCGTTCATCCGTGCGCTGAGCGCACCGGCGGCGGGCAGGCCCGAGATCGGGTCGAACATCGCGACGTTCGACTTGACGACGATCTGGTTGCGGCCGAGCCTTGCCTCGTAGGCGTCGAGCAGGGAGTTGGTCTTCTCGCTGTCGAGCTCGACGTCGACGCTGAGGGCGCGCAGCGCGTCGGCGTCGCCCTCGGCGATCGCGACGTGGCCACCGGCGCGGAGCGCCTCGACCGCGATGCTCTCGCCACCCGGGTGCACGAGCACCACGACGGCGAGGCCGCACTCGTTGGCCTGGGCGGTGTACTCGGTGATCCGGTGGCGAGCCAGGCGGGTCGAGACGATGGCGTAGCTGGCGCCGTCCGGGCTGTCGATGACGACGATGCCGGCGGCTTCCATCGCGACGAGCACGGGCATGCGCGCCGCGGGGATCCAGACCCGCAGCGCGGTGGGATCGATCTCCGGCTCGAGGCTGACGATGCCGTCGAGGTCGTGCTCACCAGCGTCCGCCGGGGCGACCTGCACATCGGTGTCGGTCACGAGGGCGTCCCGTAGAGGATGGTGCGGACGTGGGCGACGAGCGTGAACTCGTCGATGCGCTGGTAGCGGTCGTCGACCAGCGTCCAGCCAAGGGTGGCGTCCCAGGCGCAGCAGACGCGCACGGCCTCGAGCAGGTCCGACTCCGTGGCGGCGCTGACGACGTGCGGGCGGATGCTGGCGAGGTGCTCCCAGTCGCCGCCGACCATCACGTGGACGTTGCGATCGTTGAGGGCGTTGCGGGCGACGAGGGTCGACACGTTGGGGATGGCCACCGACGACAGCGTCTCGGACAGCTCCTCGGCGCCGACGCTGACGAGCTTGAGCTGGCGGGCGAGGTTGGCGCACGACGGCCCGACCAGCACGGTCGGCCCGTTCGGCGTGGGGTTGCAGAGCGTGCGGAACGCGGCCATCAGGGCCATGATCCACTGCGGGCTCTCGACCGGGCGCTGGAGCATCGCGATGTCGACGATCCGGTCCGGCAGGCCGATGGCGCGCAGCGAGTGGTGCGACCAACGGGGGTCGATCGCCTGCGGGGCCGGACGGGGGCCGACCGTCGGGGCGTGATCGGGATCGACCGCGGCAGGGAAGCAACGGTGCGGGGCCGCGCCGGCGGCACGGAACGACTCGACGATGCGCTTGGGCTCCACCGGGGCGAGGTACTCCATCACGCCGAGGCGGCTCTCGAACGCGAACCGGTCCTCGATCAGGATCTGCCGCTCGGTGTCGGGCTGCTCGATCACGAACGACTCGAGCAGCTCGGGCTCGACGGAGGGCTCGTCGTCCAGATCGTCGCCGAGGTCGTCGTAGGGCTGGTCGTAGCCGTGGCCGGAGGTGATGTCGTCGAACGTCATGCCAGTCGTGGGCATTGCGGTCGTTGGCGTCGCGGTCGCGGGCATCCCGGTCGTGGCGACATCGTTCATGGGCAGGGCGTCGAAGCGGGTGAACGCCGGCGTGTCGAACGTGCTGAAGATCGGCTCAGCGGGTGCCGCGACCGACTCGGCGTGGCGGTTGTAGATCGAGCCCGAGCGAGCGCCGGCACCGGCCATCAGCTCGGCGAACTCGGCGAACTCGGCGACGGGCGGGGCGATCGGGGTGGGCGGAGCAGACTTCGGGGCGACGACGGCTGCGGGAGCGGCGGCGACGACGGGAGCGGCGGCGACGGTCTCACGCGGCTGCTGGAGCTCGGTCATCAGCCGATCGGCGAACTCGGGAGCGGCAACACGCAGCGACGACACGAGCTCTTCGGCCGACGTCATCGCGGCGTCGAGCTCGCGGTCGATGCGGGAGAAGCGCGATGGCCGGGCCGTGACCCGGACCAGCTCGGTGGCGAAGAAGCCGCCGATGCCGCCCTCGTGGACGCGCTCGACGCTGACGATGGTGCAGTCGCCGCCCATCGCCTCACCAGCGGCCTGCTGGGCCTCGACGGTGTTGCGTGCGGTGACGATCACCTCGTCGGCGAGGCGCTCGACCAGTGGGTATGACACTTTGCTCACGGTTCGCTCCGCTCACTCTTCTCGGGATCATGGCGGCCCACGTTCTGGCTGCCGGGGTCGGATGACCTCTGGCACATCACCGTGTCGGCCATCGGGCGGGCTCGGCCCATCAGACGCCCACCACTTCGCTGACGTCGATGGTGAGGTGGCGCGGCAGTTCGCGGTACGCGAACGTGGGCAGCTCCATGCCGGCCGCGCTGAGCACCCGCGACAGCGGGCGACGCAGGTGTGGGGCACACGTCAGCACGACGGGGTCGCCGCCGGCGAGGCGCTCCCAGGCGCCGCGGACGGACTCGCGGACGGCATCGAGCAGCTCGGGCTCGATGGCGAGGTGGGTGGTCCCGTCGACATCGCGCAGTGCCGACAGCAGCCGACCTTCGAGCTCGGGCACGAGCAGGATCGCCGACACCCGCTGGGAGGGTGCGACCTGGGCGGCGATCTGCGCACCGAGCACGGCGCGGCACTCGTCGGCGAGCGCCTCGACACCGTGCACGTTGCCGACCGACGTCGACAGCGTCTCGATGACGCGGGGCAGGTCGCGGACCGACACCCGCTCGGCGAGCAGGGCGCGCATCACCTGGTGGAGCAGCGGCATCGGCACGCGGTCGTTGCCGATCTCGTTGGCGAGCAACGGCTGGTCGCTGCGGAGCATGTCGACCAGGTCGGCGACCTGCTGGCGGGACAGGAGGTCCGGTGCGTAGCGGCGGGCCACCTCGGCGAGGTGGGTGACCACTGCGGCCGAGCGGGGCACGATGGTGGCACCGGAGGCGGCGGCCGAGTCGCGGTTGGCGTCGGGCAGCCAGTAGCCGATGAGGCCGAACACCGGCTCGACCACCCGCTCGCCGAACTGGGCGAGGCTGAGGTCGTCGGCGACGGTGGGATCGGGCAGGGCCAGCACCTGGCCGACCGGGGCCCGGCCGGAGCCGACGTCGACGCCGAACACCGAGATCCGGTACTCGCCGGCGAGCAGTGTGGCGTCGTCGGACGTGTTGATCTGGGGGAGGACGATGCCGAGCTCGTTGGCCAGCTGCCGGCGCAGCTCGCGGATGCGGGGGAGCAGGTCTCCTCCGTGGGCGAGGTCGACGAGGTCGTAGGCCAGGCGCAGCTCGAGCGGCTCGGAGCGCATCCGCGACATGAGCACCTCGGGATCGTCGGAGTTGGTGCGCACGACGACGTCAGCGGCGGCGGCGATGGCGGCGGCCTCGGCGACGGTTGGCTTGCGGACCCGGCCGCCCATCATCCACAGCCCGATGGCGAGGGCGATGAACGGCAGCTTGGGCATGCCGGGGATGAGTGCGATCAGGGCCGAACCGCCGGCGGCGGTGCGCAGCGTCGAGGGGTTGGCCGAGAGGTGCTCGAAGAACTCACCACCGAGGTGCGGGTTCTCGCCCTTGACTCGGTTGACGAGCATGCCGGTGGCGAGGGCGTACAGCAGGGCCGGGATCTGGGCGACGAGTCCGTCACCGACGGTCAGCAGGGCGTAGGTCTGGATGGCGGTGCCGATCGGCATCCCGTGCTGGAGGACGCCGACCGCGAACCCGCCGAGCAGGTTGACGAACACGACGATGAGGCTGGCGATCGCGTCACCCTTGACGAACTTCACCGCGCCGTCCATCGCGCCGTAGAAGTCGGACTCGCGGGCGATCCGGCGTCGGGCGGCTCGGGCACCGTCCTCGTCGAGCAGGCCGGCCGCGAGGTCGGCGTCGACGGCCATCTGCTTGCCGGGCATCGCGTCGAGGCTGAACCGGGCGGCCACCTCGGCGGCGCGCTCGGAGCCCTTGGTGATGACCATCAGGTTGACGACGGTGAGCACGAGGAAGATGACGAGGCCGACCACGACGTTGCTGCCGACGACGACCCGGCCGAACGTGCGCACCACGTCGCCGGCGTTGGCGTGGAGCAGGATCGCCCGGGTGGTGGACACGGTCAGGGTGATCCTGGCCGTCGTCGTCACCAGCAGCAGCGACGGGTAGGACGAGAACTCGACCGGGTCGGCGACGTTGAGCACCGAGGCCAGCACGACCACACCGGCGACGATGTTCACCGAGAGCATGACGTCGAGCAGGCCGAGCGGCATCGGCACGACCAGGCACAGCACCATGCACACGATCATCAGTGGCAGTGCCACGCGGGTGTTGTTCTTCATGCGAGTGCGCCGTTCTGCCAGGTGGGGCCGGAGGGGGTGGTCGAGAGGGGGGTGGACGGGCCGTTGGCACGGCCGTTGGTGGGACTGTTGTGGCCGGACACGTGACCTGGCACTCGGCCGCGCCGCCAATATGCGGCGACGAGCACCTTGACGACGTCGTCGAAGAACTTCTCCGGCACGTAGCCGCCCACCGGGACCTGGCGGTACAGGGCGCGGGCGAGGGGGCGGTTCTCGATGATCGGCACGCCGTGGCGTGACGCTTCCTTGCGGATCTTCTTGGCCAGCCGCTCGGTGCCCTTGCCGATGACCTGCGGCGCGACGGTTCCCGCGGCGTACGACAGGGCGACTGCGAAGTGCGTCGGGTTGGTGATGACGACGTCGGCGCGGGAGATGCCCATCGTCGAACGGCGGCGGCGCAGCTCCATGCCGCGGCGCTTGCGGGCGGCCTTCGCGTGCGGGTCGCCCTCGGCCATCTTCGCCTCGTCGATGATCTCCTGCTTGCTCATCATCAGGTCGCGGCGCCACTTGCGGCGGGTCACGAACTGGTCGATGACGCCGATCAGCACGGCGCCGAGCACGACGCGCATCAGGATCGAGTCGATCGAGGTGCCCACCATCGCCGATGCCGCGGCCAGGCCGGACGCCGACGGCAGCGTGTTCCAGAGGTGTTCGATGGGGGACACCAGCGCGCCACCGACGATGGCGAACTTGAGCAGGTTGCGCAGCAGCGTGTACGACGCCTTCTTCGGGTTGAGCTGGGCGATGCCACGGCTCCACGACAGCGACTTCAACGACGGGCGCGAGGTCTTCGGCATCAGCACGATGCCGCCCTGGGCGATGGTGACGGCAATGCCGGTTCCGGCAGCAGCGAGGACCGGGGCGCACCACGCGCCGGCCAGGGTCCCCATCGCACTCATCACGGGGGAGAGCTTGAGCCCGGACTTGCCGTCGGCGGTGCTCAGCCACTCGTGCATCACGCTGCCGCTCGTGCGCAGCGCGCTCGGCGCGGTCGACACCATGACCATCGCGGCGACGACCGTGACCAGCATGCTGGTGGTCTCCTGCGAGCGGGGGAGCTGTCCGTCGCGTTTGGCATCCCTGCGCCGTTTGGCGGTGGCCTGCTCTGTCTTGCCGTCGCGCTTGGCCATGTCAGTGCCCCAGCAGCCGGCCGGCGGTCTGCAGCCCCGAGCTGATCGCGTCGTCGGCGTAGCGGGGGAAGAAGACGCACATGCTGCCGAGCAGCGACAGCACCATGAGGGTCTTCACGGGCAGTGCGATGAGGAACATGTTGATCTGCGGGGCGAGCCGGCTGAGCAGGCCGAACGCGAGCTCGGCGACGAACAGCACGGCGGCGACGGGCAAGGCCAGCTCGACGCCGCGCTGGAAGATCTCGTTGACCTGGTGGGTGGCCTCGGAACCGAGGAAGCCGAGGCTGCCGAGATGCCCGTCGAGCGGAACGGCCTTCGTGCTGACCCACGCGATCTGGATCATCGCCGTCAGCCCACCGCCCGCGATGATCAGGGTCTGCGCGGACAGCGTGTAGAAGCGCGCGAACGGACCGGGCGTGTTGCCGGAGTCCGGATCGAACACCGAGCCGAGGCTGACACCGCTGGTGACGTCGACGACGGATCCGGCGACCTGGAACACGAACGTGAACAGCCCGACGAACCAGCCGAGGACACCGCCGATCACGAGGTTGGTGACCGCGGCCACCACCAGATCGGCCGAGCTCATCGATGCATTGGAGACCGGCTGGGCGATCAGGATGCCGATGGCCAGCGCGAACGCGGTTCGCCCGAGGCCGGGGATGGTGCGCGGCACGAACGCGCAGAGGGCGATGAACGAGCCGGCGCGGGCGACCGCGAACGCGAGGCCGAGGGCCCAGGCGATCGAGATGTCGAGCTGCATCAGTGGACGTCCGGTATCCGTGCCCAGAGGCTGGTGACGAAGCTGGTCAGGATCTGCAGCATCCACGGACCGGCGATGATCATGAAGACACCGACCGCCGCGAACTTGAGGACGTAGACGACCGCCTGCTCCTGGATCTGGGTGATGGTCTGGATCAGGCTGACGGCGATGCCGACGCCGAGGACGATGGCGAGGATCGGCCCGGCGACCTTCAGCCCGGCCATCGCCATCATCTTCAGCACGTGCACGATCTCGAGGTCGTCCATGTCTACATCACCGATTTCAGGAGGGAACCGGCGAGCAGCGCCCACCCGTCGACGAGTACGAACAATGCGAGCTTCACGGGTAACGAAACGACAACTGGGGGCATCATCAGCATCCCCAATGACGCGAGCACCGTGGACACGATGAGGTCGATCAGCAGGAACGGCACCCAGATGAGGAAGCCGATCATGAAGGCGGCGCGCAGCTCCGAGAGGATGAACGCGGGGATGAGGAAGCGAGGGCTGATCTTGGTCTTGTCGGTCGGACGAGTGGTGTTCGTCAGGTCGTAGAGCATCTTCAGGTCCGACGAGCGGGTGTGATCGAGCATGAAGTCGGCGAGCGGCTCCCAGCCCTTCTTGATCGCTTCGCCCTGGGTCAGCTCACCGTGGATCGCCGGCTGGATGGCCGTCTCGTTGATCTTCGAGAACGTGGGCGCCATGACGAACAGCGTCAAGAACGCGGCCAGTCCGGCGAGCACCTGGTTCGGCGGGGTGGTGTTCAGGCCGAGGCCCTGACGGGCCAGGCCGAGCACGATCAGGAACCGCGGGAACGTGGTGGTCAGCATCAAGATGCCGGGCAGGATCGACACCAACGTCACCAGGAGGACGAGGAGCACGGCGTTGCTCGTGCCCTTCGGGGTGGTGAGCGACAGCGTGTCGTTCGAGTTCGACGAGTCCGAGACGGTCGGCGTGGCGATCGTGCCCGGTGTGTCGACGGTGATGTCGGGGAGATCGCCGATCGTGTCGTCGCGCCCGGTCGTGGTGCCGTCGCTGCTCGTCGAGTCGCCGCTGGAGTCGCCGGTGGAGTCGAGCGTGTCCGACGTGGCGTCGGTGTTGGTCGTGTCGAACGAGTCGATCGCCTCGGTGTCCGCGGTCGCACCGGGATCGGTGATCGGCGTCGCCGAGGCAGCGGTCGGGTGCTGCCGGGGAGCGGCATCGGAGGAGGAGGCGAAGGCGGGCAGCACGGCCACTGCCAGTGCGGCGCCCGGGATGAGCAGCCAGCGGAGCCGGCTCACGTCAGGCCACCGGACTGGTTGGGCAGGCGCAGGCGGGGCTCGGCGGTGCGGGTCGTCATCCGCCGCACGCGGTCGACCAGCGTGGTCGACTCGGCGTCGGTGGGCACGATCACTCGCTCGGCGGCGGCGGCGGCGGGCTGGGCGGTGGGCCGGGCAGCAGGCGGGGCCGTGACGCGAGCCGCTGGTGCGGTCTGGCGCGGCGCGGTCGTCGACATGGGCGTCGACATGGGGGTCGAGGTCGAGCGGCTGCCGGTCGTGCGGAGTCCCCCGGTGAGCCGGGACAGCGCCGCTGCGGCGGCGTTCGGCTGCGGGCCGGTCGGCGAGGTGGGGTCGTTGGGGTCGAGGGGCGCCGCGTCGGCGAGCTCGGCGATCAGGTTGACCTGGTTGGGTGCGGCGCCGATCAGCATCCGACGGCCATCGACCTCGATCACGGCGATCATCGAGCCGCGGTTGATCGTGACCCGAGACGTGACCTTGATGGCCCGAATCGTGGTGTTGTTCCGGTTCCGCAGCTTCAGGATGATCGCGACCGCTGCGAGGAGCAGCGTCACCACGATCAAACGGGTCATGACGGTCGAACGGAGAGCACTTCGACGATGCGAACGCCCAGGTCGTCACCCACGACGACCACTTCGCCGCGCGCGACGAGCGAACCATTGGCGAGCACCTCGACCAGGCCACCGGCCTGACCGATCTCGACCACCGAGCCGGAACGGAGCTGGAGCAGCTCCTGCACCGTCATCTTGGCGCGGCCGAGGGCCACGACGATCTCGAGCTGCACTCCTGCGATGAGGTCCATGCTGGCGGTGCTCCCCGGTGCGGTTCCGTCACCGAAGGCTGTGAACTGGGCTGGGGCTGGAGTCGGCGTTTCGAGCATCGTGCTGCCTCGCTTCTTGGTCGTACGCAGGCACGTCATATGCCTGCTGGAGTTGACTGTGTTGGCCGACCGAGCTGGCCGGCCCACTCGTCGCAGCGGCTTTCGCGCCGGCCGACTGAGCGTTCGCGGGAGCGGCGACGGGCGCGTCGAAGGGATGATCGGAGACCGAGATCGCGAGGCGCGAGCCGCGACGGCCGAGATGGCCGCGCAGCACGGGGAGGTTGCCGATGGCGACCATCGCCGGCTGGCCGACGCGGTGGTCGAGGACGACGACGTCGCCGGGGGCGAGCGATGCCACGGTGCCGGCCGACATCACGGTGCGGGCGAGCGTGGCCTCGAGCACGAGCGGGACCCGCTCGGCGACGCTGCGCATCAGGTGTGGATCGACGTCGGCGCCGGCGCGCTCGGCCGTGTGCGACATGATCTGCTCGAGGATCGGTGTGAGCGTGGTCAGCGATAGCACCACCGACATGTCGCCGGCGAGCCCGCAACCGGGGATGCTCAGGCTGTAGCCGAGCACGAGCACCATCTGCGAGGGGGCGGCCAGGCCGACGAGCTGCGGGCTGAGGTCGATGGCCTCGAGCGTGGAGCGAACGTCGACGAACTGGCTGAGGGCCTCACCGAGCGCCTCGACGGCCGATGCGCCGATGCGGCGAACGGCCGGGATCTCCAGCTCGCCCGGGCGTCGCGGCGCCTCGACGCGGCCGGAGCCGCCGAGCAGTCGGCTGGCGAGCGCGAGGGACAGCGATGTGTCCATCTCGATGAGCATGTCGCCCGGCAGCGGCGAGGCCGATGCGGTCACGAGCGTGGTGATCGCGGGCAGGGTGCGGAGGTACTCGTCCCAGCTCAGCTGGGTCGTGCGGATGTTCTCGATCGCTGCCGAGGAGCGGGCGAGGCGGCCGATGCCGGAGGAGAGCTTGCGCGAGAAGGTGTCGTGGAAGAGGTCGAGTGAACGCAGTTGCTCACGGGACAGCTTGGTCGGGCGACGGAGGTCGCACGGCTCCCACTGCCGGTCGGGCTGACCGCTCTGTTCCTGGCTCTGGCTCGAATCCATCGCGACCTTCTCCTGTGCTCACCGACGGGTGAGGCTCGTGGAGAGGACCGTGTGTGCCGATCATCGGGCTCGGCCCACGCAACGTGTCAACGGTTGCGGCGGACCACCGTGCGGGCCAGGATGCCGAGGGTGGCGCGCAGGGCTCCCTCGGAGATGACGGGGAAGATGCCGGCGTCGCGCCAGATGGGATCGATGTCCGACCAGTCGTAGTACGACGTGACGAGGGTGGTGCCGCCGTCGCCGGGCTCGAGCGTGTAGCCGTAGACGTGGCCGAGTTGGGGCCGGATCTGGCCGAGGACCGTCCACGCGATCTCGCGGTCCTGCTCGAACGCGGTGATGGTGACCGTGACGTCGTACTCGCCCATCGGGTAGTCGTTGAGCGCCTCGCGGTCCATGTGGATCACGAACGTGTCGCCGACCGCGTGCACCGGGCCGTCGTCGGAGTCCTGGAGCATGCCCGTGGCATCGATGTCGATGTGACCCTGCGGATCGCTGAGGATGCGGAAGATGTCGGCGGCCGGGGCCGCGATGGTGCGTTGGACGGCGATCCGTTCTTCGGTCATGCCCGCATCATGTCACGGCGTGCTGCCGGCGGTGACCGTTGCCGGGGTGGCCGTCGCGGTGGTCGTGATCCCCGTCGTGCTCGCGGTCGCCGTCGTCGTCCCGGTCGCGTCCGGTGTGGTCGCACCGGGCGCTGTCGACGAGGTGGACGAATCGGCCGACGGGCCGGCGACGATGACGAGCTCGACGCGGCGGTTCTTGGCGAGCGAGGCCTCGTCGTCGCCGGTGGCGATCGGATGGGTCTCCCCGTAGCCGGTGGCGGCGAGGCGGTTGGCGTCGAAGCCGTAGTCGTCGCGGAGGACCTTGAGCACCGAGACGGCCCGGTCGACGGACAGGTCCCAGTTGTCGTAGTTGGCGCGGTGCAGCGGGCGCTTGTCGGTGTAGCCCTCGATGATCACGTTGTTGGAGAGCTTGGCGAGCTCCGGGGCGACGGACCCGAGCACCAGCTTGCCGGCCGGTGTCAGGGTGCCGATGCCGGAGTCGAACAGCACGTTGTCGGTGCCGATCGACACGACCAGGCCGCGCTCCTCCACGTGCACGTCGACGACGCCGTTCAGGCCGGAGCTGTCGATCGCCGCGTTGAGCTGGTTGACCATCCCGGCGAGCTGGGTCTTGTCGAGCGGTGGGGTG
This sequence comes from Ilumatobacteraceae bacterium, assembly GCA_025463305.1. The sequence continues at coordinate 21,598 of JAOBWK010000040.1, forward strand.
CCACCGTTGCCACCCGGATCGGTTCCCGGGTCGCCGCTCACGGTCGTCGTGGTCTCCGGCTCCGTGGTCGTGGTCGAGCTGTCGGTGCTGTTCGGGGTCGAGTCCGAGGGCGCGGCGGCCGCAGCGGCCTTGTTGCCGAAGTCGCCGAGTCCGGACTTGAACTGCTCGAACTTCTTCAGGTCGATCGTCGAGATCACCCAGAGCACGAGGAACAGCACCATCAACAGGGTCAGCAGGTCGGCGTAGGTGACGAGCCAGCGGGAGTCGCCGCCGCCGTGGCCTCCGCCGCCACCGCCGCCGCCTCCGTGGCCGCCCTTCCCGCGCCGTGACCTGGTCACGCCGCCTTCTTGGCCCGAGCCGCGGGCTCCAGCCAGATCTCGAGGCGCTCGGTCATCGCCCGGCTGGAGAAGCCGTGCAGGATCGAGCAGACACCATCGATCATCATCTCCTTGGCCAGCATCTCGCTCTCGTGGAGGCGGGTCAGCTTGTCGGAGATGGGGGTGAAGAGCACGTTCGAGGCGATCAGGCCGTACAGCGTCGCGGTCATCGCGACGGCGAGGCTGTGGCCGATCTCATCGGGCTTGTCGAGGTGGCCGAGCATGTTGATCAGACCCATCGTCGTGCCCATCAGGCCGAAGATCGGGGCGAAGCCGGCGGCCTTGGTCCAGATCGAGATGTTGCGCTGGTGGCGATCGGTGATCGCCCCCATGGCGGCTTCCATCTCGTCCTGGATGCGGTGCTCGTCGGCGCCGTCCACCAGCAGGGTCATCCCGTGGCGGAGGAACGGATCCTTGACGTCGTTCATCCGCGCCTCGAGGGCGAGGGCGCCGTCCTTGCGGGCGACCTCGGCGAGGTCGCACATCTGGGTGATCGTGCCGGAGAGCTGGGCCGGCTTGCCGAAGCCCTTGATCGCCAACTTCGGCATCTTCAGGACTTCGCCGACGGTGAACGACGTGGCGGTGGCGGCGAGCGTGCCACCGAACACGAGGACGAACGACGGGATCGCGATGAGCGTTGCCGGGTTGCCGCCTTCCATGACGTTGCTCACCAACATGAAGACGAGGGCGAGCACCATTCCGATGGGCATCAACATCGCTCAGCCGCCTGTCCGTCGACGAGTGCCCGAGACGGACCGCTCTGCTTGGGTGAAGATCGTGGACAGGTTCTCGGCGGCAGCGAGCACCGACGAGCGGAACTGCATCACGGCGGATGCGAGCGCCTCGACGGGCTCGCCGATGGTCACCCGGTTGCCGTCGGCCAGCGTGACCACGGTGTCGTGTCCGTTGTGCTCGGCGAAGACGATGAGGTCTGGGTTGACCCAGAGCTCATCGCCGCGCAGGCGGTGCAAGCAAATCATGAGATCCTTCTCCGGTGGTTGTCCTGTGCAGGGCGGATCGGCCGGCGCGCAGGGATTTCAAGTGGGCAACGAGGCGGCCACCGCCGCCCCGCAGGGCGACGGCACCGGATGGATGTCGGATCAGCGGATCAGCGCTTGACGTTGACGAGGTCGGAGAGCATCTCGTCGGAGGTGGTGATCACTCGGGTGTTCGCCTGGAAGCCGCGTTGGGCGAGCACCAGGTTGGTGAACTCCTGGGCGAGGTCGACGTTCGAACCCTCGAGCGCGCCCGGGGCCACCGTGCCGAACTCGCCCGTGCCGGCCGTGCCGTAGGTGGGGTCGCCGGAGGTCAGCGTGGTGGCGAACATGTTGTCGCCGGCCTTGAGCATGCCCTCGGGGTTGGTCACGTTGGCGATGGCCACCTTGGCGATCAGCTTCGAGTCGCCGTTGGTGTACTGCGCAGTGCAGGAGCCGTCCGTGCCGAAGCTGACTGATGCCAGCTCGGCTCCGGCCGAGCCGTCCTTGACGGGCATGTCCATCGAGCTCACCTGATCGAACTGGGTGAAGGCGTGCTGGGCGTTGCCGAGCGACATGCTGATGGTCTGTGGTGCACCGGTGCCCAGCGTGACGTTGGTGAGCGTGATGTTCGCCGGTGTGGTGGTGAGGTTGCCGGTCGCATCGAAGCTCAGCGTCGGCGCGGGGCTCGGGGTGACGTCCTTGACCACGCCGTTCGGATCGGTCGCGCTGATCGAGGCGGTCCAGGTGCCGACGCCGGTCTTGGTGAGCTTCATGTTGAGGTCGAAGGCGGTGCCGAGCGAGTCGTGCACGGTGCCCGACGTGGCGACGTAGTCGCCGGTCGCGGTGCCGGCGGCGACGTTGCCGCCGAGGACGATGCTCGTGGTGGCGGCCGGGGGCAGCACGCCCGTCGGCACGGCGATGTAGCTCGGTGCCGTCGTCGAGTTGACCTCGCCGGACGCGTCGGCGGTCCAGCCGAGGACGCGGGCGCCACCGGCGGTGACCAGCTGGCCGGAGGAGTCCCAGTTGAACGAACCGTCACGGGTCATCAACTGGCTGCCGGCACGCTCGACGACGAAGAAGCCGGTGCCCTGGATGGCGAGGTCGGTCGTGCGCCCGGTGAGCTCGAGCGCACCCTGGTCGAAGCTCGTCGACACGGCGGCGACCCGGCTGCCGAGGCCGATCTGCATCGGGTTGGTGCTGCCGCTGGCGTCGGTGGGGATGCCGCCGCCACGCACGGTCTGCGACAGCGCATCCGCGAAGACCGCCCGGCCGGCCTTGAAGCCCTGGGTGTTGACGTTGGCGATGTTGTTGGCCGTCACGTCCATCATCGCTTGATGGGCGCGGAGACCGCTGATGGAGGCGTAGAGGGAACGAAGCATGGCGGGGGTGTCCTGTTCTGGAGAGGGGTGAGGCGAGAGGGGGTGAGGCGAGAGTGGTCGAGGCGGAGGGGTGGGTCGGGTCAGGTGGTGGTGGTCGTCGCCGGAGCGGTGGCCGCGGCTGCGGCAGGGGTGTCGGCGACGAGGGTGACAGCGCTGAGGGTGACCTCGGCGCCGTTGTCGAGCAGCAGCGACGGCCCGCTCGCGGTGAAGCGGGCCGAGGTGACCTTGCCGGTCACGGTCGAGGTGCCGTCGGTGGCGGTGATGGTCTTGCCCACCATCTCGGTGGCCATCTTCGCCTCGCTCAGTGACTGCTCGGTGGTCTGGGTCTGCTGCATCTTCTGCAGCGACTCGACCTGGGCGTACTGGGCGACCTGGCCCATCATGGCCGTCGGATCCGAGGGGTTCATCGGGTTCTGGTAGCGCAGCTGGGCGACGAGGAGCTTGAGGAAGGCATCCGGTCCGAGCCCGCCGAAGATATCGGCGGACGACGAGGCGGCTGCGGATGTGGCGCCGGGCGCGTTGGCTGCGGCGATGGCATCGGCGGCGGACACGTCAGACCTCGATGCCGATGTTCGGGATCGCGGTGCCGATCGTGCCGGTCTGGCCGGCCGCATCGGTGCTCGTGGTCAGCTGCTGCGCGGCCTCGGTCCAGCGGATGCCGCTCTGGGTCTCGCCGGAGTGGGCGGCCCACGTCGTCTGGGCCTGGGCCCGACGCTGCTGGGCATCGTTGGCGAACTCGCTCTGGGCGTTGCCGCCGTTCGAGTTGGCGTTGTGGCCGGCACTCGATCCACCGGAGCCCGATGTCGTCGCGCGCACCGTCTGATCGATGGTGCGCTCGACCTGGCGGACCCAACCACTGCCGAGGGCGTTGTCGGGATCGGACACGATGCCGACGCTCGCCTTGCCGGCGTCCATCCGCACCGAGATGCGCACACCGTCGAGGTCGAGCGCCAGGCGTTGCACCTCGCGGTTGGGGGCCATCGCCCGGACGTAGCGGATGCGGTCGACGTTGTAGACGGCGGCGGTGTTCGAGGTCGAGGCGGTGGCGACGTGCGCCGCACCGTCGGCGGTGGCCCGGGGCACCAGGGTCTGGGCGCCGACGGCGTCGGTGCCGTCGGTGGTGTCGGCGACGCCCTTCTTGGCCTTCGAGGTCTCGATCGTCGAGTCCGTCCCCCGGATGATCGAGCTCGTCGTGGACGGGTCGGTCGCGGCGGTCGAGGTCGAGGCCGCGATGGTGGTGGGCGTGCCGGTCGAGGGTGTCGTGGTCGGATCGACGATCGACGTGGTGGTCGCAGCCGGGATCGTGGTGCCCGTCGTCGTCGTGGGCGCAACGGTGGTGGCCGTCGTCGTCGATGTCGTCGAGGTCGCCACGGCCGGCACGGGCGGATCGCCGTCGGCGTTGGTCCCCGGCACGACGGGCGAGGATGGCACGTCGGTGGCCGGAGCGTCGGTGGCGACGGTGTCGGTGGCTGGCGTGGTCGCTGCGGTGGTCGTGCTCGTGGCGTGACCGCCCTTGCCGCCCGTGCCCGTCTTGCCGGCGGTGCCCGTGCTGGGATCGGTCGGCGGTGTGGGCGCCAGCGACGCGGTCATCGCGCCGGCCGGCATCGGGGGCGCATCCGTGGCCACGATCGCCGTTGGGTCGTCGACGCCGTTCTCGCCGCCGGGGACCGGGGCGAGCTGTCCGACGATCGGGCCCGTCACCGAGCCCGTGGCGCCGACACCGCCCGCGTTGAGCGCTGCGTTCGCGGCGTCCTGCGAGCTCGTGGCCGACGTGGTGCGCTTGGTCGGTGCCGGTTGTGACGTGGTGACGCCGGTGCTGCCGCTGGCGGACAGCAAGACGGCGAGCAGGACAGCCGAGAAGCCCACGGGAACGCCCATCTGGGCGACGTGAGACGCGGTGTCTTCAGTTCTCGAGGAGTGTTTCACGATCAAGGTCTTCCCACCACAACAGTCGGACCGGTCGTCTTGTCGACCAGTCATCGGGACCTGCCGTCCGTGGCAGCACTTCGTTCGGATGCTCCGTGCATTCCGCTGATCGGCAGCGCCGATCGGTGTTCTAGGACTGTTTCCAGTCCGGTCACGGGGGCGTCGAGCGCACCCCGTTGAGGTAGTCGCGGCGACCCAGCAACTTGGTGATGTAGTTCGCCGTGAACTGGTCGGGGACACCCCCGGCCTTCTGCACAGCACCAGGTCCCGCTGCATATGAAGCGATCGCGAGGCTGAGATCTCCGTGGTTCTTGTCGAGCAGGTAGCGGTAGAACTTGGCCGATCCCTCGGCGTTCTGGCTGGGGTCCCAGGGGTTCACCTGGAGCCACTCGGCGGTCTCCGGCATCAACTGACCGAGGCCGATCGCGCCCGTCGACGACACCGCGTTCGGGGTGTACGACGATTCCGTCCAGAAGACGGCGGCGAGGAACGCGGGGTCGAGCCCGTACTTGGTCGCGGCAGCCTGGATGGTGGGTGCGAGCGCGACGCCGCGAGCGTTGGGGATGCGCGACACCCACGCCCCGGTCGCGGCCGGCAGTGACCCGTCGACCGTGAGCCCGATCGAGCCGGAGACGGCGGCGGAGGCACCGGTCGTCGAGGTCGTGCCCATCCGTTCGATGCGTGCGGCCTGGATGCCACCGGTCGATGTCGTCGCCCCGGTGAAGCCGGTCGACGCGCTCGACGACGCCGTCGAGGTGTCCGTCGACATCGCCGTCGACGTCGACGTGGCGGCATCGGCCGCGGCCTGCGTCGACAGCTGCGTCGCGAAGCGGTCGGCGAGCGCGGTCACGGCCGCTGGTGGTCGGGACACCTCGGCGATGCGCGACATGATGATCGAGATCGCGCTGGCGGCGCTCACGGACCGGCTCCGGTGGTGGGCCGATCGCTGGTCATCGGGACTCCCGCGGGGAGGCGGCGTTCTCGTCCATCGTGCGTTGATCGCGGCGCTGGGCCTCGAGGTTGACGATGGCCATCCGGCGCTCGACGAGCCGCTCGGCGGCCTTGCGCCGAGCCGTCGCCGCCATCGCAGCGCGACGGCTGTCGTCGAGGCTCTGTTGGGCGAGCGCGGCGCGACGCGACGCGGTGAGCGCCGTCTCGCGCAGCGCGCTGGCGGTGCCGACGGCGGTCATCAGATCGCTCGCGCCGAGTGAGCCGCGCGAGCCCGACAGTGGATGCACCGTGGCCCGGCGCTGGGCCACCGCAGCGGCCTCGTCGGCGGCGAGCGAGGTCATGGCCGCGGACGCGGCCTCGGCGGTGGCGATGTTCTCGGCGATGGTGCGCACCCGCACCACGACGTCTCCCCTGTCACTCATGCTTTGGCACTCATGCTCGGTCGATCTCCTTGGCGATGGCGGCGAGGCCGGCGAACGTCTCGTCGAGGCTGGTGATCTCGTCGGTGCGCTGGCGGCACAGCTCGATCAGGGCGGGGCTCATCATCAGGCCCTCGTCGGCTTCGGGGTTGCTGCCCGGTGAGTAGGCGCCGACCTCGACGAGGTCGCGCACGCTCTCGGCGGCCGACAGGGCGCGTCGGGCACGGTCGGCGATCGCGACCTTCTCGGGACCCAGCACCTTGCTGGCGAGTCGGGAGATCGACATCAGCGGATCGACGGCGGGGTAGCGGCCGGCGTGGGCGAGGCGGCGATCGAGCACGATGTGGCCGTCGAGGATGCCTCGCACGGTGTCGGCGATCGGGTCGTTGTGGTCGTCGCCGTCGACGAGCACCGTGTAGATCGCGGTGATCGTGCCGTTCTCGCGCGGGCCGGTGCGCTCCAGCAACCGGGGGAGTGCGGCGAACACCGACGGGGTGAAGCCACGGGCGGTGGGTGGCTCGCCGGCGGCCAGCCCGACCTCGCGCTGGGCGAGGGCGAACCGGGTGAGCGAGTCACACAGGAACAGCACGTCGCGTCCCTCGTCGGCGAGCTGCTCGGCGATGGCCGTGGCGTAGCGCAGGGCACGGACGCGCACGAGCGCCGGTTGGTCGGAGGTGGCCACGACGACGGCGGCCCGCTTGGCGGCCTCCGGGCCGAGGTCGTCCTCGAGGAACTCGCGCACCTCACGGCCGCGCTCGCCGACCAGGCAGATGACCACGCAGTCGGCTTGCGCGCCGCGGGCGATCATGCCGAGCAGCGTCGACTTGCCGACGCCGGATCCGGCGAACAGGCCGACGCGTTGGCCCTTGGCGAGGGTGGTGAACGCATCGAGGACGCGCACACCGACCGGCATCGGCTGGGTGATCCGTCGGCGGGTCAGCGCGGCCGGCACGGGACGGTCGATCGGGCCGCGTGCGGCATGCACCGGGCCCTTGCCGTCGATCGGGTGGCCGAGTGCGTCGACGACGCGGCCGAGCACGCCACGTCCCATCGGCTGACCACTGGCCAGCGTCGGACGGGCGCGGTCGCCACAGGTCAGCCCGATCGGCTCGCCGAGCATCGCGACGCGGACCTCGCCATCGCTGGCCGCCACGACCTCGGCGTCGAGCACGCCGGCCATCCCGTCGATGGCGACCGCGGTCCCCATCGGCAGCCGCACGCCGCGCACGCCCACTTCCATGCCGCGGATCACCGTGACGGTGCCCGCGACCGGCAGGGCGATGGGCAGGCCGCCCGGCACGACCGGTTCGCGCGCCGTCGACTCGCCGCCGGCCAGACCGGCGTCGTGATCGGCGTCCTCACTGATGTCATGGTCGGTGTCCTCGTCGCCGTGCGAGTCGGCCCACTTCGTGGCGCGATCTCGTGGCGACGACCACGATCCGGTCGAGGGCCGTGCGCTGGTCGGCGCGGCGGTGGCCGAGGACGGGACGGCGGGGCCGGGAGCTGCCGGACCCGTCATCGCGGATCCGCCGACAGGTGGAGCTCGAGTGCCTCACGTGCCGCGTCGAGGTAGCGGTCGAACGTGCCGTCGGCGCTCGCCCAGTCGCTCGTCAGCCGGAACTCGCCGGTGGCGAGGTGGCGATCACCGACGATCGAGACGGTGTGACCGTTCGGCGGACGCCTGGCCATCGACTCGGATGCGGCGTCGAGGTCGTCGGGGTTGACCGACAGCACGAGGCTGCCGGGATCGAACGCGGTGAGCACCTCGCCGAGCCGCAGGAGCAGGCCGGCGGTGCGCGCCTCGGGGAGGTGGCGCAGCACGGTGGCCACGAAGAGCTCCGAGACCTCCAGCACTCGACGGGTCATCTCGTCCGCGGCGGCGTCGATGGCTGCGAGGCACTGGTCGACGCGGCCGTCGACGAACAGCTGGTCGAGCCGGCCACCGTCGCGGCCGGTGGACTCACCCTTGGCGAAGCCGAGCTCGTACGCGGCGAGCGCGACCGAGTCCCACGACGGAGGAGCGGGCACATCGACCGGCGATTCCTCGAACGACGGGCGTTGCAGCAGGCGCGTCATGAGATGAAGTCACCGCCGCCGCCGCCGCCACCGCCGCTGCGCATCAACACGATCTTGCCTTCCTCCTCGAGCTTGCGAGCGCCCTTGACGACGTCCTGCTGAGCGGACTCGACATCGGTGCGGCGCACCATGCCGAGCGTCGACGCGTACTCGGCGACGTCCTCGGCGGCACGCTTGGAGAGGTTGCGCTCGATCTTCTCGCGCACCGGCAGGGCGGCGTCCTTGAGGGCGAGCGCGATGGTGCGGGTGTCGGCGATTCGAAGCACCTCCTGCAGGCTGCGGTCGTCGAGGCCGGCGATGTCCTCGAACACGAACATCAGGTCGCGCACGGCTCCGGCGAGGATGGGATCGGTGCGATCCAGCTCTCCGAGCACCACCTTCTCGGTGTCGCGGGCGACGTTGTTGAGCAGCTGGGCGAGCGGCTTGATGCCGCCACGCGACTGGCTCGGCTCGTTGCTCGAGCCGGCGCCGACGCGGCGCAACAGTGCCAGCTCGACCTCGGCAACGACCTCGGGGTCGCTGGAGTCGAGCTTCGCGTAGCGGCTGGCGACCTCGGCGCGCAGCTCGGCGGGCAGGCCCTCGATGACCTGTGCGGACGTGCCGACGGGCAGGTGGGCCAGCACGAGGGCGATCACCTGGGGGTGCTCGGGCTGCAGGTACGAGACGATCTGATCGGTGCGGCGACCGCGCAGGAACTGGAACGGCACGGTGGACGACGCGGCCATGATCTGCTCGAGGATCGCGTCGGCGTTCGCGCCATGGCTGCGACGCAGGAGCTCACGCGCCTTGTCGATGCCGCCGGCGATGGCGAAGCCCTGGGCGACGGCCTCGTCGCGGAGACGGCCGACGAGCTCTTTCACCTCGGTCATCGGGATGCGGGGCATGTCCTTGACCTCACGGACGATGGCTTCCACCTCGGGGACCGAGAAGTGGCTGAGCACCTTGGCGCCGAACTCGTTGCCGAGCGAGGCGACCACGATGGCGACGTTGCGAGCACCGGGGAACCCGCTGTCGCTGACGTGCTCGGCCGCCCGGGTGGCCGGCTGGACATCGGCCTCTTCCGGGCGCTCGATGACGGTGGCGCCTCCGCCACCGCCTCCACGGCGGCGACTCACTTCGCCATCCAGGAGCTGAGCAGTGCTGCCAGCGACTCAGGGCTCTCGTTGAGCATGCGCTCGAGATCGCCCTTGATCTCGTCGACGGCGAGCTTGTCCGGATCGTTCGCGCTGTCGCCGGGGCGATAGCTGACGGCCGGCATGGTGATGGTCGGTGTCATGGTCTCCTCGCCCTTGTCCTTCTTCTTGTTCTTCTTCGACTTGCCGGCGATGGGGCCACCGTTGATGAGCTCCTGGAGGCGGGCCTTCTTCTTCTTGCGGCGGCGCAGGAGGCCGATGATCAGCAGCATCGCCACAGCACCGGCGCCGGCGGCCTCGGCGTACATCGTGGTGAGCGGCTTGGCCGGGGTCGGTGTGGTGCCATCCGGGGTCGCGTCGGTGATCAGCGCACCGGTGTCGGTGGCCATGGCCGGGACCAGGGCGACCTCGATCGTGTCGCCACGGGTCGAGTCGATGCCGGCGGCGGAGCCGATGACCCGCTTCAACATCGCGTCGTCGACCGTGGTCGTGGCGATGGTGGAGGCGGTGGTCGCACCGGCGACCGTCGAGGCCGTGGATGTGGCGGTCGAGGAAGCGGTGCTCGCGGCGCCGGTGGCGGCGCCCGTCGTCGCCGAGCTCGCACTGGCCACCGGGACCACCACGGCGATCGAGAGGCGGGTCACCGTCGGCGACGTCTCGGTCGACTTGGTGATCGTGCGGTCGCCGGGGGTGTAGGTCGTGGTCTGATCGGACTTGTTGTACGTGCCGTTGCCGCTGCCGGAACCGGTCGGGCCGCCGTCGACGCCCGTGGTGCCACCGGCGGTGGCGCCGGTGCCGGTCCACGTCTCGGTGGTGGTGTGATCGGCGGTCGGCGTGTTCTTGGTGGGGTCGATGACTTCCTTCTCCACCGTGGACTGGGTGAAGTCCATGACGGCGCGGACCTCGACGGTCGCGCCGGGCTGACCGGTCAGCGTGCGGGCCAGGTCGGTGAGGCGGGTCGACAGGGTGTTCTCGTAGTCGCGGGTGATCTCGAGGTTCTTCGTCGACGACGCACCACCGGTGCTGCCGGCAGCGGTGTCGTCGCCGGCGGCCTGCAGCAGCGTGCCGTCGGACGAGGCGATGGTGACCTCCTGCGGGGTCAGCCCCTCGACCGATGATCCGATCATGTTGGCGACGGTGTTGACCTCGTCGGCGGTGAGCGGCCGCTTCAACGACAGCATCACCGACGCGGTCGGCTTCTCACCGGGCGTCGAGTTGGAGTCACCGATGAAGATCGACTGCTCGGGGATGCTCAGCTGCACGTTGGCGCCGGACACGGGGTCCATCGCCAACAGGGTGCGGGCGAGCTCGCCCTCGAGGGCACGCTCGTAGTTGACGCGCTGTTCGAAGTCGCTGCTGGCGAGGCCCTGGTTGGCGAAGATCTCGTCGAAGCCCTTCGGCACGGCCTGCCCGGTCACGCCTTCGGCGGCGAGGTCGAGGCGGGCAGTGGCCAGCTGGGCCGTCGGCACCAGGATGCGGGTGCCGTTGCCGTCGATCTGATGGGCGATGCCCTTCGCATCGAGCTTGGCGAGCACGTCCGACGCGGTCTTGTCATCGAGGTTGGCGTAGAGCACGGAGTACTTGGTCGCCGTGGCCTTGCCGTAGACGACGAAGCCGCCGACGGCGAGTCCGACGACCGTGATCAGGATGGTCACGCGAGTCCCGATGGACATCGCTTTCCACTTCGTTGCATATGCATCGAGCTGTGGGTTCTTCACCGATGGTCCCTCTTACACCTGGACGTTGATGATGGACTGGTACGCCTCGAGGCCGCGGCTGCGGATCTCGTTGACGATGGACATGCCGAGGTTGGCCTTGCTCGTCGCGGCCATCACGTCGGAGATCGACACGTTGCCGCCGGCGGCCATGTTCGTCACGAGCGAGTCGGCCTTGTTCTCCATGCCGGCGACGGAGTCGATGCCCTTGCTGATCGCGTCGCCGAATCCGCTGGCGGCCTTCGAGGTGCCGGAGACGCTGGACGTGGACGCCAGGCTCCCGATGCTTCCGATGGGTGGGATTGCACTCACGAGGTTCAGCCCCTTCCGAGGGTGGTGGTGGTCTGGAGCGCATCGCGCGCTTCCTTGAAGACGGTCATGTTCATCTGGTAGCTGCGGCTGGCGAGGATGAGGTCGCCCATCTGACCGGCGAGGTCGTCGACGGGGCCCTGCATGTAGCCGTTCGCATCGGCGTTGGGGTTGCTCGGATCGAAGACCTGGGCGGGATCGCCCGCCTGGTCCGCGACGGATCCAACCTCGACGCCGCCGCCTTGCGATGTGTCGGTCGCGAGGGGCATGGCCACGACCATGCGTGCCCGGAAGGGCGCCTGGCCCGGGGTCGTCTCGGTGTTGATGTTGGCGATGTTGTGCGCCACCGTGTCCATCCAGTACTTGTTGTAACCAAGCCCGGTGTTGGAGATGTCGATCGCTGCGAAGGGGCCGTGGGTGGTCATCGCGACACCCCGCTGGCGGCCTTGAGCAGATCGATCTTGTAGTTGAAGCCCGACACCATCACCTGGCGCTCGAGCGACGACTTGGTCATCGTGGTGAGCTCGTTCTCGAGGCTCACGCTCGTGCCGGCGTTGTCGACGAGGTCGTCGCCGGCCTCCACGGTGGGTGCGGTCGTCGGTGCAGACTGCCCGCTGCGCAGTGCGTCGGCGAGGCTGCTCTCGAAGTCGACCTTCTGGGACCTGAAGAGGGGGGTGTTCGAGTTGGCGATGTTGTTCGCGACCGTGTCGAGTCGCAGTTGCAGACCGCCGAGCGCGTACTCGACCGTGTTCAACAATGGATCCATGGAACTACCTCGGGGTGCGTGGCATCCGTGCAGCTCAGGAACCCATCCATGGGACCCAGTCGAGTGGAACTCGCCTTGTCCATCGGCCGCGGTTCGTGGCGTTCAAGGTGACACGTCCCCGAATTCGAGACGCTTTCCAGACGATCGGTCCGGAGCCGGCGCCCGCGCCGTGACGGCTCGGGTTCGGCCGTGCCGATCGGTCAGAGGCCGATGCGCACGTAGCCCGCGACACCGCGGTGCCGGCGGGCGACCTCGGCGCGTTCGCGACCGATGTTCACCAGGTCCTCGGCGAGCCGGTCGCGGCGGCTCTGGAACGCGGAGATGACCCGGTTGAGCACCATCTCGTCGATCCGGCTCACGCCGTGGGTGCCCATCACCGTGCTGATGTCGAGCTGGATGATGTCCGCGACCACACGGTCGACGTCGCCCTCGGTGCTGTTCGCGTCGCGCAGGATCCGGTCGGCTTCGGCGATGACCTCGTCGGCCATCCGGCTCGTGAAACCGTGGCTGCCCTGGGCGTGGCTCGGTCCACTGTTGGTGTAGTCCGGCATCAGGCCCTCCGCACCCACGCATCGCGAAGGCCGTCGATGACCAGGCGCACGTCGTCGAGCGGCTCGACGTCTTTGTAGATGTTGGCGTCGACGAGCTCGTCGATGCAGTACCGGTAGAGCTCGCCGAGGTGGACGGCCAGGTCGACGACCTCCGGGTCGTCGTGCTGCGTGGCCAGTCCCACCGTGAGCTCGAGCAGGATCGCCTGGGCGCGGGTCGTCTCGTCGTGGAAGATCTGCACCCAGTTCGCCGGCAGATCGGCCTCGGCCTGTTCGGCGCGGTTGCAGGCCGTGATGATCCGCTCGTACGCCATCCTGACGATCTCTCCGGGTCCTGCGGTGGCGGCCGAGGCTCGGGCGTAGGAGGCGATTGCAGCGGTTCCAGTCATCGGGTGTCCTTGCAAGAAGTTGCGGGTCGGGAGCGGATCCATGCGCCGGGCCCGATGATCGGGGCGAGCTCAACGGATCACGAGTGGTATCGGTCCGAGATGAGCGGGTTCTAGCCCGACGACGTGCTCAGCTGGGACAGCTGGCTCTGCATCGCGTTCAGCTGGTCGAGCGCGACCTGCATCGCCGTGAACTTGGCGCGCAGGGTGTCCTCGGTCTGGGCGAGGGTGGTCGTCCACTCGTCGACGCGGGCCTGGAGGTCGGTGGCCTGCTGCGCGGCGGTTGCCTTCGAGGCGAGGACGGGCCCATCCGTGCCACCACGTGCGCCGACGATCGAGAGCAACCCGGCGAGGCCCTGGTTCATCGAGAAGGTGCCGTTCGAGGTGCCGCCGAGCGCAGCGAGTTGATCGGCCGTGGTGGTGACGCTGAGGACGAGACCGTTGCTCGTGGCGGTCTGCCCGGATGCCGTGAAGGCCGTGCCGTCGATGGTGCCGGCCGCGTCGGTGCCACCGGTGGAGGATCCGTCGATGCCGAGCGCTGTCGCACCCGACACGGTGAACGTCTGTCCGGACCCGTACCGATCGCTCGTCAGGGTCAGGCCCTGATCGACGCCACCGACCGTCTGCGGCACCGCCGAGACCCGGGCGCCGGCGATGCGCAGCGCGGCGTTGAGGTTGCCGGCGGTCTGGGACCACGTGCTGCCGACGTTGAAGTTGATGTTCGCGGTGCCGTTGGTGGTGATGATCTGCATCGCGATCGAGGTCCCGGCCGGCGGCAGGGTGACGGGCAGGCCGACCATGCTCGACTGGCTCGCCGCCTGCGTGACCGAGATGGTGTGCGTGCCGGCGGTCGCGGTCGAAAGGGTGCCGATCACCGAGACGCCGGTGGCCGTCGAGGCCACGCTGCGGCCGAGCGCCGAGAGCGCGTCGTCGGCAGATGTCGCCAGGGTGGCCGTCAGCGCCGAGCTGTCGAACGCGATCGTGCCGTCCTTGTTGAGCGACACACCCAGCGTGTTCGCCGTGATCGTCTTGCCGCTGGCGGTGATCAGCGACGAGGCGATGCCGTCTCGGATCGACGACATGATGTTGCGGGCCGAGTAGTCGCCGGCGAGCGGTCCACCGGACGTGGAGTCTGCGCCGATCGCGGTCGCCGCGTCGATGACCGTGCCGACGGCGTTGGCGGCGTCGACCATGGCCTGGACCTTGGCGATGATGCCCGTGGTGTCCTGCGCCGAGGACACCACCACCGGCGCGGCGGTGACCTGCTGGAGCGTCATCGAGACACCGTCGATCGCGTCGGTGACGATGTTCGACGAGCGGGTCAGCGTGATGCCGTCGACCTTGAACGACGCGTCGGTGGCGTTGCGTTGGGTGGTGAACGTCCCGAACCCCGAGCCGGTCGCCGTGAACGCCGACGCCGTGCCCGTGGTGGTGGCCGTCAGGGTGAGCTGGTACTGGCCGGGCGAGGTCTGCAGCACGCGAGCCGAGACGCCGGCGCCGGCGGCGTTGATGGCCGTGGCCAGGCCGCCGATGGTGCCGTCGGCGGAGGAGAACGTCTGGGTCGCGCCGGTCGCGTTGTTCGCGATGGTGAGCGTGCGCCCGTTGGCGAGATCGGTCGAGCCCGTGAACGTGTCGCTGACGAGGACGGATTGTGCCGCTGCGAGTCCGAGGACCTCGACCGAGGCGCTCGTCGCGCTGCCAGCGCCCGTCGAGGTGACGGCGACCGAGCCGCTGTCGGTGGAGGAGACGGTGCGCATCGCGCTCAACGCGCCGAGGCTGGTCATCGCGTCCGACGCGGTCTGCAGGGCCGTCAGCTTGTCCGCGATGGCCTGCCACGCGTTCTGCTGCGTCTGGAGCGCGGTGATCTGCGTCTTGAGGAGGTCCTGGGGCTTCTGCTCCACGGCCATCATCTGGGTGATGAGTGAATCGGTGTCGATGGTGCCGACCATGACGTTCTCCTTCGACGGCGCGCCCGATGGGGCAGCGGTTCAGACGAGTGCGAGGGGGGATGCGATCGAGATCGCGGGTGAGATCGTGGTGTTCGAGATCGTGGTGTTCGAGATCGCGGTGTTCGAGATCGTGGTGTTCGTGTTCGTGGACCCAACGAGCGACACCCTCCGCCCTGACAGGGGACGGAGGGTGCGCACGTTGGTCATTGCTGCTCTGGGTCGAGACCCTCTGGAGCCTGATCGCCTCAGCGCAGGAGCTGCAGGATGCTCTGCGGGACCTGGTTGGCCTGGGCCAGCATGGCGGTGCCAGCCTGGGACAGGATGCTGTTGCGGGTGTAGTTCACCATTTCCGTGGCCATGTCGGTGTCGCGGATGCGGCTCTCCGACGAGGTCAGGTTCTCGACGGCGACGCCGAGGTTGGAGACGGTGTGCTCGAGGCGGTTCTGCACGGCACCGAGGTTGGCACGGGTCGCCGACACGGCGGCGATGGCGCCGTCGATCTTGACGATGGCCGCCTGCGCCGTGGTGTCCGACGTGTGCACGTCGAGCGCCGCAACGCTGTTGGCCGCGCCGCCCAGGACACCCACACCGCTGCTGAGCAGGCTCAGGTTCGAGGTGAGCGAGATCTGGTCAGCGGCCGTGCCGCCCGAGCCGACCTGGAAGTTGAACCCGGAGCCGGCGGCGCTGTAGTCCTGGAAGATGGCCTTGCCGGCGAACGTCGAACGTGTGCCGATGCCGTCGATTTCCTGCTTCAGCTGGTCGATTTCCGCCTGCTCCGCCGTGCCGCCCGAGGTGC
>JAOBWK010000062.1 GCA_025463305.1 Ilumatobacteraceae bacterium
AAAGGTGCTCCGCTCGTAGACATCGTGGATGACCTGATCTCTGCCGGCGGGAGGGACCTTCGGCTCGCCACGGCGGACGCCTTCCACGAATTCGAGGGAGCGCTCGCCGAAATGCGGGCACGTGTGGTGTGCACGTTGGTTGACGAAGATGGTCTGTCACTGACCGAAGTAGGCCGTCGGCTTCGAATCTCGAGACAGGCGGTCGCCCGTTTGTACCGGCACGCAACACAGGGCGGTGGGCCAGCAAAAAAATGTGATCCGAAGCCCTAGCCGTACGTGGGGGGTACTGCCGGATCCTTGGTTCATGACGACATTCAACGCTTGGGAAATGCCGCCGACGGACGTTCGCGACACGGGCACCCAACTCAAGCCGCTCGAGACGCGGTTGATGGCGGATGCCATTCCACACATCGTGTTCATGGCGGCACCTGATGGCGCGACGACCTACTTCAACGAGCAGGGCACAGAGTTCACGGGTTGCTCGCGTGAGACCAACTACGACTGGAACTGGGTGACGTTGGTGCACCCCGACGACGTAGAACGGGCGCGACAAGGGTGGCAGGTCGCGGTTCGGACCGAGACCGAGTTCGCGCTCGATTATCGCATCCGCCGCTTCGACGG
Organism: Ilumatobacteraceae bacterium; assembly: GCA_025463305.1. Next base: position 622 of record JAOBWK010000062.1, read on the forward strand.
TGCGTTCCGCTGGCACGCGTTCCGGGCGCGGCCAGTGCGGGACTCCAACGGCGGGATCGATGTGTGGATCGGAACAGCGACGGACATCGATGCGCGCGTCCAGCTCGAGCTCTCCTTGCGACGCTCGGAACGAGAAGCGCTCGAAACCGTTGCATTGCTACAGAGCATCGAGGCGGCGACGCCGATGGGCTTCAAGCTCGTCGATCGAGACCTGCGCGTGGTCCGGATCAACGACACTCTGGCCCAGATCGGCGGAATGTCGGCCGACGAGGTGCTCGGACTGACCGTGCAGGAGATGACGCCCGAGCTCTGGCCGCACGTCCAGGACGCCTATCGCCGAGCGCTCGACGGGGAGACCACCTGCGGAATGGACGTCAGCATGGCCAGCCCGGACGCCCCTGCGCACGTCCGGCACTGGTTGGCCAGCTACTACCCGGTGCGCATCCACGATGACATCATCGGCGTCGGGAACGTGGTGGTCGAGATCACTGACCGCAAGGAGGCCGAGGAGTTCCGCCGGATCGTCGTGGACAACATGGCCGAGGGACTGTTCGCGCTCGATGGCGACGGGTTCGTCTCCTACGTCAACCCAGCCGCCTCGCAGATGCTGGGCTGGACGGAGGGGGAGTTTCGTCGCCGTTCCATGCACGAGACCATGCACTTCCAGCGCGCCGACGGCACGGAGTTACCCCCTTCCGAGTGCCCGATCCTCCAGGTGTTGGCCACGGGGCGGCCGGTTCGCATCGTCGATGATGCCTTCATCTGCTCCGACGGCACCGTGGTGCCGGTCGCCTACTCCGCCGCGGCTCTCGGGAACGGCGCCGCCAACAAGGGCGTGGTCGTGGTCTTCCGCGACATCACCGAGCAGAAAGAGGAGCAGGCAAACCTCCAACGCGAACTCGCCACACTCAGCTGGGTCGGACGCATCCGTGACGCAATCGAGGAGGATCGCTTGGTTCTGTACTCTCAGCCGATCCTGCCGCTCGCCGAGGGACAGCCGAGCGAAGAGCTCCTCCTTCGGATGATTGGACGCAACGGCGAAGTCATCCTTCCCGGCGCTTTCCTCCCTGTGGCCGAGCGTTACGGCCTCATCACCGAGATCGACCGGTGGGTCATCACCCAAGCAGTTCGCGTGGCGGCCAAGGGCAACCGAACGATCGAGGCCAACCTTTCCGCGAAGTCCATCGAGGCGTCGAACCTCGTCGCGTTCATCGAACGCCAGATCAAACAAGAGGGAGCCGATCCCGCCAACCTCGTCTTCGAGATCACCGAGACGGCGGTGATGAAGGACGTCACTGCCGGCATGGCGTTCGCTCGTGGCCTTCGCGAGATCGGCTGCGGACTCGCACTGGACGACTTCGGCACCGGCTACGGCAGCTTCACCTACCTCAAGAACCTGCCGCTCACCTACGTCAAGATCGACATCGACTTCGTACGCGACCTCTGCACGAATCCTGCCAACCGCCACGTCGTGGCCGCGATCGTCAGTCTGGCCAAAGCCTTCGGTCTCCAAACGATTGCAGAGGGGGTCGAGAACGAAGAGACCCTGACCCTCCTCCAGGCAGAGGGCGTCGACTTTGCACAGGGCTTCCACGTCGGCCGACCGGAACCCATGAAGTAGCGCTTCGACGCGTTGGGCGGCTCTCCGAGCGGTGACGTCTTGCGGCCGTTCTCTGCGCAGTCTCAGCGCCTAGGCTCGTACAGCGCTGTCCGTTGGACGAGTAAGTCAACGATGAGCTACAGACGCCCGACTGCCGTCGTTCATTGTTTAGAGCGCTTCCCCGGGTCGGGTGGGCGTTGAGGCCCAGTTTGCTTTCGTGAACAAGGACCATGCGACGATGCCTACGGTCAACATGGTCAGGGCGCCGCTCTCCGGTGATGTAGGCCGCACGGTCAACGTTGTCCGAGGTGACGTATGGGGCGCTGATCAGGCAGACGTTGACGGCGGAGTGGGCGACCAGGACTGGCCGGAGGCTTCCGGAGCGGATTCTGAGCCAGCCAACCATGATTCCGCCGAGGGCGATGACGGCCACGGCGCTCGGCGCGATGATCGCCCGATTGCCGTCGGCGTCGCAACCCTTGCGATCATCCGAGCTGACGCCGATCTGCCGATCGCCCCTGGACCCGAACGCCGACGGCGAGTGCGCAAGCTGATCTGCTCGACCGTGCTCGCGGCGAAGGTGACCGATAGCGTCAACGGCGGCGAAGGGGAGTAGTTCCTCGCTGGATGATCGACACGCTGGGTGATGAGCCCCGGTCTCCAGGCCTGTGCAAACAGGTGAACAAGACCTTCGACCAGGCATCAGCAGATGCTCGGTCGACGGCGTTCTCGCTTCTCCTCCGGGCAGAACCCGGAGGAACACATGAACGCCTTTCTGATCAGTTTCGGCATCATCTTTGTGGCCGAACTCGGCGACAAGAGTCAGTTGATGGCGATGACGTTTGCGTCGCGATATCGCGCGGTGCCCATCCTGGTTGCGATCGCGGCTGCGACTGCCTTCGTTCACCTGATCAGTGTCCTGCTCGGCGCAGCCGTCGGCGTGGCCCTTCCTACCAAGCCGATCTCGGTGATTGCAGGCATTGCGTTCCTTGGCTTCGCACTGTGGACACTGCGTGGCGATGAACTCGGCAACGACGACGAGGCGCGTGCTGCCCGGCAGTCGAAGTCGGTGTTCTGGAGCGTGGCGTTGGCCTTCCTCCTGGCGGAACTCGGCGACAAGACGATGCTCGCAACAGTCACACTCGCCACCGAGAACGGACTGGTGGGCACGTGGGTCGGATCGACCCTGGGCATGGTTGCTGCGGACGCGTTGGCCATCGTTCTCGGCCAGCAACTCGGCGCGCGGCTTCCCGAGCGTGTGATCAAGATCGGTGCAGCTCTCACCTTCGTCGTCTTCGGCATCGTGCTGATGTTCGAGGGGGTTCGTTGACTCCAATCGAACGCACCACACAATCGCAACCATGAAGGGCTTCGGGAAACAGCGCCGAACTGCCGATCCGCACCCTCGTGGAGATGGGAGAACCGAGCAGAACGCGCGCACGAGAACACGGTTCGAGCGAACGCCCGATCTCGCGTCCAGGTTCGGCGCCCGAGTTACTCAGGTGATCAGTCGCGGTTATTCCGGTGATCGGACAATTCCGGTGATTTCGCAAACCGGCCGCGGCCGGCCCTCCTGACCGGCAGCGCATACTGTTCCGTCAACCAGCGCCAGAACGTGCACCATCAACCCCGATACAGCGCACAGAGCCGGCGATCGGTGCTCGGACTGCGGGTCGCGATTCGGTTGGGGACGTTTGGGGACGATCGACGGCTCCTCGCAGTTCTCGAGTGCGTCAAGAGTTCTCGTGCGTCCGGAGAGTTCCTGATCAGCACCATCGGTCCCACATTTCATCGGCCTTCTAATCCGACGGTCGCACGTTCGAATCGTGCCGGGGGCGCCACAAAACGACCAGCTCGGAGCCTATGGAAACGACCGTCAGTCTGGCCGTCTTGGCAATCCATGGACGCTGGCATCATGGCAGGATCCGCTCGCTCGTCGTTCCACCACGCACTCGAGGGCGCAGATGCGCTCCTCGTTCTCAGCGACTGACTGACGTCCCAGACAGCGTCACGCTGCGCCGACGGCCGTGAGCCGGCGTAGCGATCCTTCGTATACCTCGCCGAGCTGGCGGAGTGGCTCGATCGAGTGCAGATCGGCGAACGCCGGCGCCGCCCATGCGTCGAGCAACGAGCTGTCGACGCGGGACTTCGTCGCCGTGCGCGTCGCGATCTCAGCGACCTGTTGCTCGATGCCCTGCATCAACGCGGTCCACTCTTCGCGGCTCATGTCGGCTTCCTTCCGCTGTTCGCCACCGGGCAGGTGGCGAACGATGCGACGACTCTCGCGCCGGCGCGACCAGAAGTCAGGGATACCCGATGGTCGAGTTCCGGATTCGAGTTTCTTGCCGTCATCGGCCGAACTGTGGTGATGGGAGGAGAACGCCGGTGCAGGACCGCAACAGCACGGATCGTTCACCACGTGCGCCTGCACGGCGGCAGGCGCACCAGCGAGAGGCGCCGTCAGCCGCTCGTGACGAAGGGGCGGAGGTGATCCTGTGCTGATCGACGGTCCGTCCTCCGTTGGGTCGGTGGCAGCCGCGAGCTGAGAGCATTCGGCGGAGAGACGGAGGAGACGCACATGGGCACGCTCGAGGGCAGGGTTGCAGTGATCACCGGAGGCGGGCGGGGGATCGGGGCGGCGATCGCGGCTCGCTTCGCTCGGGAGGGTGCGTCGATCGTGATCTCGTCGCGGACGGCTTCCGAGCTGGCGTCGACGCTCGAGCACTGTGGTGTCGGAGCAGAGCGGGGGCTCGCGGTCGTTGCAGATGCAATGGACCGGGAGGATGCGCGCCAGCCGGTCCGTCGGGCGATCGAGCGATTCGGCCGCGTCGATGTGCTGGTCAACAACGTCGGCGGTTCGGTGGGGAACAACGACCCTTTTCGTGGGGACGACGATGCCTTCGAGCGGACGCTGACGTTGTCGCTGACCTCGGTCTGGTGGGCCACGAGCGCTGCACTGCCGGGCATGCGCGACCAGGGTTCGGGGCGGATCGTCAACATCGGGTCCGGCGCGTCGAAGGTGACGGGTGGGTCGATCCCGTACACGACCGCGAAGCATGGGTTGGTGGGGTTCACGAAGGAGCTCGCCAAGTCGGTGGCGCGGCACGGCATCAATGCGAACGTGCTGTGTCCGGGTTGGACGCGCACGTCGCTGGTCGATTTCGAGCGGATCGCGAGAGCGAACGGCACGACACCAGAGGTCGAGGAGCAGCGCGCGATGGCGGAGAACGTGCAGCGTAGGATCCTCGAGGCCGACGAGCTGGCAGGCATGGCAGCCCTTCTCGCCGGTGACGATGGTCGCGGCATCACGGGCCAGGTCATCAGCGTCGACGGCGGCTACCGGATCTGAGCGTGAGGCGGCTCGGCTGATGGGTGTACCTTGCCGGCGATGACGCACTTGGGTGAGCGCAGCGTGCTGGTGACCGGCGCAGCGAGCGGGTTCGGACGGATCATGGCCAGCAAAGCGGCCGAAGCCGGTGCGCGGGTGACCGCTGTCGACGTCAACGCCGAGGCGCTGGAGAGCCTCGTGTCGTCGCTGACGAGTGACGGTCGGTCGGTGATCGGCGTCGTGGGCGACGTCGGCGTGCGAGCGGACCTGCAGGACGCCGTGCGGCAGGGTGTCGACGCCCACGGCTTCGTCGACGTGGCCGTGTTGAACGCCGGGATCATGCCGCTCGCCTTCTATGCCGACCACGCTCGCGCCGCGGATGCATGGGATCGCTGCATCGACATCAACCTCAGGGGCGTGCTCAACGGGATCACCGCCGTGTACGACCACATGATCGGGTTGGGCCGAGGACATGTCGTGTGCATCTCGTCGATCTACGGCAACCACGCGGTCCAGGGATCGGCCGTCTACTCGGCCACGAAGGCAGCGGTCAACGTGCTCGCCGACGCGTTGCGGCAGGAGACCCAGGGCAGGATCAAGGTGACGACGGTGCGGCCGACGGGCGTGCTCGGCACCGGGCTGGGCGCGAGCATCGTCAACGGCGACGCGATGGTCGGCATCCTCGGCCAGCATGCCCAGGCGTTCGGCGACACGGTCGGCCGGCTGATGAAGGGCGAGGCCACCGACGCTGAGCTCGATCCGGACGACATCGCCTACTGGTCGATCTCGCCCGACGAGCTCGCCGCGCAGGTGCTCTACACGATCGATCAGCCGTGGGGCGTCAACATCGCCGAGGTCACCGTTCGCGCGAGCGGCGAGCAGTACCTGCTGTAGCCAACGCGCCCGGACGGCCGCGCGAGCGGTGCGTGGCGGTCGCATATCATCGCGACTTTCCGAGGATAGGAGCGAGAGATGGACAACGAAACGGACGGCACGCCGGAGCACCAATCCCCGGCGCGCCTCGCGAGCAAGGCGTTCGGAACGACGCTGACCGGGGTGCTCGTGTTGAGGGACGGGCGTCTGACGTTCACGTCCGGGCCCGATGTGAGGCTCGACGCGCCCATCGGGTCGATCGAACGACTGGAGTTCCCGTGGATCATGTTCGGTGGCTTCCGGTTCTTCGTGGATGACGTCAAGTACGTCTGTGTGTTCTCCAACGCGCGTGGCCGCCCGACGGTGGTCGGCGCGGGCCGGGACATCGCGACGACCGGCAAGCTGGGCAAGGGCTGGAAGCAGGCGTTCCAGCAGGTCGGACTGCTCACTGCCTGACCTCTCGGCGCGTCACGTGGCGTCGATCGGTGAGTACACGACCTGCGAACGATGAGCACGAGGTGCTCTCGTCATCGGGATCCATCGGGTCTCGAATGATCGACATGATCAACACGCCGCCATCGGGCTGGTGCGTGCAGCGGGAGCCGCCGTCACCGGGACGGCGGTGAACCCGACAGCAGCCAGCTACGTGACGATCTATCCGGCCGACGCCGACAGCCGCCCGACAGCGTCGAACCTCAACGTCACCGCCGGCGGCGACGGGGCCGCCGGCTCGATGGGGCCGATGGGACCGGTGGGTCTGGCGGGACCCGCGGGTGCCGCATGCCCTGCTGCGGGATGCACGGTGGTCTTCAGCGGTGCGGCCACGATGCCGACGAGTGGCACGGCATCGACGCTGGACAACTTCGGGTGCCGTTCACTCCCGCTCGTCGGTCGTCGCCGCGCTCCGTCGAGCGTGAACGGGACTCGCCCGGTGACGACACCTCGCCGATCGGCGAACGCCTGGTCGGGGACGTCGAAGTGCGTCCAGCTGGTAGCGGCTAAGCGCGACGCGCGACGTTGGTGGCGTGGTTCACGAAACGCAGCGTTCACGCGATGGAAAACTGTCACTGGTGACTTTCAGCGTCTACATCGACCAACCTGGCGTGATGGTGGTTCGCCGGATCGTTCGCCCCCTGCGCACCGCCGTGTCCCTGTTGATCGCCGTCGCCGTGGCGGTCGCCGGCTTCGCGGTCGTCCCGATGCCGTCGTCTCCGGCCGCTGCTGCTGGCGCATGCGCTGCTGACCTGGGCAGCGGTGGCATGAGCGACTTCTTCGCGAGCGGGTCCTCCGGGTTCGTCGGCGGCGACTACGCGCATGCCTACCCACTGCCCGACGGACGGACGCTGTGGATGTTCCAGGACTCGTTCATCGGAGCGCCTGACACGGCGTCGCTCGGCGACGCGGCGTTCGTGCACAACCTGGCGATGATCCAGACGGATTCGTGCTTTCAGATCCTGCACGGGGGATCCGCCGACGCGCCGACGTCGTACATCGGCGGTGACCTCGAGGTCCCGTTCACGCACTGGTTCTGGCCGCTGGGGGCCGGCGTTGGTGCCGACGGTCAGCTCGACGTGTTCATGGCCGAGTTCGTCAACGCCGCCGGCACCGGAGCGACGGCGGGGGCGACGCCGATCGCCACCTGGCGGGCCACCGTGCGCCTGAGCGACCTCGCCGTCACGTCGTTCGCGCCGGCCGCCGACCCGTCGGACCGGCCCCTGTACGGGACCAGCGTGGCCACGTCGGGCGACTGGTCGTACCTGTACGGGAACTGCTACCGGCAGTTCACCTCGCCGGGGCTGCTCAGCGACTTCGACGAGACGTGCACGCGGGACGTGTACCTCGCCCGCGTGCCGGCCGGCCGCTTCGACTCGGCGCCGACGTACTGGAACGGGCACGACTGGTCGGCGAACCGCGCCGATGCGGTGCCGGTGCACTCGGGTGGGGCGCTGGCCGATCCGTTGCAAGTGCAAGCAATGGGCGACGGGGAGTATCTCGGGGTGAGCAAACTCGACGACTGGTGGGGCACGTCGGTCTCGATGTACACGTCGGCGGCACCGACCGGACCGTTCGTCCGCTACGCCGTCGTGCCCGTGTCGCCGAGGTGCGATCCGCACGTCTGCGACACGTACTTCGCCGCACCGTTGCCATGGCGGTCGGGCGATGGCTCGGTGGAGCTGTCGATCTCGGGTCATACCTGGGACCCGAGCGTCGCCCGTGCGTTCCCGACGCTGTACCGGCCGTTCGTGATCGACGCCCCCGCGCCGGGCGATCCGGCGACCCGCGTCGGCATCGCCGACGACGGCACGCTCGCGCTGCAGATCGCCGGCCGTGGAGGCGTGGGTGCCGATGCGACGGCCGCGACGTTGACGGTCACGGCGGACCGTTCGTCGGGACGCGGCTACGTGACGGTGTGGCCCTGTGGGGCGACGCGGCCACTGGCGTCGAACCTGAACCTGGTGCCCGGCAGCGCCGTCGCCAACCTCGTCGTCAGCGGGTTGTCGAGCGACGGGAGGGTGTGCCTGTGGTCGTCGGTGGAGACCGACCTCATCGTCGACGTCCAGGGCTGGTACGGCCCCGGCATCGGCACGGTTCCCATCGCCCCGGCGCGGCTGCTCGACACCCGTCCGCAGCCAACGGCGGACGGAGAGGGCTCTGGCGGGGGAGCGCTGGATCCGACCACGACCACCGAGGTGCAGGTCGCCGGCCGCGGCGGTGTCGATCCCAGCGCGAGGTTCGCTGCGCTCAACGTCACGGCCACGTCGAGCGCTCGAGCCGGCTTCGTCACCATCTGGCCATGCGGTCCGCAGCCGGCGACGTCCAACCTCAACGTCGCGCCCGGCAGCGACATCGCCAACCTCGTCGTGGTGCCGCTCAGCGCACGCGGCACGGTGTGCGTGCGGTCCAGCGTCCCGACCCAGCTCGTGCTCGATGTGCAGGCCTGGTACTCGGGCGATTCGTCGATGGCGGCTGCGGGACCCGCACGACTGCTGGACACGCGTGCCCAGGCCACCACCGTCGACGGCCGTGGTCTGCCCGCACAGACCGTGCGCAGCGGTCAGATCGTCCAGGTCCCGATCGCCGGTCGGGTCGGCATCAGCTCCGCTGGCGCGGCCGTCGTCAACCTCACGGTCACCAACCCGACGAGCGACGGCTACGTCGAGGCCTGGCCGTGTGGCACGGCCCAACCGCTGGCGTCCAACCTGAACTTCACCCGCCGCCAGACGCGCGCTGCGGCCACCATCACGAGCCTCGCCGCGAACGGGATGATGTGCCTCACCGTCGGCGGGGGCGGCTCGGCCGACGTCATCGTCGACGTGTTCGCCTGGTACCCGCCCGGCACCAATGCGTACCGGGCGCTGGTGCCCACCCGCCTCCTGGACACGAGGTCGAACTGACAGTGTGCAGGCTCAGCTGGGTCGGGTGGCCGCCTCGGCTGCGGTTGCGAGCTCGGTGAGCGTGTGCTCCATGCCGGCTCGGTTGTGGGCGTGGCGCTCCTTCACGCCGCTCGCGGGGCCGCCGAAGAGCTTCGCGATCGCGTTGCGATGGTCGAAGAACGACTCGGTCACGAGCGAACCGTCGCCTTCGGCGACGATGTCGTACTGCCACCGAGCGACCGCGAACCCCACCGCCGACACGTCGAAGGCGAACGTCGTGGGCGCATCGCAGATCGCGATCTTCACCATCGTGGTCCAGCGCTTCTTGCCGTTCTCGTTGCGCCCCTTGAACCGCGCGCCGACCGCGGCTCCGTTGGCACCACCGAGCCAGGTGCCGCCGCAGTTCTCCGGCGACCACTCACCCATGCGTGGAAGATCGCTGACCATCCCGTAGATGGCCTCCGGTGCCGCGTTCACGTGGCGGCTGACGGTGACGGTGGCGGCGCTCATGCGGCACATCATGACCGATCAGACGAGGGCGAGTTTTCACTCGTCGCCCCGATCCGGTGTCGCGGCCCCGCAGGTGGCAACCTCGGTGGATGGATCGTGTGCTGGACGGAATCGGTGTGTGGAGTGGCGGGCTGCGCTACGGCGATGCGGGCGCGGCTGCTGCGGGCGCGGCCGAGCTCGAGTCGTTGGGCTACACGGCGCTGTGGATCCCCGACGTGGGCGGCGCGGTGTTCGATGCGGTCGGGAACCTGCTGGGCGCGACCACCTCGACCACGATCGCGACGGGCATCTTGAACCTGTGGATGCACACACCGCAGGAGACGGCAACGGGCCATGCGACGCTCACCGCCGAGCACGGCGATCGGTTCATGGTGGGCATCGGCATCAGCCACGCGCCGCTGATCGACTCGACCAAGCCGAAGGGCACCTACCAGAAGCCGATGGCGATGACCGAGGCCTACCTCGACGGGCTCGACGCGGCGGATCCGCCGTTGGCACCCGCCGATCGGTGCCTCGCCGCGCTCGGTCCGAAGATGCTCGCGCTCGCCGCGGCGCGCACGGCCGGCGTGCACCCGTACCTCGTGACGCCTGAGCACACCGCCGTCGCCCGAGAGGCGGTCGGCCCCGATGCGCTCGTCGCGACGGAGCAGGGCGTCGTGCTGGAGACCGATCCGACCAAGGCCCGTGCGATCGCCCGCCAGAACCTGGCCGGCTACATGGGCCTGCCGAACTACACCAACAACTGGAAGCGCCTCGGGTACACCGACGACGACATCGCCAACGGCGGCAGCGACCGGCTCATCGACGCATTGGTGGCGTGGGGCGACGAGTCCGCGATCGTCGAGCGCGTCCGCGCCCATCAGGACGCTGGCGCGAGCCACGTGTGCATCCAGGTGCTGACCGACGCACCGAGCGAGCTGCCGCTGGCCGAGTGGCGCCGACTCGCCGCCGCGCTGTTGTAGATCACCGGCTGTCGGGCTCACGTGCGCTGTCACGGGTACAGTCGGGCATGATCCTCGAGCAGCTCGACATCGACGCATCCACCTTCGAGTCGGCCACGGGCTGGGCGATCAAGCCCGAGGGGGCGTGCAAGGGCGATGTGTGCGTGCCGCTGCCCGGCGGGTTCGACCTGGGCTCGACGGCTGATCGGCTGGGGATGGCCCTCGTGCACGACGACGCCACAGGGCTGTGGGCGCTCGGACCGGAGTCCGTCAACGCACGCGCGCTCGTCACCGCGCAGGCACCCGAGCTCGTGCTCGACGACATCGACGGCAACGAGTTCCGCCTGTCGTCGCTGCGCGGGCAGAAGGTGGTGCTCGTCGCCTGGGCGCCGTATTGAGGCTGCCGCTTCGACCTGCCCGTGTGGCAGGCGCTCCGCAACGAGCTGCACGCATCCGGTGTCGAGGTCGTCACGGTCTCGCTCGAGCTGAGCGGTCCTGAGGCGTCTCGCCCGTTCATCGAGGCAGCCCACGCGGAGCATCCGTCGCTGCTCGATCCGACCCATCGGCTCGACGCGCTGTTCGGCGTGGTCAACATCCCGAACGTGATCTGGATCGACGAGGACGGTGTCATCGTCCGTCCCGCCGAACCCGGTTGGCCGGGCCGAGGCGAGTACCCGGCATCGATGCGGGAGATGATGGCGGCACGCGCTCGCGCGGCGGCAGAGGCGGCGAAGAACGGCCCGCCGGCCGGCGACGCACCCGCTGCGCCGAACCTCGCCAACATTCTGTCCGGCGGTCAGGACCGTGACGCCTACCCGGACGCGATCCGCGACTGGGTGAGCCATGGTGCGGCGAGCGCCTACGCGATGACGCCGGACGAGGTGATCGCCGCGTCGCAGCCGCGTGGCCTCGATGCCTCCCGCGCCGCGGCACACTTCGAGCTGGCCAACCACTGCTGGCTGGCAGGCGATCGGGATGCCGCGATCCGCCACTTCAACGAGTGCCATCGCCTCGCGCCCGACAACTGGACCTACAAGCGCCAGGCGTGGTCCTTGATCGGCAACGAGCGTGCCGGCGGCGGAGAGCTCGGCCGGTTCACCCAGGCACCGCTGCCGGGCGAAGAGGCCGACTGGCCGTTCGCGTCGAACTTCAACGCCGACGTCGCCAAGCTCGTCCCTGGCCAGTACTACCCGAACACGATGGACTGACGGTCCGCCTGCGCCGCTCCGGCGCGGGACGGGTACCGTCCGTTCGATGACCGACCTCGCCGAACCGACCGTCGGCAACGACGCAGAGGATGACGGCGCGGTGTCCGACGCGACGGTGAGGACCCATCTGCGCACCTGCCCGCTCTGCGAGGCGATGTGCGGACTGGAGATCCAGACCACCGGCGACCGGGTGACGCGCGTGCGCGGCGACCGGGCCGATGTGTGGAGCAAGGGCTACCTGTGCCCGAAGGGCGCAGCGCTCGGCCACCTCCACCACGATCCGGACCGGGTGCGCGCGCCGATGGTGCGCGACGGCGAGACGTGGCGCGAGGTGTCGTGGGACGAAGCGTTCGCGCGGTGCGAGGAGCTCGTGCGTCCGATCCTCGAGCGGGACGGCATCAGCGCGATCACGGCCTACATCGGCAACCCCGCGGCGCACACCTACTCGCTCGGCCGCTACACGGGCGCGGTCGTCGGCATCCCGCGCATGCCGATGATCTGGTCGGCCGGCACGGTGGACCAGTGGCCGAAGAACGTCGCCTGTGCGCAGCTGTTCGGCAACCCGTGGAGCCTTGCCGTGCCCGACATCCACCGCACCGACCTCTTCGTCGTGATGGGCGCCAACCCGCACGCATCGAACGGCTCGCTCTTCTCGTGCCCGGACATCCTCGGCGAGATCGACAGGATCCGCGAGCGTGGCGGCAGGACGATCGTGATCGATCCTCGGCGCACCGGCACCGCAGAGCGCGCCGACGAGTGGATCTCGATCATCCCGGGCATGGATGCCGCGCTGCTGCTGGCCGTCGTCAACGTGCTCGACACGGAGAACCTCGTCCGCTTGGGCGCGCTCGAGGGTCGTGTGCGCGGCATCGACGAGGTGTTCGCCGTCGCGAGCGACTTCACGCCGGAGGCCGTCGAGGACGCCTGTGGCGTGCCGGCGGAGCGCATCCGGCAGCTGGCCCGCGAGCTGGCGACCACCGAGCGCGCCGTCGTCTACGGCCGCATCGGCCTGTGCAACCAGGAGTTCGGCACGCTCGCCTCGTGGGCGGTCGACGTGGTCAACGTGCTGACCGGCCACCTCGACGTCGTCGGCGGCGCGATGTTCCCCACACCGGCGATCGCGGCCATCTCGCGCACGGCGCGCCGTCGCGGTCCGATGAAGCCGGCGCGCTGGCACACCCGCGTCCGGCAGGCACCCGAGGTGCTGGGACAGGCCCCGCTGTCGTGCCTCGCCGAGGAGATCTCCACCCCGGGCGAGGGTCGCGTTCGCGGTCTCGTGGTGATGGCCGGCAACCCGGCCTTGTCGGCGCCCGATGCCGGGAAGCTGGAAGCGGCGCTGCCCATGCTCGACGCGATGATCAGCGTCGACAACTGGCTCAACGAGACGTCGCGCCACGCACACGTGATCCTGCCCGGCCTGTCGGCGCTCGAGCAGCCGCACTGCGACGAGGCGCTCTGGGCGTTCGCGGTCCGCAGTGCTGTCCGCTGGTCGCCCGCCATCTTCCCGCAGGACCGGCCGCAGGAGTGGGAGATCCTGATCCGCCTCGGCGGCATCCTGGCCGGCATCCCGGCTGCGGATGTCGATGTCGAGGCGCTCGACGACATGCTGTTCGCCGAGCGAGCGCTCCGCCACGGCGTGGCGGCCGACGACGTCGCCCACCTCACGACGTTCCGAGGCCCGGACCGCATCGTCGACCTCACCGTGCGCATGTCACCGTGGGGTGACGGGTACGGAGCACGACCAGGGGGTCTGACGCTCGAGTCGCTGATGCACGATCATCCGCACGGCATCGACTTCGGCCCGATGGTGCCCTGCATCGACGAGATCATCCGCACTGCGTCTGGCGATGTGGAGCTGGCCCACGACAACATCCTCGGCGACGTCCCGCGTCTCGCCGAGCGCATCGCCCAACCACGCCCGAACCTCGTGCTCATCGGTCGCCGGCACGTCCGCTCGAACAACTCGTGGATGCACAACGTGAACGTGCTCGTGAAGGGCCGGCCGCGGTGCACCTTGATCGTGCACCCGAAGGACGCCGAGGACCTGGGCGTCGTGGACGGTGCGATGGTGAGCGTCACGTCCGAGGTCGGCACCGTGCACGCGGCCGTCGAGATCAGCGATGAGATCCGCCAGGGCGTCGTCAGCCTGCCCCACGGCTGGGGTCACGACCGCACGGGAACTCGATTGGCCGTCGCCGAGGCCCACGCCGGCGTCAACAGCAACCTCCTCGCGCCCGGCACCCTCGTCGACGTGCCGTCCGGCAACGCTGCCGTGAACGGCTTCCCCGTCCAGGTCGTGCGCCTGCGGTCGGCGTGACCGCGCTCGGTTCGCCGCACATGGTGCGGCAAACCGATCACGGATGGGTTGCTGCCGCCCGGTCAGGCGACCGGGGTGAACTTGTCGTTGCCGGGGAACGAGCCCTTGCCGCTGTTCGGCAGCTCGATGAACGTGCGGCCGGGGGTGAGCAGGATGGGCGCGCCCGAGCTGTCGGTGAACGCGAACGGGTCGGTGCGGGTGTCGCGGGTCCACGTGCCCGCCACCATCCGGCCGCCGGTGAACACCAGCGCCGGGTTGGCGGTGCCGGTGGTGAGGCCGTCGGGTGAGCGACCGTCGGTGTGGCTCGGGTCGTAGTCGAGGAACGCGAGGATGACGTTCTCGGTGGTGACCTGGTTGCCGTCGGTGAGGATGTGCGGCTTGTTCGCCTGCGAGCGCAGGTAGCGGTTGGTGGAGTAGTCGTAGCGCCACTGCACGAAGACCTGCTGGATCTGCAGGTCGATGCCGGTCATCAGATCCCCGGCGGTGGCGGCCTCGCCCTGGCCGCGGTAGTGGAACTGCTGCATCGGGCCGGTGCGATCGGGGCCGGCGTTGGAGCGCAGCTTGGCCGTGTCGGCGTGGGTCTTGTGCGGGCGGTTGCGCTTCGGGTCGAGCTCCCAGCCCGGGCCCTGGCCCTCGGTGAGCAGCAGGAGGTCGGAGTTGCGGAGCAGGGCGATGTTGCCGGGGTTGCCGCCCGAGCAGGCGAACACGGCGCGGTTGAACTCGCCGACGAGGTTGACGTCCTGCTCGCGGCAGGAGCGGATCGGGCCGACGAAGTCGAGGTCGCGGCTGTGCCAGATGGTGGCGAACCGGGTCGGGCCGGCGCCCCAGGCCTCGAAGATGATGTCGGGGTCGTTGAGCCCGGTCTGCGGGCGAGCACCCGGATCGTTGCTGACCTTGACCACGAGCGCGACCCGGTTGAGCAGCGACGGATCGTCGAGCGGGAGTCCCGTCAGCGGCTGCACCGGAGCGGCGGGCACCGTCGTGGTGGGCGCATCGGTGACCGGCACGACCGTGGTGGTGGTGTCGAGCACCGTGGTCGGGGTGGTGTCCGGCTCGGTGGTGGTGGTGCTGGCGTCGGTGGTGGGCGCTTCGGTGGTGGTGGTCGTTGCCAGCGGCGTGGTGGTGTCGGTGGACTTCTTCGCGTCGCTGCTGCAGGCGCTGATCAGGACGGCGCCTCCGGCCAGGGTGAGGAGCTGACGGCGCGACACCGGGTTGCGCAGCGTCGCGGACGCCACCTCGTCGATCGGGTTCGTCTGTTCGTCACGGTTCGTCATCGTCGGTCTCGCAGCCTTCCTGTGCGGCGTCCGAGGGGTCGGCGCCGGGCTCTGGGTGAATGAGCCAGAACACCGTACCGCCCGACTCGCCGCCATTGCCTGCACCCCATGATGTGGGGCCGCGATGACGAGCGATGGCGACCGACGTAGGTCAGCCGACGATGACGTTGGGCCGTTCGAGGCCCTGTGCCTCGCACAACGCGTAGTAGGCCGCGAGGGTGCCTGCGCCATCGGCGACGGACTCGATGTTGCCGTCGGCGTCGAGGTTGAGGTTGGCGCCGTACATGTGGAACCAGACCTGCGTGTCGTCCTCGATGCACGTGAGGGTGTGCACGGATCCGGCGGGCTCGTACAAGAAGGAGCCGGCGCGGTTCACGTAGTCGTACTCGGCGTACTTCCACGCGCCGCGGGTGGTGTAACCCCACACCGGCCCGGTGTGGCGATGCTTCTGCACGGCGAAGCCGGACTGGAAGATGTTCTCGACGATCCACAGCCCCTCGGTGGGGCGGACCTGGAGGACGCGCAGCTTGTTGCCGTTGCCGATCTCGACCCACGGCAGGTCGCTGGCGCCGATGTGCACTGCTTCTGGTGCGTGTTCAACGATTGTCACGGGGCCCCCTTCGGCTCGAACCTGATGGCACGGTATCGGATCGTCCCGTCACACGTCGGCACGTGCTGCGGGCCGACGCTCAGCGTGCGTACAGCGCCGCCGCGTTGGCGCCGAGGATCTGCGCGGCCTCGTCGTCGGGCACGCCCTCGAGCTGCGACGCGGCGGTGGCGCGCGAGTTCGGCCAGTCCGATCCGCCGTGGGGGAAGTCGGTCGACCACAGGATCTGGCTCACCCCGACCGCGTGACGGTTCGACATGCCGTAGCGGTCCGTCACGAACGTCGCGAAGATGTTCCGGGCGAAGTAGTGGCTCGGCACCGCGTCGATCCGGGCGCGACCGCTCACGCTGGCGCGCAGGAAGCGGTCGTCCATCTGCTCTTTGACGTACGGGATCCACGACACGTCGACTTCGACGAGCACGAGCTGCAGGCCGGGGAAGCGATCGAAGACGCCGCCGTTGATGAACTGCGCGGCGCGGATCGGTGCATCGAAGAAACGCATGTCGCCGGTGAGCTTCATCCGCTTCTTGTCGCCCTGCGCTTCGGTGGCGAACGACACGTGGATCGACACCGGGACGTGCAGCGCCTCGGCCGTCGCCCAGAACCGATCGTCGTCGTCGGTCATCGCCTCGCCGCCGCTCGGGTAGCGGCCGAGCAGCGCGCCGCGCATCGTGCCGCGGGCCATCACCCGCTCGAGCTCGGCGATGGCCGCGTCGACGCCGACGGCGGGGATCATCGCCACGCCCCACAGCCGTTCCGGATCGTGCGCGCAGAACTCGTGCAGCCAGTCGTTGTAGGCACGGATGCAGGCGAGGTGGTAGCCGGGGTCGTCGTTCGACCAGAACAGCTGGTTGGAGATGCGCGGCGTCGGATACAGCACTTCGGCGACGACGCCGTCGGCGTCCTGGTCGAGGAGCCGGCTGGCAGGGTCGTAGCCGCCGGGCCGCACCTGCTCCCAGCGGATCCAGGCCGAACGCTCGTCGGCGGGGATGCCGGCCGAGCAGTTGCCGCCGAAGTTGATCGGATCGAGCGCACCCTCGAGGATCCATGCGTCGCCCTGCTCGAGGTGCTCGACGCGTGGGGCGCGGTGGCGGTACTCCGCCGGCACCCGGCTGGTCCACAGATCGGGCGGCTCGTTGATGTGCGAGTCGGCGGAGATCAACCGCGGGCTCATGACGCGCTCCCGACGAGGCCGAGCTCGCGTGCCCAGATCAGGTTCATCCGGGCCGAGCCGACGTGTGCCTGGTGCACGACGTGGACCTCGCCCTGACCGGGTTCGCCGAAGCGGATGCCGGGCCCGTCGCGCCCTTCGGCGTCATCGGCGAGGGCCACGAGCTCGGTCCAGAACGCGATCTCCTCCACCGTTGGGGTGAAGGCCCGATGGGCGAACTCGATCTGGTAGGGACGGGTGATCATCATCCCGAAGTAGCCGAGGTCGCGCAGGTGGTTGCACCACGTCGTGAGTCCGTCGTGGTCGTCGAGGCGGCCGCCCCACATCCCGCTGATCGGCCATCGCACGCCGGCCGCGCGTGCGTCGACGAGCACCTTCTCGCGCAGGTACAGCGTCTCGGTGCCCTCCGCGGTCCAGCGGAAGCCGAGCGCCTGATGGATGTCGCCGAAGCGGGAGATCGCGCCGCCGAGGTAGGCGACGCGTGGCGACGCCATCGCGATCTCGTACGCCTCGCGGATCGACTGCGCGGTCTCGAGCACCGGATAGATGACGATGCTGTTGCGCGGCAGGTCGCGGTCGGTCTCGTAGCACGTGAGCATCGCGTCGAGGGCGACGATGTCGCCGGGGCCGGCCAGCTTCGGCAGCAGGATGCCCGTCAACCCGGGCCCGACGACGGCGTCCAGGTCGCGCATCGAGCAGCCCGTCGACATGCTCTGGATGCGCACGAAGCACATTGGCCCGCCGGAAGGAGGCCGCGCGTCGAGGAACGCGGCGACGGCCTTGCGGGTGCGGACGCGCTCTGCTTCGGGGAACGGCGTACGCGGCTCTTCGATGTCGATGACGAGTGCGTCGGTGCCGAGATCGCCGGCCGCGGCCAACTGCTCGTCGTCGCTGCCCGGCACGAACAGCAGCGAGCGGATGGGCCGCGCGGTCGATTTGTCCATGGCCGCACGTTACGGATGGCGTCGAGTCGGCATCGGGTCGTGGCGCATCGATCACGGCGCGGCGTGTCCGGGGGAGGGGGCATAGTCTCGGGTGATGGACCGCAGGAGGGTGCTCGTCGTGCTGGCGGGCGTGCTCCTCGCGCTGGTGCTGGTGTCGGTGGCCACCGGTGGCGAGGTGCGGCTCTGGCACGCGGCGCCCGACAGCGGTGGCTACGACAACGCGACGTCGGTGACCCAGCCGCTCGCGACGTTCCCGACGACACCGCCGAAGGGCCAAGAGTCGAGCAGCGAGCTACCCGGCTGGATCATCGTGGTGCTCCAGGTGCTCGTGGTCGTCGGCGCGCTCGCCATCGCCGCGTGGCTGGTGGTGGCGGCGTGGATCAATCGGCCGCATTGGACGTCGCGTCGCGTCGGGCGAAAGGACTTCGACGTGATGCCCGATGTCGCGTCGTCGATCTCCGACGACGCGGCCGAGCAGCGCGCCGCGCTGATGCGTGGTTCGCCGCGCAACGCCATCGTCGAGTGCTGGTTGCGGCTCGAGGGCGTGGTCGCGAGCGCGGGCCTGCCCAGGGATCCGGCCCACACGTCGTCGGAGTTCACCGAGCAGGTGCTCGGCGCGTACTCGGTCGATCCGGCGGCGATCGCATCGCTCGCCGCGCTGTACCGCGAGGCGCGCTTCTCGACGCACGTGATGGACGAGCAGGATCGTGCGGTGGCGGTGGCCGCGCTCGACCGGCTGCACGACGGTCTGCGCACGTTCCTCGCCGCCGACACGCGTGGCGCCGCGGTGGAGGCCGCCACGTGAACAACACCTGGGTGCCGCGCCTCATCGTCTTCTCGATCGTCGCGGTGCTCGCCGAGGTCTCGCTGGTGCTCAACGGGATGGGGCCGCGAGTGCTGCTCGTGGGCGCGGTGCTGCTCGTCGGGGGCGCCGTGGCGTGCGTCGCGTTCGACATCGGCAGCCTGGTCAGCCCGCCCGCATGGCCGCGCTCGACCCTGTCGCAGTACGGGTCCGCTGGCGTCGAACAGCGGGTCGGCACGCTGCGGATGCTGCTGCGCAACGAGCGCCGCTCCGACGGCTACAGCATCCGCCTCTACGACGCGCTCGTCGGGTTGATCGACGACTGGTTGCTCGCCGAGCACAACGTCGACCGCGCCGTGGACCCGGCCGAGGCGCGACGCCTGATCGGGCCGGAGCTGGTGACCTTCATCGAGTCCGGGCTGACGGTCCGCACGATGAGCGACACGCAGTCGGTGGCGAGGATCGTCACCCTGATCGAGAACCTGTGACCCGGAGGTGGCCATGACAGCTCAACCGAACGACGACCACGCGCCGGAGCTCGGCCTCGACGAGGTGTCGCGCCTCGCCGCTGCCGTGCTCGACGAGGTGGAGGTCGCAGTCGTCGGCAAGCGAGCCGCGCTGGGCATCGTGCTCAGCGGCATCCTCGCCGGCGGCCACGTGCTGCTGGAGGACTTCCCGGGGCTGGGCAAGACGCTGGCGGCGCGGTCGTTCGCGCAGACGCTCGGGCTCCGCTTCACGCGTGCGCAGTTCACGCCCGACCTGTTGCCCGCCGACCTCACCGGATCCTTCGTCTACGACCAGCGCGTCGGGGAGTTCTCGTTCCGCCAGGGACCACTGTTCACCGGGCTGCTGCTGGCCGACGAGATCAACCGCACGCCACCCAAGACGCAGGCCGCGCTGCTGGAGGCGATGCAGGAGCGCCAGATCACCGTCGAGGGGCAGACCTTCGCGCTGGAGTCGCCCTTCCACGTGCTCGCCACCGCCAACCCGGTCGAGTACGAGGGCACGTACCCGCTCCCCGAGGCCCAGCTCGACCGGTTCATGCTGCGCGTCAGCTTCGGCTACCCGACCGCCGACGAGGAGTGGGACGTCCTCCGCCGCCGCACCGCGCGCCGCCACGAGGAGCAGACGCTGCGCCAGATCACGGACGCGACGACGCTGCTGGCGATGCAGGCGGCGATCGAACGCGTCGAGGTCGACGAGAGCATCGGGCGCTACTGCGTCGCGCTGGTCGCCGCGACCCGCAGCCACCCCCACGTGATGATGGGCTCGTCGCCCCGTGGGTCGCTGGCGCTGATGCTCGCGGCGCGTGCGTACGCGGTCATCGACGGGCGCGACTACGTGACGCCCGAGGACGTGAAGGTCGTGGCAGAGCCCGTGCTCGCCCATCGCATCACGGTCAAGCCCGAGCTGTGGATGAGCAAGGCCTCCGGGTCGTCGGTGGTGGCCAGCGTCGTGTCGACCGTACCCACCCCGTCAGCGCTCGAGCCGGGCGTCGTGCGCCCGTGATGTCCGACGCGTTCGCCGCCGTCGATCGGGCGCCGGCCGAACCGGGATGGCGCCCGACAGCGGCCCACGTGCGCTGCTCGGTGGCGGCCATCGTCATGGCGTTGGTGGCCGTGCTCGTGCGCCGTCCCGATCTGCTCGTGCTCGGCGCACCGCTCGCGATCGTCGCCGGCTGGTCGTCCCTGGGCCGGCCCGGGCGCACGCCGTCGGTCACCCATCGGCTCGCCGATCCCGTGGTGCGCGAGGGCCAGGCGACGACGTGGAGCGCGGACTTCGACGGACCCGCGGAAGCCGACTCGATCGTCGCGGTGATGCCGGAGGCTCGCTGGATCGAGACCTACACCGCCAGGGGCGCGGACCCGACGACGGGGGTCGTCGCGGCCGCCGTGGTCGACGGGCACGCAGTCGTGTCGATGACGGTGCGCTCGATCCGCTGGGGCCAGCACCGGGTCGAGCGCGCGACCATCGTCGCGTCGAGCGCCTGGGGTGCGTTCACCTGGGTCCATCGCACGCCGCAGTCGCCGCTGATCAGCCTCCCGCTGCCCGCAACGTTCGACTCGTCGGCGACGATCCGTCGCTCGAACGGGCTCGTCGGCCTCGATCGCTCGTCGCGCCCAGGTGATGGGCTGGAGTTCGCCGGCATCCGCCCGTTCCAGGCGGGTGACCGCATGCGGCGGATCAACTGGGCCCGGTCGCTGCGGGCGGGGAGCCTGCACGTGACGTCGACATGGGCGGATCAGGACACGCTCGTGGTGCTCGAGGTCGATGCCACCGACGACGTCGGTGGGAGCGAAGGCGTCGACGGACAGGCCTCCAGCCTCGACCTCGCGGTGCGCGCCGCTGGCGCGATCGCCGAGCACCACGTGCAGCGCGGCGACCGGGTGATGTTGCGGATCATCGGATCGTCCGGCTCGAAGTCGGTGCCGGCCGCCACCGGTCGCGCCCATCTCCGACGGATCCTCGACACGCTCGCCGCGGTGCGGGCCGGTTCGGACCCGCGTGGCCTGCAGTCGCGTGGGCGGCTCGCCGTGCCCGCCGACTCGCTGGTGATCCTGCTGACGCCGCTCGTCACGAGGGCGCCGCTCGACCGGGCCGTGGCCCTCGCCCGTCGCGGGGTGACGGTGGCCGTCGTCGACACGCTGCCGGATCACGTCACCGAGGACGACGATCCGGTGACGGCGCTCGCCTGGCGGATCCGGCTGCTCGAACGGCGGCGCGAGGTGCGCATCGCCGAGCAGGCCGGCGTCGCGGTGGTGCCGTGGCGCGGGCCGGGCAGCCTCGACCAGTTCCTGCGCGACGTCGCCCGACGCGCATCGGCACCGCGGTTGTCGAGCCGATGAGCCTCGTCTCGCCGGCGCAGCAGCGCCTTGATCGCGCCCGGGCGACATCGGCCCAACGCGTCGTGCTCGCGGTCGTGGCGATCGTGTCGCCGGTCGTCGCCTGCGTGTGCATCGGGTCGGTCTCGCACCACGCCACCGCCGTCGTGGCCGTGCTCATCGGCATCGTCGCGCTCGGCTCGACGGTCCGCCCGGACACCCACGTCGGCTCGCTCGTGGTCGTCGGTGTGGTCTGGTACTGGCTGGCGTGCATCGACGACACCGCGTCGCCGTGGTCGCTGCTGGTCGCCGCCGCGCTGTTCGCCTTCCACACCTCGACGGCCCTGATCGCCACCGTGCCGAACAGCGCCACCGTCGACGGCGAGACCCTCGGGCGTTGGCTGCGGCGCAGCACGATCGTGATGGCTGCGACGGTCGCCGTCTGGCTGCTCGTCGTGCTGCTGTCGCACCGTCACGCGGCGGGCAGCCCGGCCTTGTCGCTCGTCGCGCTGGTGGCGCTGGTCGCCGTGGCGTTGTCGCTGCGCCGACGCAGCACGGCTCGAGACTGAACCACGTCAGGCGGACGCGGCGCTCCACGCCGGCTTGCCGCCCGCGGCGTTCGACGTGATGTCCGGGCCGACGATGAGGAAGTGGACCTCCTCGTCGGCGAGGGGGCAGTGCTCGACGCCGCGTGGCACGACGAACAGGTCGCCCTCGTCGAGCTCGACGTTGCCCGTGCGGAGCTGGATCGTCAGGTGGCCGTGCAGGATCAGGAACGTCTCCTCCTGATCGGCGTGGGCGTGCCAGTTGGTGGAGCCGATGCCCTTGGCCACCTTGAACAGGCTGCCGTTCGCTTCGCCGACAACCCGTTGCGACCAGAACTCGGTGAGCGATGCGGCAGCGGGGGCGAGGGCGATCTTGTCCATGCATCGAACGTAACGAGCCGGTGAGCGAAGGCGCAGCCGACATCGACCTCCAGCCGGGTGCCACCGGTACCACGAGCGGTGACAGGAGTCGCGCAACGATGGACAGGAAACCGGCGTGTATGGTCGCGCGGATGAGACGACGACTGATGGTCGGTCTGGCCGCCTCCGGTGCGCTCTTGATGGGTGCGTGCGGTGATCGCTCCGCCGTGGCACCGCAGGCCGTGTCGGCGAGCGACGTCGCATCGAGCGTGGCAACGCCGACACCGGGCACCGACGCTGCTCCCGTCAGCGACACCGCCGTGCCCAGCACGCCGGTGCCCACCGATCCGGGGTACTCCAGCGATGTGACAGCGGTTCCATCGCCACCAGGGACCGTGGTCGACACCGTGCTCGACACGGTGGCCGTCGATCCGGCGAACACGCTCGACGTGCCATCGGTGGGGGCGAGCTCGCCGGACGACGCGATCGCCTCCGCCAACGCCGTCACGGCCGACGACCCCGTTCCACTCGAGGTCGACGCGGCGGCAGATCCCGTCGCCGCCGAGACCGCGATCCGCTTCGCGTTCCAGCACTGGATCCTGCTCGACCTCGACAAGAACGTGCGCGCCTCGTTGATGGAGAACGGCGAGGCCAACGTCGACCACATCGATCAGGAGATGCACTCGCTGAGCGGGCTGCTCGGCTGCGCGCGGGTCGCGGTCGATGGCGTCGAGCCATCCGATCCGTCCCACGCCGTCGTGCAGTTCCGGATGCTGTGCGGGCAGGTCGTGTCGTCGTACTTCCCGTCCGCGATCGTCGGTGGCGCGGTGTTCGCCGACGGCAGCTGGCGCATCGATCGCGGCACCATCTGCTACCTCGCGTTCGCCACGGGCGCCGACTGCGCCGGGAACCTGATCGACACCCCGACGCCCGCCACCACCTTCACGCTGTCGCCCGTTCCCGACGGGTTCAGCCTCAGCGACTACACCGACGACGCGATTGCCCCGCCCGGCGAGGGACCCGTGATGGTCACCACCGTCACGGTGCCTGCTGGCGGCCTGCCGATCCCCGGCGACTCCACGTGGGGGAAGGCCGGCGACGCGAACGTGGGCTTCTCGATCTCCACGGAGGTGATGAAGGGCGTGTCGGAGCTGACCGACGACGACATGGCTCGGGTGCTCGCAGCGAGCCACTTCGGTGCGCCGAACGGCGAACCCGTCACGATCGGCGGTCGACCCGGACGGATCGAGGACGACGGGGTCACCGTTGCGCTCGTGTTCGTGCGCGCCGACGATGTGCTCGTGCAAGTGCGCGGGTACCAGGTGTCCACCGACGTGGTCCTGGCCGCCGCCACGGCGATCCACTGAGGTGAGCGCGGCCGCTCACTCAACGGGGCGATGGACGGTGACGCAAGGCCAGGATCCGACTTGCGGCACGATCGGTCTGCCAGGCTCTGCGAGGCTATGACAGGGAGTTGGCACAGCCGATCCGAGAGGGGATGAGCATGGGTGTTCGTAGCGTCGCGCGGTCGTTGGGGAATCGGTTCGGTCTGGTCAGTGCGGCCGGCCTCGTCGCGGGCGTGCTCACCATCTCGACGGGTGGCGTGGCCGCCCGTGCGGACGATCAGGGTGCGTCGCTGTGGGAGCCGGTCGCCGTGCCGGCGGCGAGGGGCGTCGACGCGCCGGCGGTCGACATCGACACCACCCATGCGCTGGCGTTCAGCCTGAACGCGCCGGGCATGAACGCCGAGCTCGCCTCCGCACCGCTCGAGCTCACCCCGGCGGCGAAGGCCAAGCCGGAGATCCTGTCGCTGCCCAAGCCCGACGGCGGCTTCGAGCAGTTCGCGATCCAGCTGTCGCCGGTGATGGCGCCCGAGCTGGCCGCCAAGTACCCCGACATCACCAGCTACAGCGGGCAGGGCATCGATGACCCGGCCGCGACCGTGCGGCTCGATCAGGGCCCGAAGGGCTTCCACGCCCAAGTGCTCTCACCGAGCGGCGACTGGTACATCGACCCCTACTACCACGCCGACCTGAGCGTGTACGTCAGCTACTTCCGCACCGACCTGGTCAACTCGCACGGCACGTTCGTCGACGGCGCACTGCCCGACGGGTTGACGCCGACGGTCACGGCTCCGGCAGCGACGGCCGCCCGTTCGACGGGCACGCAGTTGCACACCTATCGACTCGCGGTCGCGGCCGATGGTGAGTACTCGCAGTTCCAGGCGATGGGCGGCACGCCCCCCACGCCCACCACGGCCACGACGCTCGCCGCGATCGTCACCGCCGTCAACCGGGTCACCGGGATCTACGAGCTCGAGCTCGACGCCCGCCTCCAGCTCATCGCGAACGAGACCTCGATCATCTACCTCGACCCGAGCACGGATCCCTACAACAACACCAACGCGAACTCGGCCATCACCCAGAACCAGCACAACATCGACAACGTCATCGGCAACGCCAACTACGACGTCGGCCACGTCTTCACGACTGGCGCAGGTGGCCTCGCCGACCTGGGCGTGATCGGCCAGACGGGCTTCAAGGCGATGGGTGTGACCGGCACATCGTCGCCGACGGGCGATGCGTACTGGGTCGACTACGTCGCCCACGAGCTCGGGCACGAGTTCGGTGGTGACCACACGTTCCAGGGCGTGCAGGGCAGCTGTGGCGGCAACGGCAACCCGTCGACCGACGTCGAGCCCGGCAGCGGCACGACGATCATGGCGTACGCCGGCATCTGCGGCACCGACGACCTGCAGAACCGTGCGCCGGGCTCGTCGAGCGATCCGTACTTCAGCGCGAAGTCCTACGAGCAGATCGAAGCGGTCATGGACGGCTTTCCCGGCGCGGTCTCGAACACGGGCAACAGCATCCCGACCGTGACGTCGGTCGGGGGCACCTCGTTCGTCGTGCCGGTCCGCACGCCGTTCGCGCTGACGGCGAGCGGCACGGATGCGAACAGCGACTCGCTCACGTACGCCTGGGAGCAGTACGACACGGGCGCGTTGCGCGCCCTGGACGCCGCGTCGAAACCCGACGGCGCCCTGTTCCGGTCGCAGGTCCCGTCGACGAGCGGCACCCGCTACTTCCCGAAGCTCGCCTCGATCGCCGCCGGCACCACGGATGCGAGCACGGGCAACTGCCCCGCCCTGCCGGGCGGGCTGGACTGCTTCTCCGAGTACCTGCCCACCACGGCTCGCACGCTGCACTTCCGGGCCACCGTGCGTGACAACCGTCTCAACGGGGGCGGCGTGAACAGCGCCGACGCGACGGTGACGGTCGCCGGCAGCGCGCCCTTCCGGGTCACGTCGCCGAACACGGCGACGACGTTCGCCAGCGGGTCGACGCAGACCGTGACGTGGGACGTCGCGGGCACGACGGCCGCGCCGTTCAACACCGCGAACGTCGACATCTGCATGTCGAGCGACGGTGGGGCGACCTTCCCGACGCTGCTGGCCGGCGCCGTGCCGAACACCGGCACGGCATCGGTGACCTTGCCGAACACCTCGACCACGCACGCCCGCTTCGTCGTCAAGGCGAGCGGCGGCATCTTCTTCGACATGTCCGACGCGGACCTCACGCTCTCGGGTGGTTCCGGCTCGCTGCCAGCCGCCAGCGCGTCGTGCTCGCCGGCCGCCAGCGGTTCCGGCGGTGGCGGTGGCGGTGGCGGTGGCGGCACGACGACGGCCTCGTTCGTCCCGTTGGTGCCGGCTCGGTTGTTGGATTCTCGTCAGGGGTTTGCGACGGCTGATGGTGTGTCGGCGGGGATCGGTGTTCGTGATGCGGGGACGGTGACGGCGGTGACGGTGGCTGGTCGTGGTGGTGTGGCTGGTGATGCGTCTGCGGTGGTGTTGAACGTGACGGTGACGGGTGCGCAGGGCATCGGTTTCGTGACGGTGTTCCCGTGTGGGTCGCCGCAGCCGAATGCGTCGAACTTGAACTATGTGGTGGGTCAGACGATCCCGAACGCGGTGATCTCGAAGGTGGGTGACAGCGGGCAGGTGTGCATCTACAACAAGGATCCGTTGGATCTGATCGTCGACGTCACCGGCTACTTCCCGGCAGCAGGCTGACATGACCCATCGCGTCGTCGTCTGGGGCACCGGCAATGTCGGCAAGCCGGCCATCCGGGCCGTGCTCGCGTCCAGCGAGCTCGAGCTCGTGGGCGTCATCGTCAGCAACCCGGACAAGGTCGGTGTCGACGCCGGCACGCTCGCCGGCGTCGAACCCACCGGGGTGCTCGCCACGAACGATGCCGCGGCGCTGCTCGCGACGTCACCCGATGCGGTGGCCTACTGCGCGTCCGGCGACTTCCGCCCGCAGGAGGCGATCGCCGACATCGAGCAGTGCCTGCGCGCCGGCGTGAACGTGGTGACGTCGGCGGTCTACGACCTGCTCCACCCACCCACCACGCCCCAGCCGCTGAAGGACCGCATCGAAGCCGCCTGCACCGCCGGCAACAGCTCGATCTTCGTCACCGGCATCGATCCGGGGTGGGCACTCGACCTGCTGCCGCTCGTGCTGTCGGGCGTCGGCGGCGACATCGAGGAGATCCGGGCCCAGGAGATCTTCTGCTACGAGACGTATCACGCACCCGACGCGGTGCGGTACCTGATCGGCTTCGGTCAGCCGATGGACGAGCTGCCGATCATGCTCGACCACAACGTGCTCGTCGGCATCTGGGGCGGGATGATCCGTGTGGTGGCCGACGGGCTCGGTGTCGTCGTCGACGAGATCACCACCCATGTCGAACGGTTCGCGCTGGAGGAGACGGTGGAGGTGCCCGGCATGGGCACGTTCGAGGCAGGGACCCAGGGAGCGTTCCGCTTCGAGGTGCAGGGCATCGTCGGCGGCCGGCCGCGCATCGTCATGGAACACGTGACGCGCCTCGTGCCCGGCACCTCGCCCGAGCTGCCGAGCGCCCCCAACGGCCGGCTCGGCTGCCATCGCGTGATCGTCACTGGCCGGCCCTCGATCACCGTCACGATCGAGGCCGACGATGGCACCGGCAACCCGGCCGAGGGTGGCAACGCCACCGCGGCCGGCCGGATGGTGCACTCGATCCCAGCGGTCTGCGCGGCCAAGCCCGGTGCGGTGCACCCGCTCGATCTCCCGCTCGTCGTCGGTCGCGGTCTGCGCGCCTGACGGAACGGCAAGACTCACCACCATGAAGTCATCTGCGGTCCGTGCCCTCGCTCTCGCCCTGCTCGTCGGCGGTGCAGCATGCTCGTCGTCCACCCCGCTGACGTCGGCCACGACGTCGGTCGTCGGCTCGTCCACCACGGCGGCCGACACGTCGACGACCATCGCGCCCACCACCACGGTCGCTGCGTCCACCACCGAGGTCGCGACGACCGTCGTGGCCACCACCGACATCGCCACCACGGTCCCGCCGGCCACGACGGCGGTCCCGGCAACGACCGCGGCTCCGGCGACGACGGCCGCACCCGCGACGACGGCACCGCCGGCCACCGCTGCCCCGACCACCGCTGCCCCGACCACCGCTCCGCCGGCAACGGCCGCACCGACGACCGCTCCGCCGGCCACCACCGCGCCGCCGACCACCGAAGCCGTCGCCGGCAACGCGTGCCGGAGCGCGAACCTCGCCCTGTCCGTCGGCTCCACCGACGGCGCCGCCGGCAACCAGTACACGCCGATCATCTTCACCAACAACGGCAGCACCGACTGCACGCTCGACGGGCATCCCGGTGTGTCGTTCGTCGACGGCTCCGGCAACCAGGTCGGCGCATCAGCCGAGCGGGTGCCCGGCCACACGCCGACCATCACGCTCGCTGCGCACGGCGGCCAGGCCCACGCGACGATGGACTACCACGACCCGGGTTTCTTCGACAACTGCAACCCGCAGCCGGCCACGACGCTGAAGGTCTATCCGCCCGACGAGACCGTCGCGCTCACCGTCGCCTTCCCGGAGCAGGTCTGCACGACGGCGATCCCACAGGCGGAGATCACCATCGACGTGGTCAAGGCCGGCGTCGACCTGCCCTGACCGACCCGACCCGACGCGTCGTGGCCTGGTTCGTCGGACGGTCAGTGACCGCCGGCGGGTGCGCCAGGATGGGCGTCGGCGGGGATGTTCGGCACCAGCGTCGACAGCAGTGCGCCGATCACGACGATGCCGCACGCCAGCAGCACGGCATCGCGCGTTCCGTCGACGATCGCTGACGAGACCACCTTGCCGATGCGCGGATCCGCCCCTCCGGGTGCTGAGCCGCCGAAGCTGGTGGCGCTCTCGACGATCTTGTCCTTGACGGCCTGGGTCAAGCCGGTGATGGACCCGAGACCGCTGCGGATCTTCGACGCCGACTGCGACGCGAACACCGCGCCGATCAGCGCGATGCCGAGCGACGTGCCGACCTGGCGGACCATGCCGGACGCACCGCTGGCGGACCCGGCCTTCGCCGGCGGGATGTCGCTGAGCACGACGCTCGTCAGCTGGCTGGTGGCGAACCCGATGCCGATGCCGTGGAAGAGCAGACCCGGCAGCAGTTGGAGCAGCGTGGTGTGGTTGGAGAACGCGAGCGCGTACAGGCCGATGCCGAGCGCCTCGAAGCCGAGCCCGGCCGTGATCACGTACTTCGGCCCGAACTTGGCACTGATCAGGCCGCCGATCCGGGCACCGACGAAGACCGCGCCGCCGGCGGGGAGCAGCCAGGTGCCGGTCTTGATCGCGGTGAAGTGGAGACCGGCCTGGAGGAAGATCGGGATCACGAAGAAGGCGCCGAACTCACCCATCGCGAGCACGCCGGTGTTGATCAGTCCGTAGCGGAAGCCCTTGTGGACGAGGTCGCGGAAGTCGAACACGACAGCCTGCTCGGCCGCTGCCCGTCGACGCTCGAGCACGACGAAGACGGCGAGCATGATGGCGGCGACGAGGAGCGACCACGGCACCGGTGACAGTCCCAGGATCTTGGTGCCGGTGATCGGCGAGAACCAGCCGTAGCGGCTGGCCTCGATGATGCCGAAGACGAGGCCGAGCAGCCCGACGGTGACCACCACGACGCCGGCCGGGTCGACGCCCTTGGCGCGCTCGTCGCGCGAGTCGCGCACGTACTTGAGGCCGGCGAGGATCGCGAGGGGAGCGATCACGACGTTGATCCGGAACGCCCAACGCCACGAGTAGTTGGTGGTGAGGATGCCGCCGAGGAACGGGCCGAGCGCGCCGGCACCGCCCGCCACGGCGCCCCAGACGGCGAACGCGCTGCCGCGCTCACGGCCCTGGAAGGTGGCGGAGATGATCGACAGCGTGGCGGGCAGCATCGCCGCCGCACCGATGCCCTCGAGCAGTGACTCGCCGATGAACAGCTGCACCACCGAGTGCGACAGCGAGGCGACGAGCGAGCCGACGGCGAACATGGCCGCGCCCGCGAAGAACAGCCGACGGCGGCCGAGGATGTCGCCGAGCCGCCCGAAGCTGATCAGCAGCGACGCGAACACCAGCGAGTAGCCCGAGATGACCCACTGCAACGACGACACGTTGGTGTGGAAGTCGCGCACGATGGTGGGCACCGCCACGTTCAGGATCGTGTTGTCGAGCACGATGATGAACAGCGCGCTGGACAGGACGACGAGCCCGATCCAGCGCTTCGGATCGGCCTGGGTCGATGGGGCGCCCATGGGCGGCGCGGCAGTGGGCATGGCCGCGACTCTACTCAAACTTGACTACCCGAGGCGACACTCAGCCGTTGATCGCCGCGACCGCAGCGGCCTCGTCCGCGGTCAACGTCCAGCCGGCTGCGGCGACGTTCGCCGTGATCTGCTCGACCTTGGTCGCGCCGGCGATCACCGACGTCACCGTCGGCTGGGCGAGCAGCCAGCCGATGGCCAGCTCGGTGACGGTGTGGCCGGACTCGGCGGCGAACGCGATGTAGCCGTCGACCTTGGCGAAGTTCTCGTCGGTGGCCCACTTGCCGAAGTAGGAGCTGGCCGCCAGCCGGGTGCCCTCCGGGTACTCCTCGCCGCGGCGGTACTTGCCCGTGAGGACGCCGGACGCCAGCGGGAAGTACGGCACCACGCCGAGACCGGCGTCGGCAGCGGCCGGCACGATGGACGCCTCCACCTCGCGGGCGAGCAGGCTCCACTCGATCTGGGTGCCGGAGAACGCCGCCCAGCCGTGCGCCGCCGACGAGGCCGCAGCCTCGGCGATCTGAGCGCCGGAGTCGTTGGAGTTGGCGATGTGCAACACCTTGCCGGCGACGACGAGCTCGTTCAGCGCCTCGAGCACCTCCTCGATCGGCGCGTCGGCGTCGGGGTAGTGCTGGTAGTAGAGATCGATGTGGTCGGTGCCGAGCCGGCGCAGGCTGCCCTCCGCTGACTCGCGGATCCGCTTCGCGACAATGCCCGGTGTGTACGGCTGATCGCCCGGGCGGGGGAGGTACTTGGTGGCGATGACGACCTCCTCCCGCCGGTCACCGAGCGCGGCGCCCAGGAACTCCTCGGACTTGCCACCGCCGTACATCTCGGCCGTGTCGAAGTGGGTGATGCCGGCATCGAGCGCGGCGTGGACGACTTCCGTCGACGCCGCGGCATCCATGCGCATGCCGAAGTTGTTGCAGCCGAGGCCGACCACCGAGAGCAGGGGACCGGTTGTGCCGAGTTGACGCTGTTCCATGGCGGCAACCTAACGGCTGATCCGAGCCGGGAGACCAGCGACGCGCACCGTCGGGGGCCGTGCCTCGAGCTGGGCCTCGATGTGCGCTGCGAACTGGCCCGGGACGCACAACGGCCCCCGGCGGGCGGAATGCCGGGGGCCGTCGATCATCGGGGCGTGCATCTCCGATGCCCGGCTCCGAGACGTTCCAAACATCGAGATCCCACGAAACGTTTCGCGATCGCGATCGCCGCTGGAGTTGGACCCCGGCGAGACATCGCACCAAGGTTGTGGCCATGTCCGACACCCACGCAACCGTCGATCTCGAACAGGCCGCCGCGGCGGTCCGCATGCTGCTCGCGGCGATCGGCGAGGACCCCGACCGCGACGGCCTGCTCGACACCCCGAAGCGCGTCGCGAAGAGCTACGCCGAGCTGCTGCGCGGCTATGCGGAGGATCCGGCCGAGCACCTCGATCGCCAGTTCGAGGTCGACCACGACGAGATGGTGATCGTTCGCGACATCGCCTTCTCGTCGATGTGCGAGCACCACCTGCTGCCGTTCATCGGCAAGGCGCACGTCGCCTACGTGCCCGGCAGCCACGGCCGGGTGTGCGGGTTGTCCAAGCTCGCCCGAGTGGTGGACGGCTTCTCCCGCCGGCTGCAGGTGCAGGAGCGGCTGACCATGCAGATCGCCGACGCGATCTTCCATCGGCTCGACGCCGCCGGTGTGCTGGTCGTGATGGAGGCCGAGCACATGTGCATGTCGATCCGCGGCGCGATGAAGCCCGGTTCGTCGACCACCACGTCGGCCGTGCGCGGCATCCTCAAGTCCAACCCCGCCACCCGCGGCGAAGCCCTCACCCTGCTGGGCCGCTAGTCCAGCCCGGTCGCCCGGCTCAGATCGCGATCGGTCCCAGCCCGCGGGCGAACCGGTCGGCCATCGTGGCGAGCACGATCCAGTAGCCGTCGACCGCGGGGACCAACTCGTCGCTGCTGACCCGGACTCGGCGCACCGTGCCCGACGTGTCGACCTCGGTCGCCTCGGCTGGCGCCCCGCCGGCCGACACCAGCCGGAGCAGTTCGTCGATGTCGAGCTCGAGGAACCCGTCGACCTCGCCGGAATCGAGCGTCAGAGCGTCGAGCGGTGTGTCGTCGACGAGCAGGAACACGTGGGCGATCTCGCGGTTGCGGCCCTCACCACTGTCGTCGACGAGCAGCCGCCGGCCGAGCCGCACCAGGCGCGACGCATCGATGTCGATGCCGAGCTCCTCGCGGATCTCGCGCACCCCGTCGAGCGGCGATTCGCCGGCCGAGAGGTGCCCCGCGACGCTGAGGTCGAGCAGGCTCGGGAACGCGCATGCCGAGCGCTTGCGGCGTTGCAGCAGCACCCGCCCCGGCAACCCGCTTCGGACCACGAGGCAGTGGAACACCTCGTGCCACAGTCCCTCCGCGTGGACCCGGGTTCGCCCGAAGGTGCCCACGCGCGTGCCGTCAGGCTCGACCACGTCGAGCTGCTCCTCGGGCACGTCCATTCCCGAAGTCTTGCGCACCACGGGTCGCGAGAGAACAGTCGCGAGTTGCGGTCGACGCGCGGTCAATAGGCTCAGCGCATGCGCACTTGCATCGCCGCCCTGGACCACCTCGTGCTCGCCACCCCGGACCTCCACGCCACCGCGGCGTGGTTCGCCGACATGACCGGCGTGACCCCGTCGGCCGGCGGCCAGCACGTCGGCAAGGGCACTCGCAACATGCTGTGCTCGTTCGGGCACACCAGCTACCTGGAGATCGTCGGTCCCGATCCGGAGCAGCCGGCGCCGGCCGGTCCGCGGCCGTTCGGCATCGACGATCTCACCGATGCGGCGATGGTGGCATGGGCCATCGCCGTGCCCGACATGGACGCAGCGCTCGCCCACGCCCGCGAGGCCGGCTACGACCCGGGACCGGCGGCGCCCATGCAGCGCGTCCGCCCCGACGGCGTCACCCTCGGCTGGACGCTCACCACCAACCTCAGCGTCACGACGCCGTTCCTGATCGAGTGGAAGACCCAGCAGCACCCCGCGGCCTCGGCGGCACTCGGCCTGGAGATCAGCGAGCTCCGCGCCCGTCACCCACACCCCGATCTGCTGGAGAGCCAGCTCGACGCGCTCGGCGTGACCATGGGCGTGATGCGCGGGTCGGAGGCATTGCTCATCGAGCTGCGCGGGCCGCTCGGTTCGGCGTGGTTCCCCAGCGCCACCGACGTCCGGCTCTGACGCGGACCGGGTGCGGGCGGAGGGAATCGAACCCTCACATCTTTCGATACAGGGACCTAAACCCTGCGCGTCTGCCAATTCCGCCACGCCCGCGTGACGCGCTCAGCCTACGCGCATGGGGTGATCACGGGGAGTGGCTGGTCGGAGCAGCCGGCGGGCCGGCAGCCGTCGTGCCCGCCGCTGTCGTGTCCGTCTGGCCGGCATCTGCCGGTGGCGACGCGAGGAGGAACGCCGATGCATCGGCGAGCTGTGCGTCGGTGGGCACCAGCACCGATTGACCGCCGACGATCTGACCGGTCGCCTGCACGGTGTCGGTGGTGAGGCGGCCGATCCCGATCGAGCGGAGGCTCCATGCCGCCGAGACGAGCGCACGCGATGT
Organism: Ilumatobacteraceae bacterium; assembly: GCA_025463305.1. The sequence goes on from JAOBWK010000062.1 coordinate 34,537, forward strand.
CCGGCCGCTGTCGACGACCAATGACTTGGCGGCGACCGACACGAAGTCGTCGATGCTCGTCGGATCGCCCAGCTGACCGAGCAACTTCGCGGCGAGGATCTCGAGGAAGACCTGCTGGCGTTCGATGCGCCCGAAGTCGGATCGGGGATCCTCTGTCCACGTGGTGCCGACGAGGTATTGGGTGTGCCGCGACCGCACGAGCGCGAGGGCTTGCGCTCCGTCGAGCTTCACGCATCGGCCGCCGTCGATCGCGAGGCCCGTGTGCTGGTCTCGGGGGCGGACACGAGGTCCTCCGGGTTGTCGGGTTTCGCCGTGGCGTTGATCCGTCCCGGCCTGGAACTGCCGGGAACGGTCACCCAGAGGTCGCGCGGCACGCTCAGCAGCCGCACCGTGTCGGTCGACGGATCGACCCGCAAGAGCATGATCGTGTCGCCGCGGCTGCCGATCGCCGGGTCGTCGGCACGTGCGTCGACGCCGACGATCAGGTACGTCGTGGCGTGCGTGAGCCCGGGCGCCGTGGTGCTGGCGGTGGAAGCCCCGGAGGCCGCCGAGACGCTGGCCGAGTCGGGTGCGACTGCCGTGGCCGCCGTCGCCACGGGCGCCGCTCCGGGGATGCCGTCGCCGACCTCGGCGCTCGTCCGTTCGGCAGGCGTCGGCACGACCTTGGTCCAGCGCGAGTACGCCCGGGCGAGGGCCTCCTGAGCGATCTCCTCGGCGAGATGTCGGTCGCCGAGGATCCGGAACGAGACCCGGTGGGCGATCGATGCCAACGCCTCGAAGCGGTCCGTGAAGACGAGATCTGTCTGGTTACCGCGCATCACTGATCACAACGTGCGGAGGCGACCGGTGGTTGACACGGAGTTCTGGTTCCTGCCGACACGTTGGGTCAGACCACCGCGACGGGAAGCCAGGCGAGGCACAGCTGGGTCACCTTCACATCGGCACATGCGCCCGGAGCGCGTCGCCGATCAGCACCACACCGAGCCCGGTCTTGCCGGAACCGGTCATCCCGACGATCACGCCGGGCGCGGTGAGATCGGACGATGAAACCTGCGTGTTGGTGCCTGTGCGCTGGTGGTTCGTCGGAACGACACCGCCACCGATCAGGAAGTCGGCCATCGGGTCACACTAGACACGGCGCATTCCGGGCGATGTATGTTCACGTCCATGATCCGCATGAGCGTTCTCTACCCGAGTGGTGAAGACACCACGTTCGACCACGAGTACTACAAGAACAGCCACGTGCCGCTGGCCTGCTCGACGTGGAACGTCGCCGGTGAGATCGACAAGGGCATCAGTGGCCCGAACGTCGCCGCCGTCCACTTCTTCTTCGAGTCCACCGAGCAGATGCAGACGGCGATGGCGGTGCCCGGCACCGCCGACGTGATGGCCGACGTCGCCAACTACACCAACATCAGCCCGATCATCCAGATCAGCGAAGTCGTCTGACCCCACCGCCGATGGCGTTCAGCGGCTTCCCGGTCGAGGCCTTCGAGTTCTTCGATGGCCTCGCCGCCGACAACTCGAAGGCCTACTGGCAGGCGAACCGTCCGGTGTACGACGCGCAGGTCCGCGCCCCGATGGACGCGCTGCTCGCCGACCTGGCCGACCACGCCACGTTCCACGTGTTCCGTCCGTACAACGACGTGCGCTTCGCCAAGGGGCGCCCGCCGTACAAGGAGCAGATCGGCGCGCTCGGCGAGAGCGAGGGTGGCGCCGTCTACTACGTGGCGCTGTCGGCCTCCGGCATCGTGACGGGCACGGGCTACTTCCACATGGCCCCCGATCAGCTCGAACGGTTCCGCGTCGCGGTCGACGACGACGTCCTCGGGCCCGAGGTCGCGCGGCTGAGCGCGGCCGTCGAGGCCACGGGTTGCTCGCTCGGTTCGATCGGCGAGCTGAAGACGGCGCCGCGCGGCTACCCGAAGGATCACGCGCGGATGGATCTGCTGCGCCGCAAGGGGCTGACGGCGATGCGCTCGTGGGACGTTGCGCCGTGGATGCACACCAGAGCGGTCGTCAAGCGGGTCCGCGACGTGTGGGCCTCCGCCGCCGACCTCGACGCCTGGCTCGACGCGAACGTCGGGCCGAGCACGCTGCCGCCGGCGGAGTGGCGCCGCTAGAGATCCGGGTCGTCAGTCGTTCGCGGCGGCGAGCTCGTCGGCCAACGAGTGTCCGGAGACGGCGCTGATCCGGTACGAGCAACGGGTGTCGCCGCTGAGGACGTGTTGGGCGCGGGTGACCGTGACCTCGGGACCGAGCACGGCCTGGAAGACCTCGAGCTCGCTCCGGCACAGGCCCTGGCAGGCTGCTGCGGCGACGCAGATCGGGCAGTGGTGCTCGATCAGCAGCAGGTCGCCGTCGTCGGCGACCACCTCGGCGAGGTAGCCCTCGTCGGTGCGTCGCTCGGCGAGCCGGCGGATGCGCACCGCCACCGGTCCGTCGTCGAGCGCGGCGCGGTAGCCCGCGAGCTGCTGCGCGGCGCGCTGCTCGATCACCCGATCGAGCGCATCGTCGCCGAGGCTCGCGCGGATCGACCCGAGCAGCTCGACGGTCAGCTCGCTGTGCCGGTCGGGGAACAGCTCACGGCTGATCGGCGTGGTCCGCCAACGGATGGCCGGACGACCTCGCCCCGAGATCGGCCCCTCGAACCGCTCGACGAGTCCGGAGTGCTCGAGCGCGTCGAGGTGCTGGCGCACCGCGGTGGTCGTGGTGTTGAACTGCCCTGCCAGCTCGTGCGCCGTGGCCGACTCGGCGCGCTTGAGCATCTCGATGATGCGTCGCTTGGCGTCGGACAGATCGGCCACCCGAGCAAGTGTAACGGATTGAATAAGCGACGGCTTTGCTAATGCTCGGCCGCGCCGTCCAGCGCGGCCAGCTCCGCCGTCAGGTTGCGACGTGCAGCGGCCTCACGTGCCGTCGCCATCGTCGCCGTCGCGAAGACGTGGTCGCGGTCGCGGAAGGTGCGCAGCACCGCGGCCCGGCCGACGACCCAGGCGTCGTCGGGCACGAACCCGTACTCCTCGCGGACCTGTGCGGCGTAGGCCGCGTACGCCGCCGGATCGCCACCGAGGACGGCGAGGTCGGCGTCGAGCAGGACGGCCGCGGCGAGATCGTCCGCCTCGTGCCCGGCGGTCGCGAGGATCAGATCGCGGACGACCTCGCCGCGCGCATCGGGCCAGCCGATCGCCCGGCACGCGTCCACGGCGATCGCCGCGCTGTCGGCCTCGTTGGTCGACGATCGCGGGTCGTAGACGATGTCGTGGAACAGTGCGGCGATCCGGATCGCGTCGGCGTCGACCGTGGCCTCGCTCGTCGCGTGCTCGACTGCGAGGAGATCATCGACGTGCCGCAGCACCCAGCGGACGTGCTCGGCGGTGTGGTAGCGGCGGTGCGGTTCGCCGTGGCGGCCGATCAGATCGGCTTCGATCGACGGATGATCCGAACCGGCGATCCGCCGCCACGTGTCCACGAGCTCGTCGTCGGCGGTCGCCATCGGCATCACGGTAGACCGGTGCGGCCGCGTCGGTGACTGCGTAGCGTGGCGACGTGCCGAGGACCACATCGTGACGGTGCTCATCGACGAGCCGATGTGGTGGTTCCGCGGCCGCAAGTGGTCGCACATGGTCAGCGACTCGACGCTCGAGGAGCTGCACGACTTCGCGCAGGGCGTCGGCATCCCTCGCCGTGCGTTCCAGGGCGATCATTACGACGTGCCGCAGGACTACTACGACGACATGGTCGCGGCGGGAGCGGTGCCGACGCCGAGCCGCGAGCTGGTCCGTCGGTTGCGCGCTGCTGGTCTCCGCCTGACGCCGGCGGCGCGTCGTGCCGCGAGCGTCGCCGTCGGTGACGAGCCGGTGGACAGCGTCGGCGAGGGTCAGCCCACCATCCCGTAGGCGTGGGTGGGCGTGATGGTGACGACGGTGCGGTGGTCGGCCACCATCGCCCGGCGGTAGTCGTCCCAGTCCTGGTGCTCGCCGGCCATGCTGCGGTAGAGCGCGACCAAGGCCTCGACCGTGGCGTCGTCGGGAGCGGCGGCGACCGGGGCCAGCGATGCGTCGCCGTCGATCACCACGTAGGCCCAGAAGTCGGCGCGGGTGACGTACAACGAGGCCCGCGCATCGCGGGTCAGGTTCCAGTACTTGGCCCGGTCGGCGGTGATCGAGATCCGGATCAGCCCGTCGTCGCCGACCTGGTGGGAGATGTTCGACAGCTGCGGTCGACCGTCGCGCTTGATGGTGGTCAGCACCCCGTTGCGCGTGGTGCTGGCGAACTCGAGGGCTCCCGTGATGTCCATGGAGAGGACGGTAGCCTGCTCGCATGTCGGACATCTCCACACCCATGGCCCTCGACGGGGGCGGCGACCCTCGCAGCGACGTCTTCAACCGTCTGCTCAAGAACCGCGTCATCCTGCTCGGCACCGACGTGAACGACGAGATCTCGAGCCAGCTCTGCGCCCAGCTGCTGTACCTCGAGGGCGAGGATCCCAACGCCGACATCTGGCTGTACATCAACAGCCCCGGCGGGTCGGTCACGGCCGGACTGGCCATCTACGACACGATGCAGTTCGTCTCGTGCGACGTCGCCACGGTGTGCATGGGCATGGCCGCGAGCATGGGCCAGTTCCTGCTCACCGCCGGCGCTGCCGGGAAGCGCTTCACGCTGCCCAACGCTCGCGTGATGATGCACCAGCCGCTCGCCGGCCTCCGTGGCCAGGCGTCCGACATCGCCATCCAGGCCGAGCAGCTCACGTTCACCAAGCGCCGCATGGCCGAGCTCACCGCTCACCACACCGGCCAGGAGCTCACCAAGATCCAGGCCGACAGCGAGCGCGACCGTTGGTTCACCGCCGAGGAAGCCGTTGCCTACGGCCTCGTCGACAAGGTCATCCTGAAGCGCGGCGAGATCCGCTGACCCGCACATGCACGACGTCGCCTCACGGCGGCGTCGTGCCGCTCGTGTCCGCCACCGTCGTGGTGGTGGTCGCGATGGCGGCCCCTCCCGGCACGATGCCGGCTGGCACGAGATCGATGCCGCAGTTGTCGTGCGCCCAGGTCACCACCTGGGCCGCCGACTGCTGCGCGTCGTAGGCAGCGTCGGCCACGGCTTGCACCGACGCCGGGTTGTTGGCGTCGACCGTGTTGGCGGTCTTGAGGCTGCCGTAGACCTTCTCCCACGCGCCCTCGATCTCGAGCGGCGCGACCTCGCCCATCTTCGAGTAGAGGGTGATCAGCGCCGGGATCTCGTCGGCCTTCGCCGGTGGCGTCTGGATCTCGTTGGCGTGGGCTTTTAGCTCGCCGCAGAACTGGCTCGTGCTGCGGATCGCGGCGTCGCCGCACGCAGAGAGGCCGGCGACGAGCACGAGCGCGGCGGTGACTGTCGCCCCTGGGATTCGCATGGGCCACAGTCAAGCAGTCGCCCGCCACCAATCGTGGGCATGCACCCGCTTCGTCCCGCCGCTGGCCGCCGAGGCGTTTGCGGGCGCGCACCCCTCCGGTACAGTGAGCCACGTTGTGGGGCGTCACCCCTCCTGAAGCAGTGCAGCGGCTCCGCAGAGCCCTGCTGATCCAGGAGGTGGCACATGTTCGCTGCTGTACCGTCCGCAACCCTGCTGGGGGTCCGCGGGCACCGCGTCACCGTCGAGGTGCACGTCTCGAACGGACTGCCCGGCTTCCTCATCGTCGGCCTGCCCGACGAGGTGTGCCGCGAGGCCAAGGACCGCGTGCGTGCCGCCATCATCTCCAGCGGCTACACGTGGCCGAACAAACGCGTCACGGTGAACCTCGCTCCGTCCAGCGACAAGAAGGCCGGCTCCGGGCTGGATCTCGCGATCGCCATCGGCGTGCTCGTCGCCGACGAGCAGATGCCGCCCGACGAGTCGGACTCGCTCGGCTTCGTCGGCGAGCTCGGGCTCGACGGTTCGCTCCGGCCGGTGCCCGGCGCAGTCCCACTCGTCGCCGCCCTGGTGGGGTTGCGGCCCGTCGTCGCCATCGCCAGTCACCGCGAGGCGCTGATCATCAGCACCGAGCCCGTGTTCGTCGCCGGGTCGCTGCGCGAGGTCGTCGAGGCGATGGCGGGGGTCGGCATCTGGCCCACACCACCTGTGGAGGACGCGCTCGTCGAGCCGGCACCGCCGCCCGACATCGCCGACGTCCGCGGCCAGTCACTGGCGCGTCACGCACTCGAGGTGGCTGCCGCCGGCGGGCACCACGTGCTGTTCGTCGGTCCACCGGGCTCCGGCAAGACCATGCTCGCCCAACGCCTGCCTGGCCTGCTGCCCCTGCTGGATCCGGAGACCGCGCTGGTGGCGACGATGGTGCACTCCGCGGCGGGCGTCGCGCTGCCGCCCGGCGGCCTCGTCACCCGCGCCCCGTTCCGGGCCCCGCACCACACCAGCTCCATCGTCGCGTTGGTGGGCGGCGGTACGTCGTCGCTGCGGCCGGGCGAGATCTCGTTGGCCCATGGCGGGGTGCTGTTCATGGACGAGCTGGGGGAGTTCTCGCCGTCCGTGCTCGACGGACTCCGGCAACCGTTGGAGGAGGGCGTGGTCCGCGTCGCGAGAGCACGGGCCACCGCCACGCTGCCCGCCGACTTCCTGCTCGTCGCGGCCACCAACCCGTGCCCCTGCGGCGGGGGAGCCCCGGGTGCATGCCACTGCGACGACGCCGCGAAGTCGCGCTACCTCCGCCGGCTCAGCGGCCCCCTGCTCGACCGGTTCGATCTGCGCGTGCCGGTGCACCGACCCGAGATCGACGAGCTGCTCATCGGCGCCCCCGGGGAGCGCTCGGCCGACGTCGCGGTCCGGGTGGCCGCCGCGCGCCTGGTGGCGATGAGCCGCAACGGATGCCTGAACGGTGCCATCCCCGCGCCGCTGCTCGACGAACTGGCACCGCTCGACGCCGGCGCGAAGCGCATGCTGCGGATGGAACTGGAGCGCGACCGGCTCACCGGCCGCGGCTACCACCGCATCCGCCGGCTGGCGCGCACCATCGCCGATCTCGACCCGCTCGCCGGCGACATCGTGCAGGAGGCGCACGTCGCGATGGCGCTGCAGTACCGGGTGCGGCTGTCGCCGCTCATCGGCGGGCGGGCGGCATGAGCGCGTTGCCGGAGGAGGCGTTCGCAGCCACCCTCGCCGGCCTCGACCGGATGACGATCGGTCGGCTCGCGGTGCTGCTCGACGGCCGGCCGCCGTCCGTGACGATGGCGATGATCGTGGGCGAGGCCGCGCCGGCGGGCATGGTGGCGCACCTCTTCGACACGCCCGGTCTGCTGACCGCGTGGCGCGACTGCCTCCGGCGCCGTCCGGTGGAGCAGGTGTGGGAGGCCTGTCTGCGCCACGGCATGTCGGTGCTGGTGCGTGGCAGCGCCGGTTACCCACCGTCGCTCGTCGACGACCCCGAACCGGCACCGGTGCTGTTCGTCCGCGGTTCGCTCGACGGCCTCACCGGTCGCCGGGTCGGCATGGTGGGCACCCGCAACGCGACGGGCTCCGGGCGCGACATGGCCACCTCGATGGGTGCCGCGCTCGCGTCCGAGGGGGTCCACGTCGTGTCCGGCCTGGCGAGGGGCATCGACGGTTGCGCGCATCGCGGCGTGCTCTCCGTCGACGGTGCGGCGCCGATCGCCGTCGTCGCGTCGGGCCTCGACGTGGTGTATCCGCGTGAGCACGCGGGTCTCTGGGCGGCCGTCGCCGAACGCGGCGCCCTGCTCTCGGAGGCGCCGCCCGGCACGCAGCCGGAGCCCTACCGGTTCCCGCTCCGCAACCGGATCATCGCCGGGCTCAGCGAGGTGCTCGTGGTGGTCGAGTCACGCGAGACGGGTGGGTCGTTGATCACGGCGGTGCAGGCCAACGCGCGCAGCACGACGGTGATGGCGGTGCCGGGCGCGGTCCGCAACCGTGCGGCGCGGGGCACCAACGACCTCATCCGCGACGGCGCGCTGGTCGCGACGGATGTCGGCGACGTGCTCATGGCGCTCGGCCTCGATCATCGCCGCAATGGGCGATCCGCGTACGACCCGCGACCTCGACCACAGCCCGAGGATCGCGAGGTGCTGGCGATGTGCTGCGAGCCGCGGACGCTCGATCAGCTCGGTCTGCTGACCGGCCGCACCCTCGCCGAGTGCGCGATGTCGGTCGCCCGGCTGGAGCTCCACGGGTGGGTGCAGCAGGTCAACGGATGGTTCGAAGCGGCCGGCGGTCCGACGGGGCGGAAGTGAAGTTCCGCACATCCGGTGCCGCGACGAGGTACTTTCTGTACCAATGGTTGGACGCGTCGCGGTGCGAGAACTCTCTCCAACCGCGCCGCCGGTCGGCCCGGGGTGGCAGGTCGACGCCTTCGCGGCCTCGCTCACGTCCGCCTCGGCCAACACCGTGGCCGCCTACCGTGCCGACGTCGAAGGCTTCGTGGTCTGGGCAGAGCGCCTCGGCATGGCCGGTCCGGATGCGGTGGATCGCCTCGTCCTGCGTCGCTGGGTGGCCTACCTCACCACACGTCAGTTCGCCCGGCGCAGCATCGCCCGCAAGGTCGCCGGCGTCCGCCGCTACTTCGGCTGGCTCCGTCGCGCCGGTGTCGTGGCCGCCGATCCATCGGTGTCCCTGCACGCCCCGTCCGGCGAGGGTCGCCTGCCGCACGTGCTGTCGCACGCCGATCTCGACACCTTGCTCGACGGTGCATCCCCCGACGACGAGCCCGAGTGGCGTCGCCGGCGCGACGATGCGGTGCTCGAGGTGCTGTACGGCAGTGGTGTGCGCGTCAGCGAGCTGTGCGGTCTCGACACCGATTCGGTCGACCTGCGCGCCGGTGCGGTGTCCGTGTGGGGCAAGGGAGCCAAGGAACGTCGCGTCCCCATGTCGCCCCCGGCGGTCGCTGCCGTCGCCGCATGGCTGCAGGTCAGGCATGATGTCGTGCCCGAATCCAGTGGCGCGGCGATGTTCGCGAACGAGCGTGGCAAACGTGTCACACCGAGAGATGTGCGCCGGATCCTTGATCGGCGCTCGCCTGTGCCGACTCACCCGCATGCACTCCGGCACAGTTTCGCAACCCACCTGCTCGACGGAGGAGCAGATCTCCGCTCTGTCCAGGACCTCCTCGGACACCGAGACGTCGCCACGACCCAGCGCTACACCCATGTCAGCAAGGAGCGGCTCAGGACCGTCTACACCGAGACGCATCCGAGGGCATGAGCTGATGTCCGATTCACGACGGGAGAGCATGGGCCGAGCCTCTGGCGACGCCGAGCTCGCAGGATGGTGGGACCGCTGGCTCACGGCGCGCGATCCAAAGGCCCGTGAGCGGATCATCGTCCACTACTCGCCCCTGGTGAAGTTCGTCGCCGGCCGTGTCGGTGCAGGCCTGCCGAGCAGCGTGGATCCGGGCGATCTCGTCAGCGCGGGCGTGTTCGGGCTGATCGACGCCGTCGAGCGGTTCGACTCGGACCGTGGTGTGAAGTTCGAGACCTTCGCCGTCCCGCGCATCCGCGGCGCCATCTTCGACGGCCTCCGCTCGCTCGACTGGGTGCCGCGCTCGGTGCGCAGCCGCGCCCGCGAGGTCGAGACCGCCTTCCACGACCTCGAGGCCAAGTACGGCCGCAGCCCGAGCGAGGAAGAGCTCTCCGGCCACCTCGGCCTCACCGGTACCGAGTTCCAGCGCTGGCTCGCCGCCATCGCCTCCACCACCGTCGGCCCGCTCGACCGGGCGCTGGTCGCCGGCGCCGAGCCGCGCTCGCTGCGTGGCGAGACGCCCGACAGCCCGTCCGGCGCCTACGAAGAAGTCGAGATCCGCCGGGCCGTCAAGGTCGAGATCCGCAAGCTGCCCGACCGCGAGAAGCTCGTGCTCTCGCTGTACTACGACGAGGGCCTCACCCTCGCCGAGATCGGCGGCGTGCTCGGCGTCACCGAGAGCCGGGTCTCCCAGATCCACACCAAGGCCGTGCTGCAGCTCCGTTCGCGGATGTCCGCCAGCGGCATGACCTGACCCGGGCCTGCGGCCCCACGCCCCGGCCGTCGATGCCGGGCTCGCGGAGCGATCTGCCGACATCCCGACGGCTGACGAGGTGCACATGGGAATCGCTCTGGTCCTGCTCGTGGCGGCGCTGTCGCCCTCCTGCTACCGACCCCCGGTCGACGTGCCGATCAGCGAGCCGTTCGTCGGTCCGGCGTGCACGTACTGCCCCGGACACCGCGGCATCGGGTACGACACCAGCCCCGGCGCTGCGGTTCACGCCGCCGCGGCCGGACCGGTGACCTTCGTCGGGGTCGTGGCCGGCGTGCGCTACGTCGTCGTGCTCCACGCCGACGGCATCGCGGCCACCTACGGCGAGCTCGCATCGAGCGCGCTGCACGACGGGGACACCGTCGCCGCAGGCGAGGTGGTCGGCACGGCGACCGACGAGCTGTACTTCGGGCTTCGCCGCGGCGACACCTACCTCGATCCCACCGGCTACCTCGGGATCACCCGGCGCCGGCCGCGCCTGGTGCCGTCGAGCGGTCGGCCGGGACGTCCCGCGGAGGTCCTGCCGCCGGCCTGTCCGGCGCTCGGTGGGCGCGATTTCGCGGCGGGAACCGGTCCGACGCCCCGCTAAGCTGTTCGGCGGCCTGTCAGCAGGCCCCCATGCAATGCACATCAGCATCCCTCCCACCTGCGGTCGCTTCGGCGCCGGGCGGGGTGTCCATCGAACCGCAGGAGAGGAGTGGTTGACCATGGCTGTCGTCACGACGCGCCAAATGCTGGAAGCCGGTGTCCATTTCGGGCACCAGACCCGTCGCTGGAACCCGAAGATGAAGCGGTTCATCTTCGGTGAGCGCAACGGCATCTACATCATCGACCTGGACCAGACGCTCCAGCGCGCCGAAGTTGCCTACAACTTCGTCCGCGAGCTGTCGGCCAAGGGCGGCAACGTGCTGTTCATCGGCACCAAGAAGCAGGCCCAGGATCCCGTGCGCAGCTACGCCGAGAAGTGCGGCATGCCGTACATCAACGAGCGTTGGCTCGGCGGCATGCTCACCAACTTCGAGACGATCTCCAAGCGCGTCAGCAAGATGCAGGAGTACGAGCGCATGCAGGTCTCGGGCGAGTTCGAGGCGATGCCGAAGAAGGAAGCCCTCCTCCTCAGCCGTGAGCTGGAGAAGCTGCAGAAGAACCTCGGCGGCATCCGCGGCATGCAGCAGCGCCCCGACGCGGTGTTCATCCTGGACACCAAGAAGGAGCACATCGCCGTCACCGAGGCGAACAAGCTGAAGATCCCGATCATCGCGGTCGTCGACACCAACGTCGACCCCGACATCATCCAGTACCCGATCCCGGGCAACGACGATGCCATCCGTGCCAACGCGCTGATGAGCCGCGTCATCGCCGAGGCGATCGAAGAGGGCCGCTACATCGCCTCTCGCCGCAACCCTCAGGCCGCCCCGAAGCGCACCGCCGAGCAGGACGCCGAGTTCGTCGCCGCCCAGGCCGACGCCCGCAAGCAGGCGGCTGCTGCCCAGGCCGAGCGCGAGGCCCGCCTCGCGGCTGCCAAGGACGCGCCGTCGATCGACGAGTCGACACTGACGGAGTCCGTCGTGTCCAGCGTCGCGGTCGCCGACGAGGAGATCGTCGACGAGGCGATCGAGACCGCTCCCGAGACCACCGAAACCAGCACGGAAGGCTGAGCACGCAATGGCAATTTCCGCCAAGGACATCTCGGCCCTGCGCCAGTCGACCGGCGCCGGCATGATGGATTGCAAGAAGGCGCTCGAGGAGACCGGCGGCGACGTCGAAGCTGCCAAGCAGTGGCTCCGTGAGAAGGGCCTCTCGGCCGCCGCAAAGCGCGACGACCGCGAGAGCGCTCAGGGCGTCGTCGCCCTGCTCATCGAGGGCAACGTCGGTGGCGTCATCAAGCTGAAGAGCGAGACCGACTTCGTCGCCAGCAGCGACCAGTTCAAGGCCGAGGCGAACGCCCTGGTCGAGCTCGTCGTCGCCAAGGGCGTCGACGCCGTGTCGGAGCACACCGCCACGATCGACGACCTCAAGATCGTCCTCAAGGAGAACATCAGCATCGGCGATGTGATCCGCTTCGAGGCTGCCGACGGCAACGTGCTCGACTCGTACGTCCACATCCAGGGTGGCCGTGGTGTCAACGCCGTGCTCATCGAGATGTCGGGCGCCACACCCGAGCTCGCCCACGACGTCGCCGTGCACATCGGCTTCGCCCGCCCGAAGTACCTCAGCCGCGACGACATCCCCGAAGACGTCGTCGCCGCGGAGAAGGCGACGCTCGAGACCATCTCGCGCAACGAGGGCAAGCCGGAAGCGGCGCTGCCGAAGATCATCGCCGGCCGCATCGAGGGCTTCTACAAAGACGTTGCGCTGCTCGACCAGCCGTACGCCAAGGACGACAAGGTCTCGATCACCCAGCTGATCGGTTCCGCCAAGATCGTCCGGTTCGCTCAGGTCGAGATCGGCTGAGTGACCGACATGGCCACCACGTCTCCCCGATGGAAGCGAATCGTCTTCAAACCATCGGGTGAGGCGTTGGCCGGCCCGTCGGGCTCCGGGCTCGACGGCGCAACGCTCGCCCACACCGCGCTCGAGATCCTCGACGTGCGCGAGAACCTCGGCGTCGACGTCTGCGTCGTCGTCGGCGGTGGCAACTTCTGGCGCGGTCGTACGGGCGCGATGACCGGGATGGACGCCACCCAGTCCGACCACATCGGCATGCTCGGCACCGTGATGAACGCGCTCGCCCTGCAGGACGCGCTGGAGCGCGCCGGCCAGCCGACCCGTGTGCAGTCGGCCATCGAGATGCCGCGCATCGCCGAGCCGTACATCCGTCGCCGGGCGATGCGTCACCTCGAGAAGGGTCGCGTCGTCATCTTCGCGGCCGGCACCGGCAACCCCTTCTTCACCACCGACACCGCGGCCGCGCTGCGTGCCGCCGAGCTCGACGCAGACGCGCTGCTCAAGGGCACCCACTCGGGCGTCGATGGCGTGTATTCCGCCGACCCCCGCCTCGACCCCACGGCCACGAAGTACGACCGGGTCAGCTACATGGACGTGATGACCAAGGACCTGAAGGTCATGGACTCCACGGCCATCGCCTTCTGCCGCGACAACAAGTTGCCCATCGTCGTGTTCGACATGTCGGCGCACGGGGCGCTGCGGGCGATCCTCGAGGGCGAGCAGGTCGGCACGATCATCACTGACGAGCCCGCCTGACCCGTCTCGCATGGGCATTCCGCCCCGTGGTGACGGAGTGCGAGATGCGGTGCCCGACCGCGATGCACGTTCGGCATACTCCCGCCTCTGTACGCTTGTCGCCGTGATCGAAGAGACCCTCCTCGAAGCCATGGACAAGATGGACAAAGCCGTCCAGCACGTGCAGGCTCAGTTCACGACGGTGCGCACCGGTCGGGCGACGCCATCGCTCGTCGACCGCATCGTCGTCGAGTACTACGGCACGATGGTGCCGCTGCAGCAGCTGGCCGCCGTGCAGGTCCCCGAGCCGCGCCAGCTGATCATCAAGCCGCACGACCGCGCCACGCTCGGCCCCATCGAGAAGGCCATCCGCGAGAGCGATCTCGGCATGTCGCCGTCCAACGACGGTGTCATCATCCGGCTCAGCATCCCCGCGCTCACCGAGCAGCGGCGCAAGGAGTACGTGAAGATCGTGAAGACCCTCGCCGAGGACGGGCGCATCGCCGTGCGCAACCTCCGCCGCGACGCACGCAAGCAGCTCGAGGCCGCCGAGAAGGCGAGCGAGATCTCCGCCGACGAGCTGGAGCGCGCCGAGAAGGACATGGAGAAGATCACTCACGATCACGTCGAGCTCATCGACAAGGCGTTCACCCGCAAGGAAGCGGAGCTGCTCGAGGTATGAGCGGCGTGGGTGTTCTCGACAATCTGATGCAACCCGCGAAGGAGTCCGGACGATGAGTGACGACGTGTGGCGCGGCAGCAAACGCGAGGACGACGACTTCGGCCCGCCGCTGTTCGGCGACCCGAGCGAGACGGCCGAGCGGCCGACGATCTCGTTCGACGACAACACCGGCCCGCTCCCGCACTGGACCGAGCCTCCCACCGGCGACATGCCGCGAGTGCTCGGTGACTCCACCGACGACCTCGACGTGTGGTCGACGTTCTCGTCGAGCGCGCCCGTCTGGAGCGACGACGACACCTCGGATCCGTCCGCCGGCTACGAGAACGTCTCCGACATGGCGCGCTCCGGGCAGATGCCCGTCACGGGTGCCGTGCCGGAGGGCTTCGAGTTCGAGGCCGCCGACCCGAGCGGCGGCGTGCCGGCAGCGGCGCCCCGTGGCCCCGGCCGGATCACCATCGGCACCGACCCCACCGACAACGACGCCGGCCGCCCGATGCCCAAGAGCCGCGCACGCACGCGTGAAGAGCAGGCTCGCGCCGCCGCTGCGGCACGGGCGCGCACGACCACGGGCGGCGTGCGCACCACCCCCGGGCCCACCACCAACACCGGTGGTGTGGGTGGCCGCGACATGCCGACCGCCATCGCCGTCGGCGCTGTGCTCGCGATCGTGTTCATCGGCGCGGTCAAGTGGCGCCCGCAGGCCGTGCTCGCCATCGTCGTGATCGTCATCGCCCTCGCGGCCGTCGAGTTCTTCGAGAAGGTCACCGAGAAGGGCTACCAGCCGGCCAACGTGGTCGGCATCGTCGGTTGCATCGCCGCACCCTTGGCGGGCTACTTCTACGGCGACGCGGCCGTGCCACTCGTCATCATGTTCGCGTTCGTCGCCGGAGCGGTGAGCTTCATCGGCGCCCCGAACCTCAATGCGAGTCCGATGCCGAACATGGCCATCACGACGTTGGGCCTCACGTGGATCGGGCTCGCGGGTGCGTTCGGCGGATTGATCCTCCGGCTGGAGACCGTGAGCCGGTTCGCGCCGCCCCACGTCGGCACCGACACCATCCTCATCCTCGCCGTCGGCGTCGTGGTCAACGACATCGGTGCGCTCGTGGTCGGCTCTGCCGCCGGACGAACCCCGCTACGTGGATGGATCAGCCCGAACAAGTCGGTCGAGGGCTTCATCGGTGGTGCGTTCTTCACCATCGTCGCCCTGGTCGCGATCGGCATCTCCCAGAAGAGCCACAACTGGACGACGTCGAACCTGATCTTCCTGGCCATCGTGATCGCCATCGTCGCCCCGCTGGGCGATCTCACCGAGAGCATGTTCAAGCGCAACCTCGACATCAAGGACTTCGGGTCCATCGTCAAGGGACACGGCGGCGTGCTGGACCGGTTCGACGGCTTCCTCTTCGTGCTGCCGGCGGCGTACTACCTCACCATCACACTCGAGCCGTGGACGAAGTACACGGGCAAGTGAGTGCCGGGTGAGACGTACGGCTCGCGCCGACGCTTGATCCGCCGTCGCTGACAGACTGGCCGCCATGACTGCGACGCGGGTTGCCATCGCCGGCTCCACCGGTTCCATCGGGACCCAGACGCTCGACGTCATCCGCGCCGAGGCGGGCCGCTACGAGGTCGTCGGCCTCGGCGTCGGCTCGTCCGTCGACGCGCTCATCGCCCAGGCCCGCGAGTTCCGGCCGAAGGTCGTCGCGGTCGCCGACCCGGCGAGGCGGGCCGAGGTCGCGGCAGCGCTCCCGTTCGCCGAGGTCATCGCCGACCTCGCCGATCTCGCCGCCGACGCGGATGTCGTGGTCAACGCGGTCGTCGGGTTCGCCGGCCTGCCGGTCACCATCAGCACGCTGCGCGCCGGCAAGCGGCTGGCGCTGGCGAACAAGGAGAGCCTCATCGCCGCCGGCCCGGTGGTGCAGCCGTTGCGCCTGCTGCCCGGCGCCGAGCTGGTCCCGGTGGACTCCGAGCACTGCGCGGTGCACCAGTGCCTGCGCAGCTCCGCCCGACCGGCCGACGAGGTCGCCCGGGTCGTGCTCACGGCCAGCGGTGGCCCGTTTCGTGGGCGTACTGCTGCAGAGCTGGCCGAGGTCGGCGTGGAGCAGGCGCTGGCCCACCCCACGTGGAAGATGGGCCCGAAGATCACCATCGACTCGTCGACGCTGATGAACAAGGGCCTCGAGGTGATCGAGGCCCACGAGCTGTTCGGCACGCCGTACGACCAGATCGAGGTGGTGGTCCATCCGCAGTCGATCATCCATTCGATGGTCGAGTTCACCGACGGCGCCACCATCGCCCAACTGAGCCTGCCCGACATGCGCCTACCCATCGGCTATGCGCTGGCGTACCCGAACCGCATCGGTACGCCGTTCGGCCGCATCGACTGGACCACGCTCAGCCGGCTCGACTTCGAGGCGCCCGACCTCGGCACGTTCCGCTGCCTCTCGCTCGCCTACGCGGCGGGTCGCATCGGCGGCTCGGCCCCGGCGTGGCTCAGCGCCGCGAACGAGGAGGCCGTCGAGGCGTTCCTCGCCGGCCGGATCCGATGGACCCAGATCGCCGAGATCTGCGACGCAGTGCTCCAGCAGCACGCCGAACCATCCGATACATCTGCCATGTCCGTAGAAGACATCGTGGAGGCAGACGCAACGGCGCGTCGGGCCGCCCAGAAGGAGCTCGCTCGATGAGCAACACGTACGAACGCATCCGTGGCGAGGTCCTCGCCGGCGGCGCGCTGGGCGAAGAGGACGAGACGGTGGGCGGCATCAAGGCCGTGCTCGGCATCGGCGTGATCCTCGGTCTGCTGGTGCTGCTGGCGGTCGTCAACATCTGGACGTTCGTGTTCGTCGTCGGGCTGCTGATCTCGGTGTTCCTGCACGAGTGCGGGCACTTCTTCACCGCTCGACGCTCCGGCATGAAGGTCACCCAGTTCTTCATGGGCATGGGCCCCAAGCTGTGGAGCTTCCGCCGCGGCGAGATCGAGTACGGGGTGCGGATGCTGCCGGTCGGCGCGTTCGTGCGCATCGTCGGGATGAACAACCTCGACGAGACCCCGCCGGAGGACGAGGAGCGGGCGTACCGCAACAAGAGCTACCCGCGCCGGATGCTCACCATCTGCGCCGGCTCGATCATGCACATGATCATCGCCATCGTGCTGCTGTTCACGGTCTACTCGACGTGGGGCAAGAACGAGCCGAGCACGAAGCTGGGCATCGCCGAGGTCACCAAGGACAGCGGCGCGGCCAACGCGGGCGTGAAGCCCGGCGACACCGTGCTGAGCATCGACGGCACGACACCGAAGGACTCCGATGCGCTCGGCGTCATCGTCCGCAGTCATCAGCCGGGCGACACGATCTCGCTCGTCGTCCTGCGCGACGGCAAGGACGTCGCGCTCACGGCGGTCCTCGGCAAGAACCCGGATCCCACCATCAGCACGGCGTACCTGGGCGTCAGCTCCGGGTTCGAGAACCACTTCGTCGGCCAGCCGCTCGGCACGGCGTTCGTCGACAGCTTCACCGATCTCGGCTCAGCGGCGTGGAACAGCGTCGGCGGCGTCGTCAAGGTGATGAACCCGGTGAACATCTACCAGCACCTCGTCGGCGAGAACAACGATCAGGCCACCCAGCCGGTCACGGTGTACGGCATCAGCCGGCTCAGCTCGGACATCGGCAAGGAGACCGGTCTGGCGGGCATCCTGCTCACGCTCGCCGGCGTGAACGTGTTCGTCGGCTTGCTCAACCTGACCCCGCTGCTGCCCTTCGATGGCGGTCATGCCGCGGTCGCGACCTACGAACGGATCCGCTCGCGCAAGGGCAAGGTCTACCGCGCCGACGTCGGCAAGATGGTGCCGGTGGCCATGGCGGTGATGACGTTCCTGGTGTTCGTCCTGTTCACCGGCCTGTACCTCGACATCACCAAGCCGATCAACGGCTGAGCCGCAACGGCCGAGGCAGTGGCACACTGACGATGATGTTCGAACGTCGCAACACCCGTCAGATCTTCGTCGGCAAGGTGCCGGTGGGCGGCGGCGCGCCCATCACCGTGCAGTCGATGACCATCACCAAGACCGCCGATGTCGAGGGCACGCTGCAGCAGATCTACGCGCTCGCAGCGGCAGGCTGCGACATCGTGCGCTGCACGTGCAACGAGCCCGAGGCAGCCGTCGGTCTCGCCCAGATCGTGCCCCGCTCGCCGATTCCGATCATCGCCGACATCCACCACCAGTACAAGATGGCGCTGGCGGCGATGGAGGCCGGGGTGCACGGCCTCAGGCTCAACCCCGGCAACATCCGCAAGCCCGAGCACATCCGCGCCGTGGCCGCCGAGGCCCGCGACCGCAAGGTGCCCATCCGCATCGGCGTCAACGGCGGCTCGCTCGACCCCGCGCTGTACGAGAAGTGGGGCGGCATCAAGCCGGAGGCGATGGTGGAGTCCGCGATGCAGGAGCTCCGCTACTTCCAGGAGGTCGACTTCGACCTCGTCAAGATCAGCGTCAAGGCGTCCAGCGTGCCCCTGATGGTCGAGGCCTACCGTCAGCTCAGTGAGGCCACCGACATCCCGCTGCACCTCGGCGTCACCGAGGCCGGGCCGCCGCCGGCCGGGCTGCTGAAGGCCACGGCCGGCATCGCCACGTTGCTCATGGAAGGCATCGGCGACACCATCCGCTACAGCCTCACCGCCGATCCCGTCGAGGAGGCTCGAGCAGGCCGCCAGCTGCTCGAGTCGCTCGGCCTGCGCGAGCGCAAGAACATCGACCTCATCGCCTGCCCCAGCTGCGGGCGCGCCGAGATCGACGTCATCGATGTCGCCAAGCGGGCGATGGAGGCCTTCGGCGATCGCGAGATCCCGCTCCAGGTGGCCGTCATGGGCTGCGTCGTCAATGGTCCGGGCGAGGCGCGCGAGGCCGACCTCGGCATCGCCGCCGGCAACAAGCGCGGGCACCTGTTCGTCAAGGGCCGCAACGTCGCCGTCGTGCCGGAGAGCGAGATGGTGGAGCAGCTCGTCGAGTGGGCCGAGTTCATCCACGAGCACGGCACGGAAGCCGCCATCGCCCGAGTCGACACCGCCAAGGCCGAGCGCGAAGCCGCCAAGGACCGCGCCGCGCTGATGGACGAGCGCGGCGAGGACGCCAACCACGCCACCGAGAAGATCGTCGAGATCCGCAAGACCGTCGGCTCCTGATCGAGCCGCCGACCGGCTGGAGGGTTTGGTCACCACCCGCCCGGTTTGCACGTCCTCCGCTCGGCATGCGAGCCCGAACCGGAGGGTTTGTGATGCGCCCAGGTGGTGCGCAAACCCTCCGGTCAGCGGCCGCCGATTCGGAAGACCGTGGCGTCGCCCGTGAGGATCGCGTGCTCGCCGTCGAGCATCGCCATGCACGTTCCAGGCGCGATGCCGACGTCGTCGATCGTGCCCGCGGTGCAGAAGACCAGCTCGGGGCCGTCGGCGATCCAGCGCGTCGTGCCGTCGACGTCGTAGCGGGTGATCCGGAAGTCGTCGACGGGGACGGGGAACGTGACGCCGCCGTCGTCGGCGACGACGGGATGGACCAGCGGGTCGGCCAGGGGAGTGTCGTCGAGGATCCGCAGCACCTCGTCTACATCGACGTACTTGGCCGTCAGTCCGCAGCGCAGCACGTTGTCCGACGCGGCCATGACCTCGATGCCGGTGCCGCGCAGATAGGCGTGGATGTTGCCGGCGCCGAGGAAGATCGCCTCGCCGGGCTTCATCTGCAGGTAGTTGAGCAGCAGGATGATGGCGGCCGACGGATCGCCGGGGTACAGCTCGGCGGCCGTCGCGAGCCAACGGCAACAGGGATCGTGATGACCCGCGGCGGCGGTGACGAGGCCGGTGATGTCCGGGCGATCGTGGAGCAGCAGCCCGATGGCCGCGTTGACCCCGCCGTGGCCGAGGATCGCGCGCAACGGCGCAGCGCTCGGCCCGAGCTCGGCGAGCAGCGCGTCGGTCTGATCGAGCGGGGCGATGCCGCACACCGCCTCGAACGGCGTCAACGCGTACATCAGCTCCGGCTTGTGCATCCGGTCGCGGTAGTTGCGGTGCGGCGAGTCGATCGGGATGCCGGCTGCCTCCTCACGGTCGAAGCCGGCGATCGCCTGCGCGCGCGATGGATGCACTTGCAACGACAGTGGCGTGTCGGCCGCGAGCACCTTCAGCAGGAACGACAGCGGGCCGACGGCCGACTCCAGGGTGCGGCCGTCATCGAGGTGGCTCGGTCCGCCCGGATGGGTGCCGAACCACAGCTCGGCCTGCGGGCGTCCGTCGGGCTCGACGCCGAGCAGGTCGGCGATGGCCGTGGGATGACCCCACGCGTAGTGCTGGATGACCCCGTTGACGTGCTGCATGACCAGCGCCAACCTATCGCGCAGGCGGTTCAGCCCGCCGGGAGGTTCACCGTCAACGTGCCGCTGACGTGCTCGCCGTAGTCGTTCATGGCGCGGAGCGTGACCTCGACCAGTGCCTCGCCGGCGTCGAGCGCGGTCACGGCCGTGACCGAGCCGGTGTAGGTGAGGATCGTGTTCGCGTACGCCGGGCCGCCGAGGCGGATCTTCAGCGAGCGCACCATCGCCTCCGGACCCGCCCAGTCGGTGACGAAGCGGCTGCAGTAGGCCGTGTCGGAGAGGATGTTCATGAAGATCTCCGGCGATCCCTGCGCGTTCGCGTAGTTGCGATCGTGGTGCACCGGCATGAAGTCGCGCGTCGCGATCGCGCCGGCCACCACGACGGTGGCGGTCATGTCGATCACCAGCTCGGGCAGCTGGTCGCCGACGGCGACATCGGCGAGCGTCAGGGTGCGGTGCGCGCTCACGCTGCGCTCCCCGGCTTGAACTTGAGGACGCGGAACCGCTGCGTGCCCACGATCTCGCCGGACTCGACCGTGTAGGTGGTGACCCACGTGACGAAGTGGCCGATGCCCATTCGCGTCGTCTTCTGGTTCGAGATCGACTCGATCACGGCCGCGGACGACACCACCTCGCCCGGCCGCAGGTAGCGCTCGATCTCGAACTCCGAGTTGGCCGCGAGCGTGCCGACGAAGCCGGCCTCGTCGAACACGGCGAGCGGACCACGGTCGTTCGACGGTTGTGGGGCGCCGCCGCGCTCCTTGATGCCCGTGATCATCGGTGTGCCCATCGTCCACGTCTGCAGCATCAGCGGCGGAGCGACGATGCCGCCGAACCGCGACGCCTCGGCGAACTCCGGATCGACGTACACCGGGTTGTCGTCCTCGAACGCGGCCGCCCAGTGGCGGATCATCGGCTGGTTCACCGGGTCGGGCCCAGAGTGGGGTGCGGCCGACCCCATCGGCGTTCCGACCAGTGCGTCGAGCGTCGCCTGGAAGTCCTGTCCCTCGTCCATCGCCGGCCATCCTGGCATGCGCCCGCGCGAGCGCGACCCGTCGGAGCCCCAACGCGAGACCAGGACGGCTCAGAAGAGGCGGAGCTCGTCCGGACGCATGCCGCGCAACTCGTCGTAGTCGACCTCGACCCACGTGAACCCGCGTGCCTCGGCCAGCACGCGCGCCTGGGGCTTGACGACCTGGGCGACGAACACGCCGCGCACGGCGCCGAGTGACGAATCGAGGTGCAGCCGCTCGATGTACCGGGCGAGCTGCTCGACCCCGTCGATCTCGCCGCGGCGCTTGACCTCGATGGCCACGACCTGACCGCCGGCATCGCGGCAGACGAGGTCGATCGGGCCGATGGCCGTCGGGTACTCGCGGCGCACCAGCGTGAGGCCGACCTCGATGGAGTGCGGCGACGCGGCGAGCAGCTCCTGGAGATGGGCCTCGACGCCGTCCTTCTGCAGCCCGGGATCCTCGCCCAGCTCGTGACCGGCCTCGTGGATGATCTCGAGCAGGTTGATGGTGAGCTGCTCGGCCTTCGGGTTGGTGACGATCCAGTGATCGCCGTGGTCGACGAGCGTGTTCGGGGCGTTCATCCAGTTGAGCGGCTTGTACGCGCCGCCGTCGGCGTGGATGGCCACGCAGCCGTCGGCCTTGACCATGATCAGCCGCACGGCCTCGGGCAGGTGGGCGGAGAGCCGACCGTTGTAGTCGACGGTGCAGCGGGCGATCACGAGGCGCATGAGGTGGTCCAGGTTAGAGCGAGCGGGCCGCAGCGGCGGGAATCCCGCGTCGCCCCTCGGACGTCACTTGCCGACGTGGTCGCGCATCCGCTTCTGGATCAGCTCGCGCCGGGCCTGGAGGTCCTTGTACGTCAGCGAGTCGGCGGTGGGCTCGAGCCCGAAGCCGGCCTTGACGCTGTCGAGGTCCACCGTCCACGAGTCCGGAGCGACGCCGAGCTCGCGGCCCAGCCGCTCGCCGTGGCGCTGCGCGAACAGCATCGAGATGTTGGCGATCTCACCGATGATGTCGAGGTTCGGCGCGAGCCGAGCGATGGCACCGTCGAGGAACACCATGTTCTTGACGTAGAGCATCAGCTCCTTCGGCAGTCGGGCGCCGTAGCCGAGCAGGGCTTTGACGACGCGCTGCACCTCCTTGACCAGCTCCTCGCCCGACAGCGTCGTCGGGTCGATGGTGGGCTGATCGAGGCGCAGGTCCTTGATGACCGCGTCGAGGTCGGTGTCGCGGGGGAGCGCGCCCAGGTCGCGCAGCGCGGCGATCTGGCCCTTGACGTCGTTGCTCGTGGCCCCGAGCATCAGCCGCAGGAAGGCCAGCCGACGCTCGTTGCTGAGCCGGCCGACGATGCCGAAGTCGAGCAGCGCGGTGCGCCCGTCGGCGAGCACCAGCATGTTGCCGCCGTGGAGGTCGCCGTGGAAGATGCCCTCCACCATCGCGCCCTCCATGAAGGCGATCATCCCGGAGCGAATGACGGCTTCGGTGTCGATGCCCGCGTCGTGCATGCCGGCGACGTCGTCGAAGTTGAAGCCGTTGACTCGCTCCATCACCAGCACGCGACGCGTCACGAGCTTGGGGTGCGGGCGGGGAACCACGAAGCGGTCCTGCTTCAGGTCGTGCAGGACGGCCGCCATGTCGAGCATGTTGGCGCCCTCGATGCGGAAGTCGAGCTCCTCGACGATCGTCTCGGCGAACAGGTCGACGAGCGCCGGCGGGTTGGCGAGCGCGGCGATGGGGATCCGCCCGACGAGGTGCGGGGCGAGCCAGGCCATGACGCGCAGGTCCTTGCGCACGAGTTGGCTGACGGCCGGGCGCTGCACCTTGACGACCACCTCTTCGCCGGAGAGCAGAGTGGCCGCGTGCACCTGGGCGATGGACGCCGCGGCGATCGGCTTGGTGTCGAAGAACGAGAACACGTCCTCGAGCCGGGCGCCGAGGTCCTGCTCCACGGTGAGGCGCACGTCGTCCCACGACTCGGCCGGCACCTGATCGCGGCAGAGCTTGAACTCACTGACGAGCTCGGCGGGGAACAGTCCGTCGCCGCTGGAGATGATCTGGCCGAGCTTGATGTACGTGGGGCCGAGCACCTCGGCCGCCTTGCGCAGGCGGAGCGACACGTCGGCACGGCTCGCGCTCTGGTCGGCGTACTGCTTGCGGCGCTTGCGGACCGCCCACGGGACGATGGCGTAGCCCAGCCGGCCGGCGACGCTGACGACGCGCGTGCCGGGTGGCAGCTTCGACGGCTTGGTCAGTCGCGGCACCTCGGCCTGCGCTGCCGCGCGGAGTCGGGCTGCGAGGGGCAGCCAGGCAATGTCGGAGCGGTCGAGCACCCATGGGGCGGCATCGGTGAACGCACCCCACGCCTGGTCGTCGTTGGTGATCGTCGGCACCCCGTCAGTCTGGCTGCCCGCACGACCTCGGCGTTGCGCGAGCACCGGACTTGTCGCGAGTGGTGCCGAGCGTCACACGACGCGACGGGACCGTGCGCCCGGCGATCGGCCAGCCGGCCCATCGGCCGTCCGGTCAGCCGAAGCGCGGTGGGCGCTTCTCGCGCAACGCAGCGACGCCCTCGCGGTACTCGGCCGTGGCCATCGCCTCGCTCATCAACCGCTTCGACTCGACGATCGACGCGCCGACGTCGTGGCTGAGCAGATCGTCGTAGACCTGACGCTTCGTCATCCGCACCGCGGTGGGTCCGGCGGTGTCGGCCAGCCGGCGGGCGTAGGCCGTCGCTGTCGCCAAGGTGGATTCGCCGTCGGTGCACACGCCGTTCCACAGCCCCCAGTCGGTCGTCTCGGCGGCGGTGAACACCCGCCCGGACAGCAGCAGATCGTTGGCGCGGGTGACGCCGGCGAGGCGGGGCAGGATCCAGCTCAAGCCGTACTCCGCCGGCAGGCCGAGCTTGGCGGCCGCCGTCGTCATCTTCGCGCCCGCACTGGCGAAGCGGAGGTCGCAGAACATCGCCACCGCGAGCCCGATGCCGGCGCACGCACCGTTCACCGCGGCGATCAACGGCAGGCGCATCCCGAACTGGAACGCGAACTCGTGATCGAGCTCGGGGCGCACGCCGTACCCGGGCGTCGCCGCCGCGTCATCGAGGCCGGTGTCGTAGCTGCCCCGCTCGGCGTGGCCGGCGAGCGCTTCACTGTCGCCGCCGACGCAGAACGCCGGGGGAGTGCCTGTGAGGACCACGGCACGCACGGCGGGATCGGCTTCCAGCTCGGCGAGGATCCAGCGGTACTCGGTGTGCATCCGCCCGGTCCAGGCGTTGTGCCGGTGCGGGCGGTGCAGCCACACGGTGGCGACGTGTCCGTCCACCTCGAACCGGGTCGACTTCAGCTCCACGGATGCCCGACCTCAGCGCCAGCCGGCATCGCGACGTCGCCGCCAGCGATCACCCCACAGCGCGTCGAGCACCGGCTCGGCGAGCTCCTGGCGACACAGCAGGAAGTCGGGGAGCCACGCGTCGCGAGCGTTGTAGACGAGCGGCGAACCGTCGATGCGGCTGACGTGCAGGCCGGCGGCCGCCGCCACACCGGTCGGCGCGGCGGAGTCCCACTGGTACATCCCGCCGTCGTGCAGGTAGATGTCGGCCTCGCCGAGCACGACGGCCATGCCCTTGGCGCCGGCCGAGCCGAGGCGCACGGCCTCGCAGCCGAGCTTGTTGGCGACGATGACCGCTGCGTGCGGGGCGCGGTTGCGGCTGGTGATGAGCCGCGGCTTGTCGAACCGGCGTGGCGGCAGCACCGGCGCGGGATCGGTGGCGAACACCATGTCCATCGCCGGCAGGCTGACCGCAGCGGCGGTGAGCGCATCGGTGTGCCACAGCGCGACGTGCACGGCCCAGTCGTGACGGCCGCGCTCGCCGTACTCGTTGGTTCCGTCGAGCGGATCGACGATCCACACCCGATCGGTGTGGAACCGGCGGCCGTCGTCGGCGCCCTCCTCCGACAGCACCGCATCGAGCGGTCGGTGCTCGCCGAGCTCGTGCATCAGGAAGCGGTGGGCGAGCATGTCGCCGTTGTCCATCACCTGCCACGACGGCGCGTGCGCAGCGAACATCTCGTCGCGCAGCTCGACCAGCAACCGCCCGGCCTCGACGGCCAGCCGGGAGGCCAACGCCGCGTCGGTCTCGATGCCGTCGGTCGAGTCGGAGGTGCGCGTCGTGGCCTCCACCGTCAGCTGCGCCGGCCGAGGCGCATGGCTTCGCGGACGAGGTTGCGGACGTCGGTCTCGGGCGCCCCCGCGGCGACGAGGTTCTGCACCGACGACTCGAGCTGCTCGGCGTCGGCTTCTTCGAACGCGTCGATGGGCTCGCGGCGCACGACGGCGGAGGCCGCCAGCAACGACACCGCGGCGACCACTGTGGTGAGCCCGACGGTGAGCACGGCGCCGTTGTTGTTCAGCACCGAGCTGATGATCAGCCCGGCGATCCCGCACACGAACACCGCGGCACACACCGCACGCAGTGAGCCCAACGTCATGGCAGCATCCGCATCAGCGGGCGAGCGGCTTGTACTTGATCCGGTGCGGCTGCTCGGCCGCCGCGGCGCCCATCTCCTTGCGCCGCCAGGCCTCGTACTCGCTGAAGTTGCCCTCGAACCAGCGCACCTGGCTGTCGCCCTCGAACGCGAGCACGTGGGTGGCGAGGCGGTCGAGGAACCAGCGATCGTGGCTGATGACGACGGCACATCCGGGGAAGGCCTCGAGCGAGTTCTCCAGCGCACGCAGCGTGTCGACGTCGAGGTCGTTGGTGGGCTCGTCGAGCAGCAGCACGTTGCCGCCGGTCTTGAGCAGCTTGGCGAGGTGGACGCGGTTGCGCTCACCACCCGAGAGGTCGCCGACCTTCTTCTGCTGATCGCTGCCCTTGAAGTTGAAGCTGGCGACGTAGGCCCGGCCGTTGATCTCGCGGTTGCCGACCTTCATGTGCTCGATGTTGCCGGTGATCTCCTCGTAGACCGTGGCCTCGTCGTCGAGGCTGTCGCGACCCTGGTCGACGTAGGCCATCTGCACCGTGTCGCCGATCGTGACGCTGCCCGAGTCGGACTCCTCCTGCCCGGTGAGCATCTTGAACAGGGTGGTCTTGCCGGCGCCGTTCGGGCCGATGATGCCGACGATGCCGGCCTTGGGCAGCGTGAACGAGAGGTCCTCGATGAGCAACCGATCGCCGAACGCCTTGGCGAGGTTGTGGACCTCGATCACCGTGTCGCCGAGGCGTTTGCCGGCCGGGATGGTGATCTCCAACTTGTCGGGACCGCGCTCGGCCGCCTCGGCCTCGGACTGCAGCTTGTCGTACGCCGACAGCCGGGCCTTGCCCTTGGCCTGGCGAGCCTTGGGCGACATCCGCACCCACTCGAGCTCGCGCTCGAGGGTGCGGCGCCGGTTCTCGTTGCTCTTCTCCTCGCGGGCCAGGCGCTCCTGCTTCTGCTCGAGCCAGCTCGAGTAGTTGCCCTCGAACGGGATGCCGCGGCCGCGGTCGAGCTCGAGGATCCACTTGGCGACGTTGTCGAGGAAGTAGCGATCGTGGGTGATCGCGACGACGGTGCCGCTGTAGTCCTTGAGGAAGCGTTCCAGCCACTCGACGCTCTCGGCGTCGAGGTGGTTGGTGGGCTCGTCGAGCAGCAGCAGGTCGGGGTGGCTGAGCAGCAGCCGGCACAGCGCGACCCGGCGCCGCTCGCCGCCGCTGAGCGTGGTGACGTCGGCGTCGTTCGGTGGGCAGCGGAGCGCGTCCATCGCGATCTCGACGTTGCGCTCGAGGCTCCACGCGTCGGTGGCGGCGATCTTGTCTTCCAGCTCGGCCTGCAGCACGCCGATCTTGTCGTAGTCGGCGTCGGGGTCGGCCCACATCGCCATGACCTCGTTGTACCGATCGAGCACGCCCTTGACCTCGGCGACGCCGTCCATCACGTTGCCGAGCACGTCCTTGGTGGGATCGAGCTGCGGCTCCTGGGCGAGGTAGCCGACGGTGAAGCCGGGCGTGAGCCGGGCCTCGCCACTGAACCCGTCGTCGAGGCCGGCCATGATCTTCAGCAGGCTCGACTTGCCGGCACCGTTGGAGCCGAGGACGCCGATCTTCGCGCCGGGGTAGAACGACAGCGAGATGTTCTCCAGCACCGTGCGATCGGGCGGGTAGTGGCGGGCGAGCTTGTAACAGGTGTAGATGAATTCGTGGGCCATGACCCGACCAGGCTACCGGGCACGCCGTGTCTGGCCAGGGCTGCGAGCGCCCACGAGCACAGCGCCGCACGATTCTGTGCTCGCCCCCCACGGCAGTGCTACGTTCTTAAACGAACCGACCACTTGACTAAATGGGGGCCTCCACGATGGAGCTATTTTCGCGATTCGGACTCACCTTCGGCTTCCGTTGGCTGCACGTCCTGGGTGGCATCACCTGGATCGGCTTGCTCTACTACTTCAACCTCGTCCAGGTGCCGGCGTTCGCCGCGTACGGCGACGAGGGCCGGGCCCGCAACATCGCGATCGACAAGGTCGCCCGCAAGGCGCTCTGGTGGTTCCGCTACGCCGCGCTGTTCACCCTGGTGACCGGCCTGCTCATCGTGGGCATCACCAAGGACTACATGAAGGACTTCCTGACCAAGAACTCGCTGCAGGGCGTCTCGCACGACGCAGCGATCATGGTCGGCATGCTGTTCGGCATCACGATGGCCGCCAACGTCTGGATGGTCATCTGGAAGAACCAGAAGATCGTGCTCGCCAACGCCGCCAACCTGCTCGCCGGTGGCGAGGCCGATCCGGCCGCTGCCGGTGCCGGTCGGGCCGCGCTGCTGGCCAGCCGTCAGAACACCATCTTCTCGGTGTCGATGCTGTTCTTCATGGTCGGCTCGGCGCACTTCTTCAACAGCGGCATCTGGACCGGCGGCCCCGGCAAGGCCTCCGCGTTCGTGGCCATCGCCGTCGTCATCGGCATCGTGTTCGAGCTCAACTGCCTCGGGATCATCGGCGGCAAGGCGAACACCAACAAGTTGCTCTGGCCCTACGAGAGCCACAAGAACGCGATCATCACGGCGTTCAGCCTGTGGTTCGTGCTCTGGATCCTCACCGAGATCCTGTTCAAGGCCTGATCCAACAACACGTCGGAACGGAAGAAGGACCGCCCCTCGGGGCGGTCCTTCTTCGCGTCCGGTCTCGATTGTCGCGCTCAGCGCTTGCGGTGGCGGCTCACTTGACGACGAGCGTGGCACGCATCGCGTCGTGTCCGGGCACCAGGCACTCGAGGGTGTAGGTGCCGGCGGGCAGGTCGTAGGTGCCGGTGGCGATGTCGCCGCTCTTGCCGACGTTGAGCTCGCCGCCGACGACGGTCTTGCTCGAGTTGACGATGTCGAGCGTGTGCCGCTGCGCATCGCGGTTGTCGTAGGCGACGACGACGGCGGCACCGGCCGTGGCCGTGTACGACGTCTTGTCGAACTTGATGCCCGGGCCGGCGTAGACGACCAGGCCGGCGTTCGCCGGGATCGTGGCGCCCGACGAGTTCGACGAGCTGCTGCACCCGACGAGGGCGATGGTGGCGAGTCCAGCGATGCTGCTCGCGATGAGGTGGCGGGTTTGCATACCCCGCAATCTACAAGTCCCCGCTTGTTTAATTCAAGGTGCCCTCCGTCTCATCTGGGCTGCGTCTCACCCGGCCGGTCATGTGGGGAACGGCCACACGGGTGCTCGCAGCAACCGCTTGTGCTCAATTCGAGCAGTTCGGGACCGATACCATCAGCAGTGATGTCAACGCAACAAGAAACCGGCCAATCCTTCGGCGCGAACTCATGGCTCGTCGACGAGATGTACGAGCAGTTCCGTGCTGATCCGGCCGCGGTGGGGGAGGCGTGGCAGGAGTTCTTCTCGGACTACAAGAGCACGTCGCCCGACCTCGCGCCGAGCAACGGTGCCACCACCGCAACGGCTCCCGCCCCTGTCGCCGCCGCGCCGAGCGCGCCCGCTGCTGCGCCTGTCGCAGTCGCCGCGGCCCCGGCTGTCGTCGAGGACCTGAGCGAGCCGATCCGCGGCGCCGGCGCCGCCATCGCTGCGAACATGGAGCGCAGCCTCTCGGTGCCCACCGCCACCAGCTTCCGCAACGTGCCGGCCAAGCTGCTCGAGGTCAACCGCAAGATCATCAACGGCTACCGCACCCGCGCCGGCCAGAGCAAGATCAGCTTCACCCACATCATCGGCTACGCCATCGCCCGCGCCATCGGCGACGCGGTGCCGCAGATGAACAACACCTTCGTCGAGGGTGCCGACGGCAAGCCGCGCATCATCCGCAACGCGAACGTGAACATGGGCCTCGCGGTCGATGTCGCCAAGTCCGACGGCAGCCGCACGCTCGTGGTGCCCGTGCTGCGCGACGCGAACACGTTGTCGTTCGACCAGTTCCTCGCGGCCTACGACGACCTCGTCCGCAAGGTGAAGAGCAACAAGCTCACGGTCGCCGACTTCCAGGGCGCCACCGTGTCGCTCACCAACCCGGGCACCATCGGCACGGTGCAGAGCGTGCCGCGGCTGATGCCTGGCCAGGGTGTCATCGTCGGCGTCGGCAGCATCGAGTACCCGGCCGAGTTCCAGGGCAGCGATCAGCGCTCGCTCGGCTCGCTCGGTGTCAGCAAGGTCGTCACGATCACCAGCACGTACGACCACCGCATCATCCAGGGCGCCGAGAGCGGCTTGTTCCTGAAGCGGATCCACGAGCTGCTGATGGGCGACCACGGCTTCTACGAGCAGATCTTCACCGACCTCGACGTTCCCTACGAGGCCGTCAAGTGGCGCACCGACGTGAACCCCGCGAACAGCGAGGACGCGATGCTGCACAAGCAGATGCAGATCGCCACGCTGATCCGCGTGCACCGCGTGCGCGGCCACCTCATCGCCGATCTCGATCCGCTGCGCTGGAAGCAGCCGATGATGCCGAGCGAGCTCGATCCCGCCACGTACGGCCTGACGATCTGGGACCTCGAGCGCGAGTTCCTCACCGGCGGCGTCGGAGGCCTCGAGAAGCAGACGTTGGGCGATCTGCTCGGCGTGCTGCGCGATGCGTACTGCCGCACCATCGGCATCGAGTACATGCACATCCAGGACACCGAGGAGCAGCACTGGATCCAGTCGCAGGTGGAGGGCGTGCGCTC
>JAOBWK010000066.1 GCA_025463305.1 Ilumatobacteraceae bacterium
GCGCCGCGCCTACGACCTCCTCTCGAAGGGCTTCGGTCCGGGCTTCAACGGCCCGCTGCTGCTCTCGGTCGAGCTCGACAGCGGCACCACCGTCGACTCCCTGGCTCCGTTGCGTGCGGCCATCGCCAAGGACTTCGACGTGCAGTCGGTCTCGCCGGCTCGCGGCAACGCCGACGGCACGGCTGCGATCATCCAGGTCACGCCGAAGTCGGCACCGCAGGCCAGCCAGACCGCAACGCTCGTCCACCGCCTGCGCGACGAGGTCATCCCCGAGGCAGCGGCATCGATCCCGGGTGCGCACGTCTACGTGGGTGGCCAGACCGCCGTCTCGATCGACCTCTCCGACAAGATCTCGGGGCGTCTGCCGTGGTTCATCGCTGCAGTCATCGGCCTGTCCATCCTGCTGTTGATGATGGTCTTCCGCTCGGTCGCCGTGCCGATCAAGGCAGCGGTCATGAACCTGCTGTCCATCGGTTCTGCGTACGGGATCATCGTCGCCGTCTTCCAGTGGGGCTGGCTGAAGAGCCTGATCGGCCTGCACGAGACGGTCCCGATCGTGTCGTTCTTGCCGATGATGATGTTCGCGATCCTGTTCGGCCTCTCGATGGACTACGAGGTGTTCCTGCTCTCCCGCATCCGTGAGGAGTACCTGCACCGCAAGGACTCCACGGCTGCAGTGGTCGAAGGCATCTCCGCAACCGCTCGGGTGATCACGTCCGCCGCGCTGATCATGATCTGCGTGTTCGGCTCGTTCATCCTCGGCGACGAGCCGACGATCAAGATGTTCGGTGTCGGCCTCGCCCTCGCCGTGCTGATCGACGCCACCATCGTCCGCACCGTGCTGGTGCCGGCGACGATGAAGCTGCTCGGCGACTGGAACTGGTGGCTGCCGGGCTGGCTCGACCGCCTGTTGCCGAACCTCGACATCGAGGGTGGCGTGGGCCTGCCCGAGCCGGAGTACGAGGCCGGTCGTGGTCCCGTCGCCGACGCTCACGACGATCGCGAGCCGGCGCTCGTCTGAGTCCCTCCGCTGCGACAGCGCGCGGTTCACCACACCGGATGTGGCGAACCGCGCGCTGTTGCGCGTTCAGCCGTTGATGGCGGCGATGGCGTCGGCCACCGCGATCGCCCGGCGGGCGTTGACCACGTGCAGGTTCTCGATCATCCGGCCGTCGACGGTGACGACACCTCGGCCCTCACGGAGGCCCTCGTCGAACGCGTCGATGACCCGACGTGCGTGCGCGACTTCGTCGTCGGACGGCGCCCACACGTCGTTGGTGATGTCGACCTGGCCGGGGTGGATGAGGGTCTTGCCGTCGAAGCCCATCTCGAAGCCCTGCACGCACTCGGCGCGGAACCCGTCGAGGTCCTTCACGTCGTTGTAGACGCCGTCGAGGATCACCTTGCCGGACTCGCGGGCCGCAGCGAGCGCCGTGGCGAGGTGCGGCAGCAGCGGATGGCGACCGGGCACGAGCGCGGCGCGCAGCTCGCGGGCGAGGTCGTTGGTGCCCATCACCAGCACCGAGACGCGGTGGTGGCGGACGATGGTGCGCACGTCGAAGATGGCCGTCGGCGTCTCGATCATCGCCCAGATCGACATCGACGCCGGTGCGCCGGCGAGGTCGAGGATGGACGCCACCGAGTGCACCGTCTCCAGCGATCCCACCTTGGGGATGACGACGGCGGATGCGCCCGACGTCGCGGCGGCCGCGAGGTCGTCGCGGCCCCACTCGGTGTCGAGGCCGTTGCAGCGGATGGTCAGCTCGCGGTGGCCGTACTCGCCCGACGATGCGGCGGCGACGGCGTTGGCACGGGCCGACACCTTGGCGTCGGGCGCGACCGCATCCTCGAGGTCGAAGATGATCGCGTCGGCCGGCAGCGTCTTGGCCTTCTCGAGCGCCCGCTCGTTCGCGGCCGGCATGTACAGCACCGAGCGGCGCGGCCGCAGGCTGTTGTCGATGCGGGTGAGATCGGTGTCGGTCATCTCAGAACCCGTACGCCGCAGCGAGCTCGGGGTCGCGCTCGGCGAGATCGTGGGCGAGCTGGAGGACCACCTTGCACTGCTTCACCGAGGCGTCGTCCTCCATCTTGCCGTCGAGCATCACCGCACCCGTGCCGTCGCCCATCGCGTCGACGACGCGCTGGGCCTGGGCGACATCGCTCGGCCGTGGGCTGAACACCCGTTTGGCGATCTCGATCTGCGCGGGGTGCAGGCTCCACGCGCCGACGCAGCCGAGGAGGTAGGCGTTGCGGAACTGGTCTTCGCACGCGACGACGTCCTTGATGTCGCCGAACGGGCCGTAGAAGGGGAGGATGCCGTGCATCGCGCAGGCGTCGACCATGCGGGCGATCGTGTAGTGCCACAGGTCCTGCTGGAACGTGGCGCGTGGCGCGTCGGGGTTCGCCGGATCCGGGTCGACGCGCACGACGTAGTCCGGATGTCCGCCGCCGACGCGCGTGGTCTTCATCCGCCGGTTCGCGGCGAGGTCGGCCGGGCCGAGTGACAGCCCCTGCATGCGCGGCGACGCGCCGCAGATCTCCTCGACGTTGACCATGCCGCGAGCAGTCTCGAGGATCGCGTGGACGAGGATCGGCTTGGTGAGCCCGGCCTTGGCCTCGAGCTGGGCGAGCAGGCGATCGACGTAGTGGATGTCCTCGGCGCCCTCGACCTTGGGGATCATGATCACGTCGAGCTTGTCGCCGATCTCGGTGACGAGCGTGGTGAGGTCGTCGAGGCCCCACGGCGAGTCGAGGCTGTTGACCCGCGTCCACAGCTGTGTCGAGCCCATGTCCACCGTCTTGCCGACCTCGACCAGGTCCGCGCGTGCGGCCTCCTTGTCGGACATCGGCACCGCGTCTTCGAGGTTGCCGAGGAGGATGTCGACGGTCGGGATGATGTCGGGCAGCTTGGCGACCATCTTCGCGTTCGCCGGTGGGAAGAAGTGGATGACCCGACTCGGCCGGAACGGGATCTCGCGCAGCGGCTCGGGAGCGCCGACGGCCAGTGGCTTGAAGAAATCGCGGGGACTGCGCACGCAGGCACTGTACTTCCGGGTCCGGAAGGGTTGACAGCTCGCTAGGTTCGTCAGCCGTGAAGAGCGACTCCCCGTTCGATGCGATCCTGTTCGACGCCGGCGGCATCCTGGTGCTGCCCGACCCCACGGTGCTCGGTCCGCTGCTCGCGCCCTACGGCGGTGACCCGTCCGTCGGCGCGCACGTCCGAGCGCACTACCGGGGCATGGCCGTGAAGTCCTGGGCAGGCAGCGCGGAGCACTTCTGGCACGATTACAACGTCGCCTACTGTGAGTCGATCGGCGTGCCGGCGTCCGACGTGGCGTACGCCGCCGGTGTCCTGGAGCGCACGCGGACCGCTGTGCTGTGGCGCTGGCCGATACCGGAGTCGCTGACGGCGCTGCAGGCGCTCGCTGTCGCGGGGGTGCCGATGGGCGTGGTGTCGAACGCCAGCGGGCAGATCGAAGAGGTGCTCCACCGGTCCGGCGTGTGCCAGCTCGGCGACGGACCACTCACGGCGATGCGTTGCATCGTCGACAGCCACCTCGTCGGCGTCGCCAAGCCCGATCCGCGGATCTTCGACTTCGCGCTGCCGTCGTTCGCCGAGCACGATCGCGGTCGGGTCGCGTTCATCGGCGACTCGGTGACGATGGATGTCGGCGGCGCCCGTTCCGCCGGGCTGCTGCCGATCCTGCTCGACCCGTTCGACGATCACGCAGGCGCCGACTTCATCCGGATCCGCACGCTCCAGGACCTCGTCGACCTGCCGGTCTGAGAGGCCGAACCGGTCCCGGACGCGTCACCGGGTGCAGACCCGACGCGCATCGCGTCGGATCTGCACCCGGTGATCAGGAACCAGGCGGTGAGGCCGGATCAGGCCTTGAGGACCGCTTCGATCTCCATGCTGATGGCGACCTTGTCGCCGAGGACGACGCCGCCGGTCTCGAGCGCGGCGTTGAAGTCGACGCCGAAGTCGCTGCGCGAGATCTCACCGGTCGCGGTGAACCCGGCGCGCGTGCCGCCGTAGGCGTCGGGGCCGAAGCCGCCGAGCTCGAGCGTGAGCGGGACGGACTTGGTGACGCCCTTGAGGGTCAGCTCGCCGTCGAGGATGTAGTCGCTGCCGCTGGCGCGCACGCCGGTGGACTTGTAGGTCATCTGGGTGTGGCTCTCGACGTTGAAGAAGTCGGCCGAACGGACGTGGTTGTCGCGGTCGGTGTTGCCGGTGTCGATCGAGCTGAGCTCGATGGTGGCGGTGACGGACGACTCGAGCGGGGTGGCGCCGGTGACGAGCTCGCCCTCGAACTTCGTGAACTTGCCGCGGACCTTGCTGACCATCATGTGGCGGACGGAGAACCCGACCTCGCTGTGGACGGCGTCGATGGTCCAGGTGCCGGCGACGTAACCGGGGATGGTGGTGGTGTCAGACATGACGGTTTCCTCTTTGCTCGTGATGCTGGTCTGCGTGGCCAGTTGATGTATCAACCACAATAGCGAGTTCGAGTTGATGTGTCAACCTCCGCCGCGATCGATGTACGCTGGAGTCATGAACGACACCCGCTGGCTCGATGCGCGCGAAGCGCGGGCGTGGCGCGGGTTCATGCTCATGCAGGGCAAGCTGCGCCGCAACGTCGCCCGTCAGCTGCTCCGCGACGTGGGCCTGTCGGAGGCCGACTACGAGGTGCTGGTGCACCTCTCGGAGGCCGAGGGTGGACGGCTGCGCGCCGTCGAGCTGGGTGCGGCGACGCAGTGGGAGAAGAGCCGGCTGTTCCATCAGCTGACCCGCATGGAGGGCCGTGGGCTCGTGTCGCGCGAGACGTGCGGCAACAGCCGCCATGCGCACGTCGCACTGACCGACAAGGGGCGATCGGTGATCGAGGCCGCGGCGCCGAGCCACGTCGAGTACGTGCGTCAGTCGTTCATCGAGGCGATGACCCCGGAGCAGATCGACATGCTGGGCGACATCACCGAGGCCGTCATCGGCCACCTCGACGGCACCGACGACGGCTGCTGCGGCGGCGACTGAGGATCAGCTGGCCTTGCTGGCCTCGATCAGGCGACGCGCGATCACCTTCAGGCACAGCGTCTCATCGGCACCCTCGAAGATGCTCAGCACCCGGGCGTCGACGAACAGCCGGCTGACGGTGTACTCCTCGGCGTAGCCGAAGCCGCCGTGGATCTGCATCGCCTCGCGACTGACCCACTCGGCGGCCTTGCACACGTAGGCCTTGACCATGCTGGCCTCGGTGGTGCCCTCGCCCTTCCCCATCAGCGTGGCGACGTGGTAAGCGAACTGACGGCCGGCCTGGATGAGCACCGCCATCCGACCGAGCTTGGCCTGGGTCAGCTGGTACTCGATGATGTTGCTGCCGAACACCTTGCGGTTGCTCGCGTACTCGAGCGCGGCTTCATAGGAGGCCTGCATCACGCCGACGGCGCGCGCGGCGGTCTGCAGACGGCCGTTCTCGAAGCCCTCCATCTGGTAGTAGAAGCCCTTGCCCTTGCCGGCGTCCTCGCCGATCAGGTTCTCGGCCGGCACCCACCAGTTCTCGAGCGCGATCTCGTAGCTGTGCATGCCGCGGTAGCCGATCGTGTCGATCGGGCGGCCCTCCATCTTGCCCACCTCGCCGTCGCGGGCGTCCTGCGCGAACTGGAAGCCGTGGGCGTCGCCCTGCGGCTTGGGCACGATGAACACGCTCAACCCGCGGTGGGTCTTGCCGTAGTCCGGATCGGTGCGGGCGAGCAGCATCAACACGTCGGCGCGGGCGGCGAACGTGCACCAGGTCTTGACGCCGTTGATGACGTAGCCCGGCTCGCCGTTCGGGCCAGCGGCCTCGATCGCGGTGACCTTCACGCCGGCGACGTCGCTGCCGAAGTCGGGCTCGGTGACCGCGACGGCGGCCATGACCTCTGCGGTGGCGAGCTTGGGCAACCACGCCTGCTTCTGGGCCTCGGTGCCGCCGCGCACGAGGGCGCGCGTGAGGATCTCCGGGCGGGTGATCAGCGATCCGCCGATGCCGAGCGAACCGCGCGACAGCTCCTCGGTGGCGACGACCATCGCGATGTACTCGCCGTCGCCGCCCTCACTGAAGCCGCCGTACTCGGCGGGCACACTCAGCCCGAACGCGCCCATCTCGGCGAGGCCGCTGATGACCTCCTCGGGCACGTCGGCGTTGTGGCGGTGGACGTGTTCGGCGCGGGGCGCGATGACCTTGTCGGCGAACGCACGGAACGTGTCCTGCACCATCTCGTACTCGTCGACGAGGTGCCGCGGGCCGGCCGTGGACGCGAGCGAGGCGAGGAACGCCGGATCGCGATAGGTCTCGATGAACGGATGCGCCGCGCGCAGCGGAGCGGACTGCACGCCCCACAGCTTCTCCCGCCCGGCGAGGCGGGTGATCAGATCGTGGATCATGTCAGCCGTGTACGCGCACGTGAGCAGTCCCTCGAGATCGCCCTTCGCGCCGTAGTCGAGCATCGCTCGCGCGGTCGCCGCTGCCGATGCTGCGTGGGCGACGTCGTACGCCACGACCTGGTGCACGTCGGGCCCACCGTTCGCGGCGAGGTGGCGAACCGCTTTGCCCACGACGTCCTCGGCCAACTCGATGGCGTCGGTCGCTGCATGGAGATCCGGAGTGGTCATCCCGCCAGGTTACCGAGCGGTAGCCGAGGGCCGGAAGTCTTGCCGGTCATCCGCTGCGGCCGGCTGGCAGACTCGTCGCATGGCCGATGATCAACCAACGGCGGCGCCCCCGGCGATCCGCCTCTGCGTCTACTGCGGGACCAACTCCGGCACGTCGCCAGCGTACGTCCAGGCGGCGACCGACCTCGGCACGGCGATGGCGGCGCGAGGCATCGGGCTCGTCTACGGCGGTGGCCGGCTCGGGCTGATGGGAGCGGTGGCCGACGCCGTGCTGGCCGGCGGGGGCGACGTCGCCGGCGTCATCCCGCAGAGCCTCGTGCGCGCCGAGCTCGCCCACCCGGGCCTCACCTCGCTGGAGGTGGCCGACACGATGCACACCCGCAAAGCGCGGATGGCCGAGCTGGCCGACGGGTTCATCGCGCTGGCCGGCGGGTTCGGCACCTTCGAGGAGCTGCTCGAGGTGCTGACGTGGAACCAGCTCGGCTTCATCCACAAGCCGGTGGTGCTGTTCGACGTCGACGGCTTCTACGCGCCGCTGGTGGCGATGTTCGCCACGGCGGTCGAGGCCGGCTTCGTGCGCGCCGACCACGCCGCGCTCGCCCAGCGGGCCAGCACCGTCGACGAGGTCCTGCGGCTCGCCACCGGGCCGGCGCCGGCGACGCCGCACAAGTGGATCGATCTCGACATCGTCTGACGGTTCGAGCCGTGGTGCGTTGCCCGGCCGGTCCGTCGACCGCGTTCACTCGGTCATCTGCCAGATCCGGCGGAGCACCTCACCCATCGCCTGCTCCGTCGCCGCCAGCACGTCGCGGCTGACGGGCTCGTCCTCGCGCGAACGTGTCGCCACGAGCCGGCGGCAGACGTCGCGGTGCTCGGCGTCGAGCACGCCAGCGGCCCAGGTGCCCGCTCCCGACTTCGAGGTGACGTCGGACGTGGTCGCCGTGTAGAGCATCCGGCACGCCCCGAGCAGGCACCACTCGGCCACCGACCCGGGCAGCGTGTCGTCGGCGC
This sequence comes from Ilumatobacteraceae bacterium, assembly GCA_025463305.1. The sequence goes on from JAOBWK010000066.1 coordinate 7,664, forward strand.
CCAGCTCGCTCAGCGCGCCGCGCAGATCGGCGCGCACGCTGCGCCAGGAGGAGAGCGCGTTGTCGACGACGTACCGGACCATGTCGACGGTGTCCACGGGGATGGGGATGTCGTCGAGCCTGGGGCCGCGCACCCGCACGCCGTACCGGGCGAGCGTGAACCACGTGACCGGGTTGATCTCCGCGCACTCGGCGTCGTGGTGGAACGCTCCGTCGACCATCCACGGACGGGTGACGCCCTGCGGTGCGACGACGAGGTCGCCCCACGCCATGAACGGTCCGTCGACGCGCACGCGGGGGTGCCGCTCGACGAAGACGGCGTGGGCCGTGAGGAGGGTGCCGGCCATCTCCTCATCGGCCGGCTCGGCAGTGATCGCGACGACATCGATGTCGCTGCGACCCGGCTGCCAGTCGCCGAGCGCCGCCGAGCCGACGACGTAGAGGCCCTCGAGCATGTCGGGCGCGATCTCGTCGAACGTCGCCACCCAGGCCTCGATCGTGGTGAGCCAGTCGTTGCTCGCGGTCATGCCGCCAGCATGTCAGCACTGCATCGCCAACAGCTCGGCGTCGGCTACGTTCCGGGCATGGTCCCTCTTCCTGCGCAACCCGACGGTGTGCCGTGGCCGACGCAGGAGTGGCCGGAGGCGCCGCTCGCCGACGGCGTGGATCGCGATGCCGTCGCCGCTGCGCTCGACGACATCTTCGCCAAGCCGCCCGAGCTCGGCGTGTCGCTCGCCGTGCTCGTGGTGCACCGCGGTTCCGTCGTCGCCGAGCGGTACGCGACCGGCGTGGACCGCGACACGACGCTCATCTCCTGGAGCATGGCGAAGAGCATGACCCAGGCCGTCGTCGGGATGCTCGTCGGCGACGGGCTGCTCGACATCGACGCACCGGTCGACGTCGCCGAGTTCGCCGGCACCGAACGGGCCGCGATCACGCTGCGCGACCTGCTCGCGATGAAGTCCGGGCTCGAGTTCAACGAGGACTACGTGGGCGATGTCGGGGTCTCGCACTGCCTGGAGATGCTGTTCGGTGCGGGCGTCGATGATCACGCCCACTACGCCGCGAGCCAGCAGTTGCTCCATCCGCCTGGCGCGGTGTGGAGCTACTCGTCCGGCACGACCAACATCATCAGCCGGCTCGCCGCGACCGTGATCGCCCAGACCCGGATCTCCGGCGATGGATCGAGCGCGGCAGCGCGCGAAGGCGCGATGCGCGCGTTCCTGCACGACCGTCTCTTCGGGCCGCTCGGCATGACGAGCGCTGCACCGAAGTTCGACACGGCAGGCACCTTCGTCGGCTCGTCCTACGTCTACGCAACGGCACGCGACTTCGCCCGCTTCGGTCTGCTGTACCTGCGCGACGGTGTGTGGGACGGCGAACGGCTGCTGCCCGATGGTTGGGTCGACTTCGCGCGCACGGTCGTCGCGGTCGACGACGAGCCGCCGCACTTCGGCTACGGGGCGCATTGGTGGATCTGGCCGGAGCACGCCGGCAGCGTGGCCGCGCACGGCTACGAGGGCCAGTACATCGTCGTGCTGCCCGACCGCGACCTCGTCGTCGTGCACCTCGGCAAGATCCCCGCCGACGTCCGTGCACCGTTGTTCCCAGCGCTGGAGGACCTGATCGCGGCGTTCCCGGCTCCCCGACCGGGCTGACACGACTGTGCTAACAAGGGTGCGTGGCAGAGGACTTGGACGGCAGCCGTGCGCCCGGCGCCACGGAGCCGACGCCCGAGCCGCCACCGCCGGTCAAGCACTCGCGCAAGCCGGTCCGCTCCGTCGTCAAGCTGCTCGCATTCGCGATCGTCGTCTACCTCTTCGTCCTCCCGCTGATCCCCGGCTTCCGCAAGGCGGGACACGAGCTGCGCGAGGTGAACCCGTTTCTGCTGCTGCTCGGGCTCGGCCTCGAGATCGCGGCGCTCTACTGCTATTCGCTGCTCACCCGCGCCGCGTTGGGTGAGTCCGGCAACCTCGTCTCGTCGTCGCGGTTGTTTCGGATCCAAATGAGCACGAAGGCCCTGGGCAGCGTCGTGCCCGGCGGCAGCGCGGCCAGCTCCGCGCTCGGCTACCGGCTGATGACGGTGTCGGGCGTGCCCGGACCTGACGCCGGCTTCGCGCTCGGCACCGCCGGACTCGGCTCGGCTGTCGTGCTGAACCTCATCTTCTGGTTCGGGCTGATCATCTCGATCCCGTTCAACGGCGTGAACAAGGCGTACGTGACGGCGGCCATCGCCGGCGTGCTCATCATGGGCCTCGCCGCGGCCATCGTGTTCGGGTTGATGGAGGGCCAGGTCCGCGCCGAGAAGATCCTCCGATGGGTCGCCCGCCACCTCCGCCAGGACGAGAACCGCACCGGCGACGCCGTGCGCCACATCGGTGGTCGGATCGAGGAGCTGATCTCCGATCGGGCCCTGCTGCGGCGGGTGGTCGGCTGGGCCGCGGCGAACTGGCTGCTCGACGCCGCCGCGCTGTGGGTCTTCCTGCGCGCGTACGGCCAGTCGCTGAGCATCGACGGCCTCATCGTCTCGTTCGGGCTCGCCAACATCGCTGCGGTCGTGCCGATCACGCCCGGCGGGTTGGGCATCGTCGAGGGCGTGTACGTGCCGACGCTCGTCGGGTTCGGGCTCTCCCGCGTCACGGCGTCGCTCGGCGTGGCGTCGTACCGGTTCGCCCAGCTGTTCTTCCCGATCCTGCTCGGCGGGTTCCTCTACCTCACCCTGCGGGTCGGGCCGTGGCGGATCGAGAAGCGCAACGAGTTGAAACGCCTGCGCGACGTGGCATCCGATCCGGACAACCGGGTCGAGAGCCCGCTCGAGTTCCATGAACGCTTCGGCCCGCGTCGCCCGCGCAGCGACGAGTCGGTCGAGATGATGCGCAACCATCCGGAGATGTTCGACATCCCGAGCGACCTCGTCGACGACTACGGCGACGACGACGGCTGACAGATGACCGACCCGCAGCACCGGATCGCGACGTACGGCTCGCTCGCTCCGGGCGAGCCCAACCACAAGGAGCTCGACGGTCTCAGGGGTCGATGGGTGGACGGGCACGTCCGCGGCCGGCTTCGCGACGCCGGTTGGGGCGCCGCCATCGGGTTCCCCGGGCTCGTCCTCGATGACGACGGCGTCGAGGTGCCCGTGCACGTCTTCGAGTCCGAAGATCTTCCCGACCACTGGACCCGGCTCGACGAGTTCGAAGGCGAGGGCTATCGGCGCGTGTCGGCCGTCGTGCACACCGAGCTCGGCAATGTGGAGGCGTGCATCTACGTTCTCGCGACCTGACCGTGGACGTCCTGTCGATAGGTTGCAATCCATGAGCACGTTCGAGCGGCCGTTCGGTCGCCATCTCGAGGAGTTCGCGGTCGGCGACATCTACAAGCACTGGCCCGGCAAGACCATCACCGAGTACGACGACCACCTGTTCTGCATGATCACGATGAACCACCATCCGTTGCACACCAACGACTGGTTCGCCGAGCGCTCGCCGCAGGGCCGCAACGTCGTGGTCGGCAACCTCGTCTACTCGCTGGTGCTCGGGATGAGCGTGCCCGACGTGAGCGGTGCGGCCATCGCCAACCTCGAGGTCGAGACGTTGCAGCACAAGTTCCCGACGTTCCACGGTGACACCATCCATGCCGAGACCCGGGTGCTCGAGGTCAAGCCGTCGTCCTCGAAGCCCGACCGCGGCGTCGTCACCGTCGAGACCAAGGGCTTCAACCAGGACGGCAAGGAAGTGTGCTACTTCCGTCGCAAGGTGCTGATCTGGAAGCGCGAGTTCGCGCCGCCGCGCGATCGCCCGTACGACAGCGAGCACGCCTGGGACGTGTGAACGACCGCGCCGCGCGAGCGGCCTCGTTCGCGAACACGGCGACGGCGTACGAGCGCGCCCGGCCGGGCTACCCGCAGGAAGTGCTCGACCAGGTGTTCGCGGCCATCGGCCTCGAACGGCCGCGCATCCTCGACCTGGCCGCCGGGACGGGCAAGCTCACCCGGCAGCTGACCGGCTACGGCACCGTCACCGCCGTCGAGCCACTGGCCGCGATGCGCCGGCAGCTGCTCGACGCCGTGCCGGGTGTCGAGTGCCTCGACGGCACCGCCGAGGCGATCCCGCTGGCGGACGGCTCGGTCGACGTGGTCACGGTGGGCCAGGCGTTCCACTGGTTCGACCAGGAGCGCGCGAACCCCGAGATCGCCCGGGTCCTCGTCGATGGCGGGCACCTCGTCGCGATCTGGAACATCGTCGACGACACGGTGCCGTGGCTGGCGGAGATCCAACGGATCGTGCGGCCGCACGACCTCGCCCGGCCATCGCGACGAGCGGGTGGCTGGTGGGTGCCGCTGTTCCACAACGAGCCGTGGTTCACGGTGCCGCAGCGGTTCAGCGGAGCGATGACCGTGCTCACGACGCGGCAGCTGCTCGTCGAGAGGATCGAGTCGCAGAGCGCGATGAGCGTGCTCGACGAGCCCGAGCGGCGGCCGGTGCTGGACCAGGTCGCTGCGGTGGTCGCGGAGTTCACCGATCCGTTCGAGGAGCCCTACCGCACGGAGGCCTACTGGTGCAGGAAGCTGCCGCTCGGCGAGTCCTGAGCTGGGGGCTGGCCCAGCTGCGCGACCTGCCGTGGCGGCAGACGCGCGACCCGTGGGCCGTGCTCGTCAGCGAGGTCATGCTGCAGCAGACCCAGGTCGATCGCGTCGTCCCGCGGTGGTTCGAGTTCCTGGAGACGTACCCGACCGCTGAGGCGTGTGCGGGCGCTGGGCTCGGCGATGTCCTGCGGCTGTGGCAGGGGCTCGGCTATCCGCGACGGGCGCGCAACCTCCACGCCGCGGCCCAACGCGTGGCCGAGCTCGGCGAGTTCCCGCGCACGCTGGAGGGCCTGCTCGCGCTGCCCGGCGTCGGGCCGTACACGGCGCGTGCGCTGCTGGCGTTCGCGTTCGAGGAGCCGGCAGCGGTGGTCGACACGAACATCGCCCGGGTGTTCGCGCGTGTGGCCGGCCACCGGCTCACAGCACGCGAGGTGCAGGCACTCGCTGACGGCGCCGTGCCGGGCGAGCAGGTGTGGGCGTGGAACCAGTGCCTGATGGACCTCGGCGCCGTGCTCTGCCGGCCATCGTCGCCGAGGTGCACAGCGTGCCCGCTGCTCGCCGACTGCGCGTACCACGGCGTCGGCGACGACCCCGCGCCCGGGTCAGCCGGTGTCAGCGTGCGGCAGAGCCCGTTCGAAGGATCCGACCGCCAGGGACGCGGCCGGCTGATGAAGGCGCTGGGTTCGGCCCCGGTGCACGCGTCGACGCTCGCCGCCGTCATGCAGTGGCCGGACCAGACGGGGCGTGCTCAGGCCGCCGCTGCATCGCTGCTCGCCGATCGGCTCATCGTGTTCGACGCATCGACCGACACCTACCGCCTCCCCTGATTTCTGACCTGTCGAATGTGCGCTCTGCAGGGCAGTCGTCTGCGCGGAACCACTCAGTCGGCGGGGGTGGGGGTGATGTCGGGGGCGGTGATGGTCGCGAGGACGTCGTCGAAGACGAGGTCGGCGTAGGCGCGGATCTCGTCGTCGGTGCGGTCCTGCACGGGGTGGGGCGTGAACACGCGGGCCACCGTCGGGAAGCCGAGCGACGTCGACTGTGCTTCGGCCGCGCTGATGAACTCGCTCGAGGCGATGAACATCGACGGGATGCCCCGTCGTTCCAGATCCACGATGTCGTGCACACTGCACGACGTACAACTGCCTCAATCGGCGAGGGCCTCGATGACCACCTGGCACTGGCTGGCGATCTCGTGGCGGAGGTCGACGGGCGCCGGCTTGGTGAACGTCGGCTTGCGGAACCGCTTCACGTCGGCCCCGAGCTCGACGAGGCGCTCCTGCATCCGGTCGAGGAACACGTCGCCGCGCGCCTTGGCGATGTCGAGGAGGCCGACGGTGAGGCCGTTCAGCGACGCCGGCCTCGCGCAGCGGGTGCGCTCCGCGACGGTGCGCTCGCTGGTGGGGTCGAGGACGATCGAGGTCATGGCCTCATCCTCCCACGGTTCGGGTGACGGGTTGGCTGCCCAGGGCACCGTTCGCCCAGCCGCCGATCATCGCCGAGAACAGCCCGGCGCCACCGCCGGCGTGGACGAGGAGGATGCCGTCGGGGCGGAACTTCGGCAGCGTCGCGTCGCGGAGGCGCTCCGGCACACCCTCGGCGATCCCGTGCGCGCCGCGGACGAGATCGGCGCCGGGGATCTGCAGCCGGGCGTGGAGCTCGGCGATGACGCGCTCGCGGTCCCATCCGGCCTCGGCGAAGACGCGGGCGTGCTCGGGCCCGACGACGAGGACGACGTCGAACGCCATCACCGACTTCGGGTTGTGCAGCGTGCGCAAGCAGGCCGCAAACGTGTTGGCGAGGTCGCCCGGATCGCGGCCGAGCTGGTCGACGATGCAGCGCGGACCCTCGCCGGCGAACACCGTGACGGTGTCGGTGTCGGAGGTACAACCACGGGCCTCGGCGAGCGTGGTCCACGGCGAGCCGAGCTCGTCCTCGGCGAAGCAGAAGCTCAGCTTGCCCGGGTTGCCGTGCGCGGCGCGGTCGACCTCACCGGGTCGCCCACCGCCGACGTTGCGGATCACCAGTTGCACGGCTCGGCCGATGGTGAGGTTGGCCCGGTTGCCCTGGCCGAACACGTTCATCCCGCTGTTCATCCCGATCGCACGGGTGCCCGGACCGTTGCAGATCACGACGGGACCGACCGGCATCGTGGTGGCGAGCACACCGTGGATGTTGAACTCGTCGGTGCAGACCGCCTCGAGCGCGGCGATCACCCACGGGAGGTGCTCGGGTCGGCAGCCGGCCATCACGGCGTTGATCGCGACCTTCTCGATGGTCACCTCGACGAGGTCCGGGGGCACGACGGCGACGACGTCGTCCGGTGCGCGGGTGGTGCCCGTCAGCATCCGCAGCACGCGTGCCTCGGTGGGTGCGACGACGGGCAGGCCGTCGGTCCAGCCACGATCGAACATCGCCTCGACCTCGTCCTCGGCATCGGCGATCTCGACGTGGCGCGAGCGCAGCACGCCGCCGCCGAAGCGTGCTCGGAGCGCGTCGACGAGATCGGGGTCGACCGACTTCGAGCCGCAGCCGGGCCGCATCACGGGCAGGTCGTCGCCGAGATCGGCGATGCCGGTGAGCTCGCGCCACGCGTCGCGCGACCAACCGACCGTGTGCTCGACGACGACGCCGTCGACCACCCGGAACAGCGCCGGCACCGTGTCGATCTGCTGGTGCCACGACACGCCGAGGTCGTGGTCGTACGTGGGATCGAGGGCAGCGGGGAACGCCGGATCGTCCTGTGTGTAGACGACGAGCCCGACGTCGGCGGCCAGGCGCTGCAACAGCGGCACCACCATCACGCAGGTCGCGCACTCGTGCTTGACGATGGCGACGAGACCATCCGGCAGCCGGTACGCCGCCGGCACGGGCGCGCTCTCGAGCGTGGTCATGCCGCGAACGTAACGTTCTGCGACCGACGTCACAAGCGCACAGCGTTTACAAGCCGTTCATCTCTGCATACCGTGGCAAGCCTCAGGGGGTCATGTGGATTCAGCGAACGCGATCGGCATCACGTTTCACGGGGTGCGGGGTTCCACCCCATGCCATGGTGACGATGTCGCGCGCTACGGCGGCAACACCTCGTGTGTGTCCGTCGAGGTGCCGGGGCACGATCCGATCCTGTTCGACATGGGCACCGGGGCTCGCTACTTCGGGATGCAGCAGCCGATGGACGGCACGTTCCGCGGCACGGCACTGATCACCCACCTCCACTGGGACCACACCCAGGGCCTGCCGTTCTTCACGCCCATCCTCTGCGACGGCTCGCACCTCGACATCTACGGCCCGGCCCAGGAAGACGGCCGCACGGTCGGCGACGTGATGAACGAGACCATCCGCCCGCCGCTGTTCCCGATCCCGATCGGCGAGTTCCCCGGCACCATCGACTTCCACGATGTCGCCGACACCGACTTCACGGTCGGCGACGTCTCGGTCATGGCCCGGCTGATCCCGCACGTCGGCCCGACCTGCGGCTACCGGGTCAGCTGGCACGGCAAGTCGGTGGCGTACATGAGCGACCACCAGATGCCCCACGACGGATCGATGTCCGCCGCGCCCGCCGCGCTCGAGCTCGCCGACGGCGCCGACCTGTTGATCCACGACGCGCAGTACACGCCGAAGGAGTTCGCCCACAAGAGCACCTGGGGCCACTGCACCGTCGAGTACGCCGTGTGGCTCGCTGCCGAGGCCGGGGTGAAGCAGCTCGCGCTGTTCCACCACGACCCCACCCGCTGCGACGACGCGATCGATCACCTCACCAAGGTCGCCAGGCTGATGGGCGAGCGGCGCGGTGTCGAGGTCGTGGCCGCTGCCGAGGGCCTCACCCTCACGGTGTGATCGCCGACGCGAGCGTGTCGGCGACGGCGGTCGTCGCGGCCATCATCGTCGGAGCGGCGTTCCTGCTGGCCGGCGGTGCGAAGATCGCCGCCGGGCCGAGCTGGCCGGCGCAAGCCGCGACGCTCGGTGCGCCGCGGTTCGTCGTTCCGTTCGTGCCGTGGATCGAGATCATCGTCGGCGCGCTGCTGGGCGCGCAGGTCGCCCGTCCGGCGTTCGCCGCCGTCGCCATCGCGATGCTCGTGTCGTTCAGCGCGCTCCTCGGCCTGCAGCTGTCGAAGGGCAAGCACCCGCCGTGTGCGTGCTTCGGATCGTGGAGCGCGAAGCCGCTCAGCTGGCGGCATCTCGCCCGCAACCTCGCGCTGATCGCCGTCGCGGTGGTGGCGCTCGTCGCCTGACGCGTCAGGTGTTGGCGTGGAGGAACGCGATGACGCGGGCTTCGTCGCGCCAGCGCTCGTAGCGGCCGCTCGGGCCCCCGTGGCCGGCGCCCATCTCGCACTTGAACACCAGCGGACGGTCGGTGCTCCAGATGCTGCGCATCTTGGCGACCCACTTCGCCGGCTCGTGGTAGCTCACACGCGGATCGTTCAGGCCGGCGGTGACGAACAGCGCCGGGTACGGGCTCGGCACGGTGTTGTCGTACGGCGAGTAGGTGAGCATGTAGCTCGCCGAGGGCTCCTCGCGCGGATCGCCCCACTCCTCCCACTCGGTGATGGTGAGCGGCAGGCTGGGATCGCTCATCGTCGACACGACGTCGACGAACGGCACCTCGGCGATGGCCGACGCGAACAGGTCCGGGCGGAGGTTGATGCACGCGCCGACGAGCAGGCCCCCGGCGCTTCCGCCGCGGATCGACACACGTCCCGGTGCTGCCCAACCGATGTCGACGAGGTGCTCGCAGCAGGCGATGGTGTCGGTGAACGTGTTCGCCTTGTGCAGCAGCTTGCCGTCGAGGTACCAGCGCCGGCCGAGCTCGCCGCCGCCGCGGGGGTGCACGAGCGCCCACGTCCAGCCGCGGTCGAGCAACGACAGGCGGGCGGCCGAGAACCACGGCGCCATGCTCAGCTCGTACGAGCCGTAGCCATACACCTCGCACGGGGCGGTGCCGTCGGCAACGGTGCCGACCCGGCGCACGACGTCGACGGGCACCGACGTGCCGTCGGGGGCGGTGGCCCACTCGCGGCTGGCGACGTACTGGTCGAGATCGACGCCCGGCACCGGTGTCTGCTTGAGCAGTGTTCGCTCCGCCGTGGCGATGTGCTCCTCGTACACCGAGGCCGGCGTGGTGAGCGACTGGTAGCTGTAGCGCACGAGCTCGGTGGTCCACTCCGGGTTCGAGTCGAGCTCGACCTCGTGCGGCTCGACGCCGAGGTCGACGACGCGCTCGGTGCCGTCGGCCCACAGGATGCGCAGCCGCTGCTGGGCACGGTGCCACTCGTGGACGACGAGGTGGGTGGCGAAGGGCTCGGCGCCGACGATGCGGCGGCCGGGCTCGTGGGCGACGAACTCGGTCCACACCTCGGGCGCATCGACCGGGGCGGTCATGATCCGGAAGTCCTCGGCATCGAGGTTGGTGACGACGACGAAGCAGTCGGCCCAGTGATCGAGGTGGTACTCGAGATCGTCGGCGCGCGGCCGAACGATGCGCGGTGTGGCGGTGGGGTCGGCCGCAGGGATCAGCGACACCTCGGAAGAGAGCTTGCTCTCCGACTCGATGATGATCCACTCGCCGCTGCGGGTGAGGTCGACGGACACGAAGAACCGCTCGTCGGGGTCCTCGACCACGAGCACGTCGGCGTCCTGTTCGGTGCCGAGCTCGTGACGCCAGACCTGATGGGGGCGCATCGCATCGTCGGGCTTCACGTAGAACACGAACCGGTTGTCGGCCGACCACGCGCAGCCGCCCCACGTCGTGTCCTCGAGCGTGTCGGGGAGGTCCTTGCCGGTGTCGAGGTCGCGAACGTGCATCGTGTAGCGCTCGCTGCCATCGATGTCGCTCGACCACGCCAGCAGCCGGTGATCGGGGCTGACGTCGAACGCGCTCAGCGAGAAGTAGTCGTGACCCTCGGCTTCGATGTTCTCGTCGAGCATGACCCCGGTGGTGGCCGCGTCGCGAGAACGCCCGCGGCAGTGGATGCCGTAGCTCAGGCCCTGCTCGGTGCGCGAGGTGTACCACCAGCCGTCCTTGCGGACGGGTGCGGCGAGATCGGTCTCCTGCACCCGGGACTTGATCTCCTCGAAGATCGTGTCGACGAAGGCCGACTGCGGAGCGAACCACGAATCGGCGTACGCGTTCTCCGCTTCGAGGTACGCAACGGTGTCCGGATCGTCGCGATCGCGGAGCCAGGCCCAGGGATCGCTCATCGGCCCCGTCGGGCGGCTCCACTCGAACGGGACCTGCTTGGCTCTGGGGGCGTCCATCGCTTCGACAGGGTAGTGGAATGGCCTGTTGAGGAGGCACGAAGGCCAGGAGTTGGATACCCTGCATCACGTCATGCGGGTGTGGATCGATCAAGACTTGTGCACCGGCGACGGGCTCTGCATCGACCATTGCCCCGACGTCTTCGTGCAGCTCGAGGACGGCATCGCCTACGTCGCCGAAGACGGCTTCCCGTGCAACGATCCGGGTGGTGCCGGCAGCCTGGCGTGGGTGGCCGAGCGCAACGTCCAGGCCGTGGTGGACGCCGCCGACGCGTGCCCCGGTGAGTGCATCTTCATCGAGGTCGATCGCCACCGGGCCCTGCCGGCCGCCTGACCGTCAGATCGCCGCGGGCTCGTCCGCGTCGGGGAGGGCGGTGTTGGGGAGGGCGACATCGGGCGTGGCGACCGGCTCGGCGACGGGTGCGGCACGCATCCGACCGCCGAGCGACGCGAGGCTGATCAGCAGCCCGCAGACGCCGATCAGGGCGTCGACCACGGCCAGGCCGGGGAAGTGCAGATCGCCGAGCGCGAACGCAGCGGTGATCAACGAACAGCCGATGCCCACGAGGCTCGACCACTTCGAGCCGAGGAAGCCGACCACGATGGCGATGAGCGGCGCGATGAACGGCAGGGCGATGACGTAGATCGGCTCGAGGTTGGTCTCGGGACCCAGCCACCAGGGGGCGATGCCCGCGAGCCGGCCGGCCTGCCACAGCGCAGCGAAACCGGCGAGCACGCCGATCCATCCGGCGATGAACACCAGCCGCCAGCCGGGCGACAACTGACCGGGCTCCAGCGGGCGCGGCGCCCATGGATCGCCGACATCGGGGGGCGCGAGGGTCTCCATCGGCGAGGAGCGTAGTGGCTGGTCAATCGAGATCTCCGGCGCGAAGGCGTCCGTCAGACGACCCGATACCCTGTGCCCGCATGGGTCAGCCGGAGTTCGCCAAGCTCTCGATCTTCTTCCCGATGTGGAACGAAGAGGAGTACATCGAGCGGGCGATCAACGCCGGCCGCTCTGCCTGCGAGGGCCTCCTCGCCGACGGGGAGATCGCCGACTACGAGCTGATCATCGTCGACGATGCGTCCACCGATCGCACGCCGGCCATCGCCGACGGCCTGGCCGCCGCCGACCACCACATCCGGGTCGTGCACCATCCGGTGAACCGCAAGCTCGGCGGCTCGATCAAGACCGGGTTCGCGACGGCCACCGGCGATCTCGTGCTCTACACCGACGCCGACCTGCCGTTCGACTTCGTCGAGGTCACCAAGGCGATCCGCATCATGCGCCTGTACGAGAGCGACATCGTCAGTGCCTACCGCCACGACCGCACCGACGAGGGCTCGTCGCGGGCCATCTACACGTTCTTCTACAACTGGCTGATCCGGCTGATGTTCGGGGTGAAGATGCGCGACATCAACTTCGCGTTCAAGCTGTGCAAGCGGCGGATCTTCGACCACATCGAGCTCCACAGCGAGGGCTCGTTCATCGACGCCGAGCTGGTCATCCGGGCCAAGAAGCTCGGCTACACCGTCACCCAGTTCGGTGTGGACTACTTCCCACGCACCCGCGGCGTGTCGACGTTGAGCAGCCCGGCGATCATCATCAAGATCCTGCGCGAGATGCGCGAGCTGCGCAAGGAGCTGCGCGAGATCACGCCGGTGGTCTGACCTGCGTCGTTGGTTTCGCGAACGTCGACTCGCGATCGTCGGCTCCAGGAAGTCGGGTCGAATTCGCGATTGCGATGGCACCCCGACGGGTGTCGTTGGTAGCGTCGTCGGCGAGCTCGACTCCCGCGCCACACGATGACCGAACCCCGCCGCCGCCCTCCGTCCAAGCAACCTGCCCCGATCGCGAAGTGGCTCCCGGCCATCGCTGCGGTGGCGGTGCTCGTCGTCGTCATCGTCGCCGGCGCGTCCAGTGGCAAGGACAAGAGCAGCCTCGGCTCCCATGCCGACGCAGGTTCGGCCGGCAGCGCGCCTGGTTCCACCACGGCCGGCACCGACGCCGTCGCGACGTCGAGCACGACGGCCGAAGAGGCTGCCGCGGCGGGTTACGACGTCACCGGCCTGACGGTCCCCGCCAGCACGATGCCGGCGGTCGGCACCGAGACCACGATGGTGCCGGTGGCCAAGACCACCTTCGATCGCACGCTGATGGTCGGCGAGTACGGCGACGACGTCAAGCAGCTGCAGACCCGCCTCTCCCAGCTCGGGTTCGCCCCCGGTGGTGCCGACGGTGCGTTCGGTGCGCTCACCCAGCAGGCGGTGTGGGCCTACGACAAGCTCGTCCTGAAGATCCCCCGCGACAAGGTGGACCAGTCGGCCAAGGTCACCAACGACGTGTGGCAGGGGATGCAGGACCCCATCGTCATCCAGCCCCGCCGTCCCGGGTCGGGCACCCACGTCGAGATCTACCTGCCCGAGCAGGTGGCCGCCGTCTTCACCGACAACAAGCCGACGCTGATCATCCACATCGCCAGCGGCACCGCCGTCACGCCGGATCGCACCAAGGACAACTCGTGGTGCGAGACGTTGCCGATCGACACCGACGCCAACGGCAACCCGATCACGCCACCGAAGATGGAAGCGTTGTGCGGCGTCTCGTACACCCCGGGTGGCGTCTTCCGCTTCACCCGTGAGGTCACCGGCCACCACGTCGGTGCGCTCGGTGGGATGGACAACCCGATCTACTTCAACTACGGCATCGCGATGCACGGTGCGATGAAGGTGCCGCTCGAGCCGGCGTCGCACGGCTGCATCCGGATGAACGAGACGATCTCGAAGACGTTCCAGTCCTTCGTCCACATCCGCGACTACGTGTACGTGTGGGGCCAGGACGGCAAGGAACCCGAGCAGTACACCAAGAAGCAGAGCACGCCGGTCTTCAACTACCCGGACCCGGACGCCACCACCACGACGAGCACCACGACGACGGTGAAGGCCACGACCACCACCACCAAGGCCGACACGTCCACCACCACGACGGTGAAGTCGGCGGCCACCACCACGACCGCGGCCACGCCGGCGGCCACCACCACGACGGTGAAGGCCACCCCGACCACGCCGGCGTCGACCGCCCCGCCGACGACCCCGGTCCCCACGTTGCCGCCGACGACGGCAGCCACCGTGCCTCCGACGACCGCCGCCGAGGCGCCGTCGAACACGCTCAAGACCTGACATCCCCGAGTCACCGCGTGCGGCGGCGCCGTGTCACGATTGGCGGATGACAACCCTGCTGCCGTATGACGAGTTCGGTCTCTTCGCCGAGAACATCGCCGAGTTCGATCTCCCGGCCAGTCAGCCAGAGGTGGAGCGGATCGAGACGGATCTCGCCGACGGGCGCACCGTCAGCGCGCTGCGCTGGGGGCACTTCGAGCCACAGCTGGTGCTGATCCACGGCGGCGCCCAGAACGCGCACACGTGGGACACCGTGGCGCTGGCCCTCGGCGTGTCCCTGCTCGCCGTCGACCTCCCCGGGCACGGCCACTCGGGCTGGCGCGACGACGGGGCGTACACGCCCACCAACCTCGCCGACGACGTGGCCGAGGTCATTCGCCTCCACGCCCCGGAGGCCAGGGCCGTGGTCGGCATGTCGCTCGGCGGGCTCACCAGCCTCGAGCTCGCCCATCGGCATCCGGATCTCGTGCGCCAGCTCGTGCTGGTCGACATCACGCCGGGCGTCAACCAGGTCAAGGCCAAGGCGGTGATCGACTTCGTGGACGGTCCGCAGACGTTCCCGAGCTTCGACGACCTGCTCGCGCGCACCATCGAGCACAACCCGACGCGCACCGAGTCGTCGCTGCGGCGCGGCATCCTCCACAACGCGCACCAGACCGCCGACGGCAGCTGGCAGTGGAACTACGACCGGCGCAGCCACGCCCGATCGGGCGATGCGGCGCCGACGCCCGAGATCGCCAGCTCGTACTCGCCGCTGTGGGATCACCTCGCCGGGTTGCAGTGCCCGATCAGCGTGCTCCGCGGTTCCGTCTCGCCCGTCGTCGACGATGCGGACATCGCCGAGGTTGTGCGACTGCAGCCGAACGCGCGGATCGACGTCGTCGAGGGTGCCGGGCACAGCATCCAGGGCGACCGCCCGGTGGAGCTGGCCGCGCTGCTGCGCGAGATCGTGCTCTGACGCATCCGGCCCGAGCGGGCCGGATGGCCGGGCCGGTTCAGCCGCCGGTGATGCGCTTGTTGCACTCCGTGATGCCGCCGATGACGCCGGCGCGGAAGTTGTCGATGGTGTCGAACGCGCTGACCATCGCATCGGCAGTCTGGGTGTCGCTGACGAGGGCGGTCTCGACGGCTTCGTCGAGGTCGCCAGGCGAGATGTAGAGCCGGTTCGGGTCCAGCGTCCCGCTGGACGGCGGGATGGTGTCGTGGGTCCAGGCGCCCGTCAGGCACACGTCGGTGAGGGTGCGCTTCTGGCCGGTGAGGTTGCTCCCGAGCTGGCTCTGCACGGCGTCGCTCCACGCGTTGCTGATGATGTAGCCGACGGAGAAGTCGCCGAACTTGTCGTACAACGTCTTGGCGTAGTCCTGGTCGTAGCCGATCGAGTTGGTCGACTCGCAGTACACAGCGTTGAACGGGTAGGCCGTGTCGTCGACGCCGTCGCAGGTCGGGAACGGACCGGCATGCGGGTAGGCCGTGACCGTGGGCGCCTTGAACGTCGACACCGAGCCCGTCCAGAAGCGGGTGAGGTCGGTGACGACCTCGGGGACGATCTTCTCGTACGGCAGGTTGCCGTTGCTCTGGAAGTCCTCCTCGGAGGTGAACGGCAGGTCGATCAGCGGCAGCGGCGTGGTCTCCATGTCCTTGCACGCCTGGGCCCCGCCCTTGAAGCCGTTCTCGAACGCGCCGACCCGGTCGAACGCCGAGCCGTGGGCGTCGCCCTGGGTGACGTCCTCGCCGAGC
>JAOBWK010000110.1 GCA_025463305.1 Ilumatobacteraceae bacterium
GATCACCAAACGCGCTTTGGACATCCACCAGCGTCATCAGCACGCCAGTCGTGTGTCAGCGATGTCTCGCGACATCGAGTTTCCTATGACCTGACAGATCCGTTTCCCATGTCCTGAAAGAACACACTGTCAGCCCGACCAGATGTATCAAGTTCGAACCCTGTCGCTGAGAAGCGGCAGGGTTCTTTCGTTCTGCGGGTAGGGCGTCCGTTCGGACGCTCGAGGTCAGGGGGTCCAGATCGGCGGTGAGCGCCCGGATGTCGTACCGCTTCAGTGTGAGTGAGCGCTTCAGTAGCCAGCGCTCGTACCGACGAATCATCGCGGCCTCACGCCGCAGGACTTCTTGAGTGCCCACCGTCATGGCGCATTGGTCGCCTCGACTCTCAGAGCTCGTTCCCGAACGAAGGATGCGTAGCCTCCGGCTCTGGCACTACCAATTTGTACCTGTACACCGGCGGAAAGCCCAACTGGTCATATTCGGGTGGCATCGCGTTGTGCCTGAGTACAGCGACATCCAGAACTACGCGGCCGACCATGTCTCGTACATCACAATGGCCGGCAACAGCAACCTCACCATGCGAGGCGACACCTACAACTGCGCGTCTGGCGGCAACCTGCAGTCTGGCGGCCAACAGTTCAATGGCGCCCGCTGGTGGGCAGCTGGCGTCGGGGGAATCAACTCGAACGTGTGGGCAACAACCGGCAACAGCGCCTGACCTCGTTGGACGGCTCGAAAGCCTCGTCGACGTTGCAACAGATCGAGCAACTCAAACGTCGTAGGAGGATGATGCCCTTGTCTGCAAGCCAACCGCATCGGGGTGACTTGTCAGGCTTCAACGCCGTCTATCGAAGTGAACTCGATCCCATGCGCCGTGTCGCATTTCTGATCGTCGGATCGGTCGAGCATGCCGAGGACATCGCGCAAGATGCGTTCTTGGAGCTTTACCAACGTTGGGCCTCCGTGAACGAGCCAGGTGCCTACGTCCGACGAGCGGTGATCAATCGATCGCTATCAGCTCAGCGCAGACGAGCTCACGAACGAAAATACCTATCGACGCTTCGACGTACTCACTTCGTGGACCAGGACGACCCAACCTGGAAGTCGATTGACGCACTACCTGTCCGCCAGCGCGCAGCGCTGGTCTGCACCTACTACCTCCAGCTCACGAGCGCCGAGGCAGCTGCCGCTCTCAACTGCCGACCCGCGACAGTTCGGTCGCTGCTGTCCCGGGCACTCTCAACTCTTCGAAAGGAATTGACATGAATCGTACTGATGACGCATCCGGCCTCGAGGACACCATCACCAGGTCTCTTCAAGAACGTGCTGCAGCCGCAGATTTCCGCCACCTCGATACGGGTGGCGCAGCGGTGACGGCACGGGCACCAGGGGAGGACTCACCTCGGCGATCTGGGTTCGTCACGCTTTCGGTCGCAGCCGTGCTGCTGCTGGCCGTTGTCGCCGGCGTGTGGGTTGTGTCGACGAGGTCAGGACCGACAGCCCATCTGAACTCGGCAGCAGGCCTGCCGGCACGAACTTCACCAAGCTCTGACAGCATCACCGCTGCCTCCACGACGGCCTCGACGGTCGAAACGCCGGCCACTGCGATCAACCCGGTGCCGCCGTCCACTGGCGCTGGAGGCGGGGCGATTACCGATGAGTTGACCCTTCCACCAGGATGGCGCGTCACTGGTACTGATGCCTTTGACATCCCAGAGGGGATCGGGATCAACTCCACGCATCAGGTCTTCGGAGTACTCGACGGAACTGGCCCCTCCTTCAAATGGGTGGTGGAGCTTTACGTACTTCCCGCATCGAACCCAGATCGAGGGTTGCAACTCGAGAAGGGCGTCGGCTCTTCGGTACAAGGCGACTGGTTCGCCAACAATTACCACTACACGGTGACATCGGACGGGCTCACGCAGGATCAGGTTTCAGCGTTCATCAAGTCGCTTGCGCCGAGAGACGCAGAGTCGCCGCTTACCGGTCTTCAGGCACCGGACGCTTCGCAGCTTGCCTATGAGGACATCGGTGATGGTGGAGCCTCCGCAAGGGGGACGTCACTGCGGATCTCGATTGCGAACCAGGACGGCACGACCGGAATGCTTCAGGCAGCGAACAACAGCCGACATGCCGTCGGCCCGGGAGGGACGGCAATCAATCGTGTCCTTCTTGGTGACCGACCCGCAATCGTTGGCCCCGCCGGCTTTGGGAGTTCCACACTCGACTGGAATGGCGATGGCATTCAGTACACCGTGATCACCGACGGCGACTCTTCGGCCGCTCAGGCTCTCGCCGCGGCGATGGCCAAGTTGTCAGACTCGCGGTGGCTGCAAGCAGTTGCCGATTCCGCGAAGGGCTGACTGCTCGCGGGTGGCGCTCAAACTGTCGTCACCCGGTTGGGTGGCCCAGACGGCCGTTCGAACGTTGTCTCAAGACGGCGACCATGGTGATCGCTCAGGAGATCGGAAACGACCCGGACCTGCGAAGGTCCGGGTCGGTTTCATTTTCGGGGTCCGATGATGATGTGACACTGGTTCTGTCACTTTCGACTTGACGGCGGGCCGTGCATTGTGCAGACTGTCGTCACGTCGCGGGCGGGGGTCTTACACGTGCGCTCAACAGCGCGCCTGGCCGACGCATGCGTACCGGAGCGACTGGGGGTCGCCAACGCCGTCCCGTGGAGGCGGCCCCCAGACGTCACCGAGGGGCGTACGCTGCGCACATGGGTGTCGAGGGGCTCGATCACGTGGCGATCACGGTCGCCGATGTGGAGGCCACGGTCGGGTGGTACCTGCGGGTGCTCGGGGCCGAGGCGCTCTACCTCGATCTGTGGCAGGCCGGCACGATCCCGATTGCAATGCTGCAGATCGGCGCGTCCCGCCTGAGCGTGCACGCCGCCGCTGCGCCGGCAGCCCCGCACGCGGCGGTCCCCACGACGGGATCGGCCGACCTCTGCTTCCGGTTCGGCGGCACCGTGTCGGCAATGGTGGCGGTGCTCGAGGATGCCGGCGTCGCGATCGTCGACGGTCCTGTGTCGCGCCCGGCGTCGAACGGGGTGTCCGGGACGTCGGTGTACTGCCGCGATCCCGACGGCAACCTCGTCGAGTTGCTGACCACGAGCCAGCAGTAGGTCCGACGATGGGGAAGGGTCGGCCGCTCAGTGATGCCGAGCGCTACGTCTTCGACCTCTACGGCTACGTCGTGCGGCGCGAGGCTCTCGACGCTCGGGAGGTGCAGGCGCTTCACGCCGCCATCGCACGGCTGGGCGCGCCCCGTCCGGACGCGTCCCTGAAGAGCCAGCGGTTCACGGGTCACCTGCTCGCCGATGTCGCGTTCCGCGGCCTGATCGATCATCGTGCGGTGCTCGATCCGCTGCGCGAGATGTGCGGGCCGAACGTGCGCCTCGATCACGCCTACGGGATGCAGATGGCGCCGGGGACGTCGGGTCTTGCCCTCCACGGCGGCGGCACGCCGCACGATCCGGCGCAGTTCTACCGGGTCGAGGGGGGACGGATGTACAACGGCCTCGTCGCGGTCCAGTGGGTGCTCGTCGACCATCGCCCGGGCGACGGCGGGTTCGGCTGCGTGCCCGGCAGCCACAAGGCGGCGTTCCGGTTCCCCGCCGGTCAGGAGTCGGGTCTGGTGGTGGAGGTGCCGATGGCGGCGGGCGATGTCGTGATCTTCACCGAGGCGCTGACGCACTGCACCATCCCGTGGCGTGGCGCCGAGCAGCGATCGGCGCTGTTCTACAAGTACGCGCCGGGACACTCGACGTGGGGCACCGACTACCAGCAGATGACCGCGCTCGAGCCGTTGCTGACCGAGCGGCAGCGGCGGCTCGTCCAGTCGCCGTCGGTCTACCCGCACCAGCCCGTCGAGCCCGGCTGACCGAGCACCACCACCGACCACTCGCTCGACGTCGTCCGGGCGAGCTCGGCGAGGGGCTCGAGGAAGCCGACGACCTGCGTGCCCTGCGGTGGCGAGATGCCGCTCACCGCGAGCCAGCCGCCCGGCGCGAGCAGGCGGACGAGCTGCGGCGCGAGCTCCACGATCGCCGATCGGCCGACGTTCGCGACGATCACCTCGAAGGTGCCATCGAGATCCTCGAGTGGCGGCAGGCGGGCGTCGATCCGCTCGGCCACGCCGTTCAGGTCGGCGTTGCGACGGGTGGCCTCGACGGCTTCCGGCTTGATGTCGACGGCCACCGCGCTCCCGGCGCCGAGCACCAGCGCGCACAGGGCGAGCACGCCGCTGCCGCAGCCGACGTCGAGCAATCGCTCGCCGCCGTGGAGACGGCCGGCGAGCACATCCACCAGCATCGCCGTGGTGGGGTGCGAACCGTTCCCGAAGCCGCCCAAACCGAGCTCGACCGTCGGCGGCAAGCCTCGGCGGTCGTGCTCCGACCACGCGAAGGCGACCGCGACCGAGTCCCCGAACACGATCGGGCGGGTGGACGCGATCCAGGCGTCCAGCCGTGGACCGGCGTCGGGGCGCACCACGGCCAGCCACCCGTCGTCACGCAGGGCTGCAGCCGTGGCCGCCTCCGCCCACGCGTCGGTGGCGGCTGCGAGCACCACGCGTCGGTGCTCCGTTGGTGCGACGACCTCGACCTCGCTGACGCCGAGCTCGTCGAAGCGAGCGCGCAGCATCGGCAACTGGTCCTCGTTCGTGGCCGCGGCGATCACATCGCCAGGTTGGCACAGCGACTTGCGGAGAGGGTTCTCGACGCGCCGCGGTGAGTTTCGGCGTCGGCGCTGGTCTCCATCTGCATCGGCCCGCGATGCGCGATCCGACACGACAGGAGGGTCAACATGGACATCATCGAACCGACCGACAGCACGGCGATCGTCACGGGGGCCAGCCGAGGCCTCGGTCGCGGCATCGCCACGGCGCTCGCCGAAGCCGGGTTCGGCGTCGTCGGGCTGGCTCGCCACGCGGGGCCGCTCGACGACGTTCGTACGGCGCTCGGCGAACGCTTCACGCCGGTGATCGGCGATGCGACCGACCCCGACCTCGCCAGCACGCTGCTGACCCGGTACCAGCCGCGGTTGCTGGTGCTCAACGCCGGAGCGATCCCGACCATGGGAGCGCTGCCCGAGCAGACGTGGGCGACGTTCGGCGTGAACTGGACCACCGATGTCCGCCACGCGTTCGAATGGACCCGGGCGGCGCTGCTCGCGCCGCTCCCGGCGGGAAGTCTGGTCGTCGTCGTCTCGAGCGGCGCGGCACTCCGAGGGTCACCGCAGAGCGGGGGCTATGCGGGCGCGAAGGCAGCCGTGCGCTTCATCGCGTCGTACGCGGCCGAGGAGTCCCAACGCGCCGGGCTGGCGATCCGCTTCGCGACGTTGTTCCCGCAGCTCACCCCGGCGACCGAGCTCGGTGCGATCGGTGTAGCGGGTTACGCCGAGCGTGATGGCACGGACGCCGACGTCGTGACAGCGAGCCTGCAGCCCGTGCTGACACCCGAGCGGATCGGGGCCGCAATCGTGGCGCTGGCAGCCGAGCCGGACGGTCCGGCGCAGCGCGAGCTCCTGGTCACCGGCAGGGGCCTCTTCACCGTCCCGATGCTCGGTCAGCCGCAACCCTTCGACATGGCGATGGCGGCGCGGTGACCCCCGTCGACGCCGATGCGGACGCGGCATTCGTCGCAGCGACCGATCCCTTTCGGCCGGAGCTCCGCGCCTACTGCTACCGGATGCTCGGCTCGATGCACGACGCCGACGATCTCGTGCAGGACGTCTACGTCCGCGCCTGGCGAGCCTTCGACTGGTTCGAAGGGAGGTCGTCGGTGCGGCTGTGGCTCTACACGATCGCGACGCGAGTGTGCCTGACCGCGCTCGAGCGGCGCGCCCGCCGACCCTTGCCGTCGGGCCTCGGTGCCCCGTCGGACGATCACCGGGTCGCCGTCACGCCGGGCGATCCGACGATGCCATGGCTCCAGCCCGCGCCGGACTTCGGGGCGACAGGAGACTGGCGGGATCCAGCGATCGTCGCTGCATCCCGCGCCGGCGTGCGACTCGCGTTCGTCGCCGCCCTCCAACACCTGACTGCCCGCCAGCGCGCGGTGCTCGTCCTGCGCGACGTGCTCGCCTGGCCGGCGGCCCAGGTGGCGGAGATGCTCGGCTCCAGCACCATCGCCGTGAACAGCGCACTGCTGCGCGGACGAGCCCGCCTCGATGCCGCGGGGCTCGTCGACGACGATCTCGCCGAGCCCGACGATGTGCTCCTGCGCGCCGCCGTGGACCGCTTCGCCGCAGCGTTCGAACAGGCCGACATCGACGGGCTGGTCGCCCTGCTGCGCGCCGACGTCGAGCTGGAGATGCCGCCGACGCCGACGTGGTTCACCGGTCGGGAGGCCGTGGTCGGTTTCCTCGGCGCTCCCGTGCTTCGTGCTCCGGGTCGTTGGGTGCTGATCCCGATCCGCGCCAATGCGCAGCCGGCGTGTGTCGTCTACACACGTGCGGAGGGCGATGGGTACAGGGCCTACGGCATCCAGGTCCTGACGTACATCGGCGAACGTGTGTCGCGCATCGTGTCGTTCAACGATCCCTCGTTGCCGCCGGTGTTCGGGTTCCCGGAGCTCATCGCCGACCGCGCCGCGGTGCGGACACAGGGCGGCTCCTGACGGCCAAGACCCGTGGACATCGGGGTCCTGTCAGCCGGGAGGCGCCGCCGCGCACACTCGGCGGAGGAGTTGCAGCAGCTGGGTGCGTTGGGAGGTCGTGAGCGCGTCGATCAGGAAGCCGGCGTCGTCGGCCATCTCGTTCGCCCCGCGGGCTGCCAACGTTCGTCCCTGTTCGGTCAGGGTGACGTGCGCGGCGCGGAGGTCGTCGGGGGAGGGCTGGCGTTGCAGCAGGCCACGCTGGGCGGCGCGATCCACCAGCCCGGTGACGGTCGAGCGCTCGAGGCCGAGGTGGTCGGCGAGCTCGGCCATCTTCGGCTCGCGGTCGCGCAGGATGCCGAGCATGCGCAGCTGGGTGAGCGAGAGATCGTGCCGGGCGCTGAGCCGGTTGAGGATGCCCATCACGACGAACGTGGTCTGCACCAAGGTGTCGAGGAGCTCACGGTCAGGATCGTGGGATGCGGTCTGGTCGGCGGTACCGGGCATGTCGCAGATCGTACTTGATCTGGTTCGTGTCACGAAGTATTATGGTTGGTAGTACGAACTACATTCGGGAGTTCGCCACACCGCATCGGAGCGCGCCATGCACGCAGCTGTCGTCACCTCGTTCGACCGTCCACCGACCTACACGCCCTACGCCGACCCGAGCCCGTCGAACGAGGACGAGATCGTCGTCGACGTCATCGCGTCCGGGCTGCACCCACGTGTGCGATCGCAGGCGGACGGCTCGCACTACACGAGCACGGACGAGCTGCCGCTCGTGCCGGGCATCGATGGTGTCGGCCGTTCCGCGGACGGCGAGCTCCGCTACTTCGTGCTGCCCGACACGACGCTCGGTGCGATGGCCGAGCGCACGGTGATCGATCGCCGGCGCAGCATCGTGCTCCCCGCCGACACCGACCCCATCCGACTGGCGGCGGCGATGAACCCGGCGATGTCGTCGTGGGTCGCGCTGCGCCGGCGGATCGACTTCGCACCCGGCTCGTCGGTGCTCGTGCTCGGTGCCACCGGCAGCGCGGGTCAGATGGCCGTCCAGATCGCCCGTCACCTCGGCGCGGCGCGAGTCGTCGGCGCGGGGCGTGACACGGGCCGCCTCGCATCGCTCGTCGCGCTCGGTGCGGACGACGTGGTGTCGCTGGACGGCGATCCAGCGACGGTCGCGGCGACGATGGGGCAGGCCGGTGCCGATGTCGATGTGGTCATCGACTACGTCTGGGGACGCCCGACGGTGGAGGCGATGCACTCGATCGTGACGGCGCGACGCGACCCGTCGCAGCCGTTGACGTGGATCCAGATCGGTTCGGTCGCCGGACCGGATGCCGACATCCCATCGGCCGCGCTCCGGGCGTGCCGGCTGCAGCTGGTCGGCAGCGGTCAGGGTTCGGTCAGCACGCGGGACATCCTCGCCGAGCTGCCGGCGCTCGCCGCCTACATCGCCACGGCGCCGCTGCGCGTGAACGCCTTGGCCGTGCCGTTGACCGACATCGAGGCGGCCTGGACCCGTCCATCCGTCGGCGACGAACGGCTCGTGATCACGCCCTGAGGTCGACGAATGGGTCGGTCGAGAGGTGCGCGTAGAGGCGCATGTCGTGCCATCCGTCGGCGTGCAGGTTCGCACCGCGACGAACACCCTCTTCGATGAAGCCCGAGCGCAGCGCGACCTGACGGGACGCCTCGTTGCGCGTCGAGTGCTCGAGCGCGATCCGATGGAGCCCGAGCGTGTGCGCCCACTTCGTGGCGGCGACGCACGCGCGAGTGGCGAAGCCACGGCCGCGCCATCGGGGGAGGACCCAGTAGGCGACCTCGCCGTACCCGTCCTCGAGCACCGTTGCCACCGACACGCGTCCGACGACGTGCTGCCTGTCCCGCTCCACGACAGCCCACGTCGCGCGCTGTTCGGCCCGCCAGCCGTCTGCACAGCTCTCGATCCACGCCGCAGCCTCCGCCTCCGTGTCGAACCGGCGGAAGTGCCAGTGCTGGATGTCGGGGTCGGCGAACGCCTCGAGCACCACCGCGACGTCATCGGGCCCGAATGGTCGGAGCAGCAGCTCGTCGTCGACGTCGATCGATGGTTGGTCGACCCCGGCCATCGAGCCGGCAGGCACGACTGGAGCGATGAGCTTTGCCACGGCACCCAGGATGACATCGCCGCGCGGCGTGTGCCAGGCTGATCCGCATGGGGACAGATCAGCGAGTCGAGCAGGCCTGGGACACACCGTCACTCGAGGAGATCCCGGTGATCACCAAGATGCACGTGGCGGGCCTGGAGGCCACCAACGACGATGCGGCATGGGTCGTCGCCGGGATGCACCACATCGTCATCACGACGGTGGGTCGCAAGAGCGGCGCGACGCACAAGGTGGCGTTGCCGTTCTGGCGTGACCCGGACGGGCAGCGCGTGGTGGTGGCATCGTTCGCCGGCGCCCCGCAACATCCGTCGTGGTACCTCAACCTCGCCGACCGCACCTCGAACCCCGAGGTGCATTGCCTGGTCCAGACCGGCAGCTACTGGTCGACGCCCGACATCCTCGAGGGCGACGAGCACGCCCGGATCTGGGCGCTGCTGACCGCGGACCGGGCGTGGTACGACGACTACCAGGCCAAGACCGAGCGCACGATCCCGCTCGTCCGGTTCCCGGAGACCCGCACCGACTGACGCCGTTCAGCGGGAATCTCCTCGCGATTCGGCACGAAATTCGCTCCCCGGGCCTAGAGCACTGGCGGACGGGAGCGATGTGTTGACGCAGACGGTCGGCAGCACCGTCGACCTGCGGGAGGAACGGCGATGCGGCGGACAACAGGCGATGGAGGCGACGTACGTCGTGCTGGCGCGAGTGACGCGGGCTTCACGCTCGTCGAGATCCTGATCGCGATCGTGCTGGTCGGCATCCTGTCGGCCGTGGTGGTCGTCGGCATCGGGCGACTCACCGATCAGGGTGGGGCCTCCGCCTGCCAGGCGTCGATGGACGCGGCCAAGACCGGCAGCGTCGCCTACTTCACGGGTTCCGGCACGTACCCGACGACGCTCGCCCAGATGACCACCCAGTCACCGCCCAACCTGACGCTGTCGTCGGGCGTCACGCTGAACCCGGCAGGCACGGTGGCGTCGGGCTCGGGATGGGCCCTGACGATCTCCCCGGGCACGGGCCTCACGCCGCCGACGTTCGCCTGCTCGAGCGGCGCGGCCGCTGCCGCAGCAGCCGGCGGGACGACCGCCTGTCCGGGCACGTACACGAACTGGGTCGGCGAGTACTACGCCAACACATCCCTCAGCGGCGCGCCCGCACTGTGCCGCGACGATGCCTCGCTGAACTTCGACTGGGGCGGTGGAGCTCCCGCCACCGGGCTGCCCGCCGACCTGTTCTCCGGGCGCTGGACGCGGAGCGCGACGTTCACGGCGGGCAGCCACACGTTCTCGTTGGGCTCCGACGACGGCTCGCGGCTCTACATCGACGGCGCCCTCGTGAAGGATTTCTGGAACGACCACGGGTTCACCACGGTCACCGTGGCGCAGACGTTGACGGCGGGACCGCACACGATCGTCGTGGAGTTCTACGAGCAGTACGGACAGGCCGGCGTCTCCCTCGGCTGGACCTGATCCAAGCCGGCGCCGTCGCTGAGGACGTTCGACGCGTGACATAGACAAGTCGATATGCTGATGCCGTGGATCCCGCTACCCTGATCAGCACCGTGCGCCGTCGCCAGGGCCTCACCCAGGCCGACCTCGCCCGCCGCGCGGGCACATCGCAGCCGGTCGTCTCCGCGTACGAGCACGGCCGTCGCGACCCCACGTACTCCACGTTGCTGAAGCTCGTCGCCGCCGGTGGAGAACGGTTGGCCATCAGCGCCGTGCCGGTCACCGGCGACCTGCCCCGCGCGGTCGATGTGCACGAGCACGCCGCCCGCCTGCTCGATGTGCTGTCCCTGGCCGACGCCGTACCCGCCCGCCGGCGCAGCACCGTGCTCGTCGCGCCGCGCATCTCGTCGCACACGGCGTCGCACACGGCGTCGCACACCGGGCCGCGGTGAAGCGGCTCACCCTCGCCGAGCGCATCGTCGCGATCCACCGCGCCCTCGAGCGGGTGCCGCACGCGTTCGGCGGTGCACTGGCCCTCGCGTACTACGCCGAGCCGCGTTCGACGATCGACATCGACGTGAACCTGTTCGTCGCCGCGTCACGGTTCGGCGATGTCGCCGCGCCGCTCGTGCGCCTCGGCGCCGCGGCGGACGATCCGGATGTGGCCGCGCTCGTCGAGCGCGACGGCCAGGCCCGCGTGATGTGGGACACCACGCCCATCGACCTGTTCTTCGCCTACGACGCGTTCCACGACGCAGCAGGCGCCGCCCGGCGGGTCGTGCCGTTTGCCGACACGTCGATCCCGATCCTGAGCCCGGAGCACCTCATCGTGTGCAAGGCCGTGTTCAACCGTGGCAAGGACTGGGTCGACATCCAGGCCGTCCTCGATGACGAGACACGGCTCGATCCGACCGAGATCCTGCGCTGGGTCGGACGCATCGCAGGCGACGACGATCCGCGCTACGCGCGCACGGTCGCAGTCCTCACCCGCCGCTGAGGCACGGTATGGTCCGCGGGCCGAACCAGGGGAGGGGACCGTGGACCGATCGTCAGCGAGCCGGCGGATCGCCGTGGAGGTCGACGTGAGCTCGGCGATCCCGGACGCCGGGCCGTGCGCGATGCGCGGCTGGGTGATGTTGCCGGCTGCGCTCGACGCGGCCGGGTCCACCCCGATGCTCTACTGCCAGGCGGGCGGCGGCCTGGGCGTCGGCTCGTGGGACCTCCACGTCGGCGGTCGGGACGACTTCAGCATGGCCGAGCACTTCGCTCGGCGGGGTGCGATCGTCGTCGCACTCGACCACCCCGGGCTCGGCATGTCCGATCCGCTGCCCGACCTCCTCGCGCTCGCGCCGGACGCCGTGGTCTCGGCACATGCCATCGCCGTGGCCGAGATCGTCGAACGCTTCCGAACCGGGCAGATCGCTGGCGAGGACGCGATCGCGGTCCGGCCGATCGGGCTCGGGCACTCGATGGGCGGGATGCTGACCGTCATGCTGCAGGCGCGGACGCGGTGCTTCGAGCGGCTCGTCCTGCTCGGCGCCGCGGGATCGGGACTGGCCGATGTGCTCACCGACGACGAGCTCGGCCTCGTCGGAGCGTCTCGCGAAGACATCCACCGTCGTGTCGTCGAGCTCGCCGCGCGGCGGTTCGGTGAGGCGTCGACGGTGCCGCGCCGGCGGCCGGCGCACGGGATCTTCTTCAGCGACGGGGTGGAGCCCGACGTGCGCCGCGCCCTGGCGGCGACGGGCGTGGCGCAGCTCGCGACCTGTGGGTTGCTGGCGATGATCCCGGGCACCACCGCCCACGAGATGGCCGCGATCGACATCCCCGTGTTCCTCGGCATCGGCGAGCACGACATCATCGCCGACCCGCATCGGGTCGTCGCCTCGTACCCGCGCAGTGGCGATGTCCGGCTGGCTGTGCTGCCCGGCGCCGGGCACGCCCAGAACCAGGAGCCGAACCGGCACGAGCTGTGGCGGCGGATCGAGCGCTGGATCGACGAGTGACGGACAAGGTCGCGCCTCGGGTCAGCCGATCGTGCGTTGCGCCTCGGCCTCGGCGAGCTCGGTCTGGGTGCGCAGCATCTCGCCATCGACGCTCATCCGGCCCGTGACCGGGTCGTACCGGAAGGCCGGCTGGCAGTGCTCGCCCCAGATGATGACGAGGTCGACGAATGCCTGCGCCGCGGCCGTGACCGGCCGATCGGCCAGGGTGAGCAGGCGCAGTGTGAACGAGGGTGCGCCGATGAGCCCGCGCCACGGCAGCGCGGGGTTGACGAGGTGTGCGGTGACCCCCGAGACGCACATGACCCCGGAGCCTCGACGGACGAGGCGCAGGCCGATGCCGACCTGATCGACGTACGACACCGCGGTGCGGGTGGCCGGCGGGAACAACGTCGCGTTCAGATCGACCGAGACGCCCTCAGCAACGACGACCAGCGGCGCGCCGGCGAGATCGGCGGAGTCGATCGGACCGTCCGCACCGTCGATGATCGGGTGTCCGACGGCGCCGCAGACGCCCGTCGGCAGCAGATCGAAGAACGTCCGGGAGACGATGTCGTCGGGGACGGCTGTGCCGGTCGGCAGGGCGAGCACGCCGAGGTCGACCTCACCGACGCGCAGCAGCCGGTAGACCTCGTCGATGCCGGACGTCTCCATCCGGATGCTCAGGCTGGCGAAGCGATCGTTCAGCGTCTCCAGCGCGCGCGGCAGCAGGCTGTACACGAACCGCGGCGCGCCACCGATGACGAGCGCAGGCGCCGAGGCGCCGTGGATCTCCTCGCTCGCCCGGCGGATCAGCTCGGTGCGCTCGGCGAACCCGCGCAGGTGCGGGATGATCCGCTCGCCCTCGGGCGTCAGCGTGGCCCCCGACGGCGACCGCTCGAGGATCGTCAACTGCAGCTCGCGCTCGAGCCGGGCGATGTGTCCGCTCACGGCCGGCTGGGACATGTTGAGCGACGCGGCCGCGCGCCGGAACGAACGTGTCCTGATGACCGCCTCGAGGCACTCGACCTGCTGCAGCGCAACCATGCATCTCACTTCCAGGAACTGCCGGTCCGCCCATGATGTCACGGAACTCAAGGCCCGCGACGATTCCCCGGATCCGGTGCCGGAAACCATCCCGCCCATCAGCCGTCACAGGCCGTTCACGGTTTCTCGGGTTGGCGCACATGGCGGCGCCGTAGAGTACGCGAGGACGTGCAGAACGTCAGTCGTCGACCCTCAGGAGCCCCCGCTTGCAAGACCTTGATGTCCTCGTCGTCGGCGCCGGCATCGGGGGGCTGACCACGGCCGTCGCCCTGATGCGCTCCGGGCACCGCGTCCGGGTGATCGATCAGTCGCGCGAGCTGCGGCCGGTCGGGGCGGGGATCTCGCTGTGGTCGAACGGGGTGAAGGTGCTCGACGCGCTCGGCCTCGGGGCCGAGGTCGCGGCCATCGGGGGGCGGATGGAACGGCTCGAGTACCGCGATCGCACCGGCCGCACGCTCTGCGACTTCAGCCTCGATCCGCTGATCGACCAAGTCGGCGAACGCCCGTATCCGGTGCGCCGAGCGGATCTGCAGGCGCTGCTGCTGGCGGCCGTCGGCGACCGGGTCACCATCGGTCAACGCTGCGTCGGAGTCGAGGACCTCGACGATCGCGTCGTGGTGATCACCGAGGACGGAAGCCGGCTGGAGGCCGACCTCGTCGTGGCCGCCGACGGCACGCACTCACGGCTGCGCGCCTACGTCGTGGGTGCCGACATCGATCGCCACTACATCGGCTACCACAACTGGAACGGCATCGTGCCCGACAGCGCCGCGCTCGGTGCGCCCACCGCGTGGACCGTGCACGTCGGCGACCACAAGCGGGTCTCGACCATGCCGGTGCGTGACGGCCAGTACTTCTTCTTCGACGTGCCCACCGACGACCCTACGCCCACCCGTGACGCTCCGCAGGACCTGTTGCGTCGGCACTTCGGCGACTGGGGACCGCAGGTGCAGGCGCTCATCGACGCCATCGATCCAGCCGGCACGGCATCCGTGGCGATCCACTCGCACGAACCGATCGAGCAGTTCTCACGCGGCCGCGTCGTGCTGATCGGCGACGCCGCGCACACCACCGCGCCCGACCTCGGCCAGGGCGGTTGCCTGGCGATGGAGGACGGGCTCGTCCTCGCCAACTACCTCACCACCACCAGCATCGGCGTGGCCGACGCGCTCCGCCGGTTCTCGATCGAGCGCGTGCCGCGCGCTGCCGGCATCATCACCCGGGCCACCAAGCGGGCTCGCATCACCCACGGACACGATCCCGTGAAGACCCAGGCGTGGTACCAGGAGTTGGCGGTCGAGGACGGAACGGGCATCATCGCGGGCATCAGCGAATCGATCCTCTCCGGCCCCTGTCGATGACCCAGCCTCGTCACGTCACCGCGCACGTGCTCGACGTCGGTCGCGGCCTGCCCGCAGCCGGGATGGCGCTGCGGCTCAGTCGCCTCGTCGATGGCCGGCGCGAGCTCGTCACCACCGTCGAGACCAACGCCGACGGCCGCACCGACCAGCCGCTCGTGGCCGGCGACGCGATGGCGTCCGGCGTCTACGAGGTGACGTACTCGGTGGGCGACTACTTCGCGCGCACGCTTGCCGACGGGACCACGACGTTCTTCGCCGAGGTGCCGGTGCAGTTCGTGATCCGTGACGAGGATGTCAAGGTGCACGTCGCCCTCCTCGTCTCGCCGTGGTCGTACACGACGTACCGGGGGAGCTGAGCGATGGCCGACGACCGACTGTCCGTCGCCGAGGTGAACGATCTCGACCCCGCCGCGTTCGTGCGCACGTTCGGCGGCGTGTACGAGTCGACGCCGGAATTGGCGGCGGCTGCGTACGCCCGCGGACCGTTCGCCGACTTCGCCGCGCTCGTTGATGCATTCGACACTGCGGCGTCGGCCCTCGACGACGACGCTGCGCTCGCGCTGCTGCGCGCCCATCCGGTGCTCGGGGCCGCGGGCCCGATGGCTCGGGCGTCGCAGCAGGAGCAGGCGTCGGCCGGGCTGACCGAGATCGAGCAGGATCGCCGTGACCGCCTTCGTGCGGACAACGCGCTGTACCTCGAGCGCTTCGGGTTCCCGTTCATCATCGCCGTCACCGGCCTCACCGTCGCCGACATCGACGCCGCACTGTCCGAGCGACTGCGCAACACCGCCGGCGTGGAGCTGACCGCGGCATTGACCCAGGTGCGGCGAATCGCAGCGATCCGGATCGAGAAGCTGGTGACGCCGTGAGCGACGTCGGCTCACCGGTGCGCATCGACGCCACGCGGCTGATCGCGCGGCTCACCGAGCTGCGATCCGTCGGTGCGTCCGCCGGCGGAGGCGTCACCCGCGAAGCCTTCGGTGCCGACGACGTGCGCGCCCGCGAGCTGGTGGCGGGATGGATGGCGGCGGCCGGTCTGACGACCTCGGTCGACGCCGGCGCCAGCCTGATCGGCGAGATCCCCGGCGCGTCCGGGCAGTGGCTCGTCAGCGGCAGCCACCTCGACACGGTCGTCGACGGCGGTTGGCTCGACGGTGCCTACGGTGTCATCGGTGCGCTCGAGGTGGCAGCAGCGCTGCACGACGCCGGCGCCCGGCTGCGCCACGGCCTGCGGATCGCCGCGTTCGCGAACGAGGAGGGAGCGCGCGGCACCCGGGGCATGACCGGCAGCCGGGCGATGCTCGGCCAGGTCGACGACGCCGAGCTCGATGCGCTCGACGACGGACAGGTCGCGCTGCGCGACCGCCTGACGGCTGCCGGGGGAGCGCCCGAGGCGATCGCTGCAGCGGCATGGGACCTCGCGAGCGTTGCCGGACTCGTCGAGCTGCACATCGAGCAGGGCCCCGTGCTGGCCGCGTCGAGCACGGCGGTCGGCGTCGTCGATGCGATCACCGGCCGCCAGGGTGTCGACTTCGAGATCCACGGTGCGCCGAACCACGCCGGCACCACGCCGATGCAGCTCCGTCACGACGGGCTCGCCGCCGCGGCCGAGATCGTGCTCGAGTTGGAGCAGCTGCCGACGCGCGACGGCTTGGTGCGCGTCGCGACGGCCGGCCACGTCTCGGTCAGCCCGAACGTGCGCAACGTCGTGCCCGGCCACGTCGTGGTGAGCGCGGAGTTCCGCGACGAGGATGCAGGCCGGCTCGACGATGCGATGGCGGCCGTCGAACGAATGGCCGCTGCCATCGCTGCGAAGCGCTCCATTGCGATCGACGTGCGGTGGGGCCAGCGGGTGCAGCCGACGCTCGCCGATCCGGCGATCGTCGCCGCCATCGAGCAGGTGGTGACGTCGAGCGGGCTGTCGTGGACGCGCATGCCGAGCGGGGCCGGCCACGATGCGCAGATCCTTGGCCACCACGTGCCGATGGCGATGATCTTCGTGCCGAGCGTCGGCGGGGTGAGCCACTCGCCGATCGAGGACACGCCGCACGATCAGCTCGCCGCCGGGGCCCAGGTGCTGCTCGACACGATTCTCGCGCTCGACGAAAGGGCAACACCGTGACCGAACCCCCGATCGCCCGTTGGGGCACCGTCGCCTCCACACCGAACCCGCCGCGGGACCTGATCGGGTACGGCGCCAACCCGCCCGACCCGCAGTGGCCGGGGGGTGCCCGCATCGCCGTGTCGTTCGTGCTCAACATCGAGGAGGGCGCCGAGAACAACGTCATCTACGGCGACCCCGCGTCGGAGACGTTCCTGTCCGAGATCGTCGCCGCCCAACCGTTCCCCGACCGGCACATGAGCATGGAGTCGCTGTACGAGTACGGCCCGCGAGCCGGCGTCTGGCGGATCCTGCGGCTGTTCGAGTCGAAGGGCCTGCCACTGACCGTCTTCGGCGTCGCCCGCGCGCTCGCGGCCAACCCCGACCTCACCACCGCCCTCGTCGACGCCGGCCACGAGATCGCGTGTCACGGGCTGCGCTGGATCAGCTACCAGGACATCGACGTCGACACCGAGCGGGCGCACATGGCCGAGGCGGTGCGGATCCTCACCGAGCTGACCGGCGCGGCGCCGACCGGCTGGTACACCGGTCGCGACTCACCGCGCACGCGCGAGCTGGTGGTGGAGCACGGCGGGTTCCTGTACGACTCGGACTCGTACGCCGACGACCTGCCGTACTGGGTGTCTGTCGGCGACACGCCGCACGTCGTCGTGCCGTACACGCTCGACACCAACGACATGCGCTTCGTGACGCCGCAGGGGTTCAACTCCGGCGAGCAGTTCCTCACCTACTGCCGCGATGCGTTCGATGTGCTCTACGCCGAGGGCAACGAGCATCCGAAGATGCTGTCGATCGGCCTGCATGCGCGGGTCATCGGCCGCCCGGCACGGTTCGCCGCGCTGCAGCGACTCGTCGAGCACGTCACCTCCCACGACGCGGTCTGGGTCTGCCGCCGAACCGACATCGCCCAGCACTGGATCTCCACCACGACGCCGCCGGTGGCGGAATGAGCCCGTTCGAGACGTTCAACCCGCCGACCCGGCTGTTGATGGGGCCGGGCCCGATCAACGCCGATCCGCGCGTGCTGCGCGCGATGTCGGCCCAGCTGATCGGCCAGTTCGATCCGGCGATGACGCAGGCGATGAACGACACGATGGCCCTCTACCGCACGGTCTTCGCGACGGCGAACGAGGCGACGTTCGTCGTCGACGGCACCGCGCGCGCCGGCATCGAGGCCGCGCTCGTGTCGCTGATCGAGCCCGGCGATCGCGTCCTGATCCCCGTGTTCGGCCGCTTCGGTCACCTGCTCCGCGAGATCGCCGAGCGGTGCGGCGCGGAGATCGACACCGTCGAGGTCGAGTGGGGTCAGGTCGTGGACCCGGCGATGATCGAGCAGGCGATCCTGCGCCACCGACCCAAGCTGGTGGCGGCGGTGCAGGGCGACACCTCGACCACGATGTGCCAGCCGCTCGAGGAGATCGGTCGGATCTGCACCGAGCACGACGTGCTCCTCTACGCCGACGTGACGGCGTCGCTCGGTGGCAACAC
Organism: Ilumatobacteraceae bacterium; assembly: GCA_025463305.1. The sequence goes on from JAOBWK010000110.1 coordinate 18,201, forward strand.
GTTCGAGACCGATGCATGGCACCTCGACGCCGTGTCAGCCGGGCTGCAGAAGTGCCTCGCCGGACCGTCCGGCAGCTCACCGGTGACGTTCTCGGCGAAGGCCGTCGCGACCATCAACCGCCGCAAGTCGATCGAGGCCGGCATCCGCAACGCCGACGAGACGTCACTGGGCGCGACCCGCATCCGCTCGAACTACTTCGACGTCGCGATGCTGCTCGACTACTGGGGCGAGCGGCGGCTCAACCACCACACCGAGGCCACCTCGATGCTGTACGCCGCCCGCGAGTGCGCGCGCATCCTCGTCGAGGAGGGCATCGCCAACGCCGTCGAGCGGCACCGGCTGCACGGCGAGGCGATGCTCGCCGGTGTGGAAGGGCTCGGGCTGGTCGTGTTCGGTGACATCGCCAACAAGATGCACAACGTCATCGGCGTCGAGATCCCCGATGGCGTGAACGGCGACAGCGCGCGCACCCAGCTGCTCGACCAGTTCGGCATCGAGATCGGCACGTCGTTCGGGCCGTTGCACGGCCGCATCTGGCGGATCGGCACGATGGGCTACAACGCGCGTGCGGATGCGGTGCTCACCACGCTCGCGGCACTCGAGCAGGTGTTGCGCCGCAACGGCCACCCGACCCCACCCGGCGGTGGCGTCGACGCGGCGATGGCCGTCTACGCCACGGTCGGCTGACCAAAGAAGGTCGCAGCGAGCCAGGCCAACAGGGCGCGGTCGGTGCCGGGTGCGCCGACGAACGCGACGCCGAGTGGCAACCCCTCTGATCGCAGCAGGGGCGCGACGACCACCGGCGCGCCGGACAGGCCGGCGAGACACGTGAGGCGGAGGTTGAGCGAGCGCTGACGTTCGTTGCCGGCGGCGTCGGTGCCGATCAACGGGGCGACACCGGCGGCAGCGGGCATCAGCAGCACCGTGCCGCCGGCGGTGGCGGCACGGATCGCCTCGGTGACGCCTGCGCGCACGGGACGGGCCGCGGCGACGGCCTCGGCGGTGACGGCGGCCGCGGCGCGGAAGCGGGCCTCGATACCCGGGCCGAACGCCGGCTGGACGCGTTCGATCCACTCGCCGTGCTCCTGCCACGCCTCTGCGCCCTGCAGGGTGCGGAACGCCGCGGCAGCGGCATCGAGGTCGATGCCGAGATCGACCGGTCCATCGGCCGACAGCCCAGCGGCGATCCGATGCAGCCCGGCGACGATGTCGTCCGGCAGGCCGTCCAACGTCGCCGTGATGATCCGCAGCCGGGTCACGGGCACGTCGGTGCCTGCGGCCGGCAACACGACGTCCGCGGCGATCTGCAGCAACGCCGCATCGTTCGCGAGCAAGCCGATCGTGTCGAACGACGGAGCGAGCGCGACGACACCATCGGCCGACACGGCTCCGTGCGTCGGACGCCAGCCGTAGATGCCGCAGTAGCTGGCCGGGATCCGGATCGAGCCCCCCGTGTCGGTGCCGAGGGCGAGGTCGACCAGACGCGCGGCGACCGCGGCGGCGGAGCCAGCTGACGATCCGCCGGGCACCCGACCGGGCGCGGCGACGTTGCGCGGTGTCCCGTAGTGGACGTTGGTGCCCGCCAGTGAGTACGCGAGCTCGTCGGTGATGGTCTTGCCGACCACCGACGCGCCGGCATCGACCAACGCGGCCACCGCGACCGAGTCGGACGTTGCTGGAGCGCGCCCGGCGGCGAACGTGGGGTTGCCCGCACCGCTCACCGTGCCGGCGACGTCGAACAGGTCCTTGACTGCGAGCGTGGTGCCGGCGAGCGGCCCGGTCTCAGCACCGGCCAGGAGGAGCGACGGAGGCGCCACGAACGCACCGATGTCGTCGACCGGGATGCGAACGGTCACGACGCCACCGTCAGGCGCGCGACGTGGGCGTGGGTGATCCTCCAGCCGCCGGGCCGGAGCACCCAGACCTGGGTCCGCTGCATCGTGGCGCCACCGCGATCGAACAGTGCGAGGTGCAAGCCGACGCCGGGTCCGACGAGTCGTACGGCGTCGTGCAGCCACACCGGCGGCGGGGTCGGCGCGGTCGCCTTGCGCAGGGCGCGCACCTGTTCGAGGTCGAGCTGGGCGCCTTCGGGACCGAACCGGCTCGTGGCTGGTTCGTCGTCGAACCACGCCGTCGCCGCCGCGGTGTCGCCGGCGGTCAGCGCGTCCTCGTAGGCGTGCGCTGCGGCGGACAGCTCGTTCAGCAGCCCGGTCTGCAGTTCGGCATCGTCAGCCATCGAGGTCCGACGTCCTGATCAGGCAGTGCACACCCACCACGAGGTTCACGGCCTGCGACACCTCGAAGTCCGCAGCGGCCGAGAGGAAGGCGAGCGCCGACTGCTCGTCGACCCCGGTGCGATCGATGACGAGCGCGACCGCGTTGCGGACGCAGTCGCGCAGCGCCTCGTCGACGGTGCGACCGACGGCGATGACGATCGTGTGGGTGCTCGTCTCGCCCCACGGCGCGCGCAGCGCAGCGGCGAGGCGACGGGCATCGGCCCCCGACCACACGGAGAGCTTCACGGTGGCCCGCAGCGGCGCCTCGAACGCGGTCAACGCAACCTCGCCGTTTCCCTGCGCGAAGTGCGGATCGCCCACGTAGAAGCCCGCTCCGTCGACCTGCACCGGAAGCAGCAACCGGCTGCCGAGGCCGAGGTGGCGGACGTCGAGGTTGCCGCCGTGGCTGCCGGGCGGCGTCGATGATGCAGCCTCGGGGTCGTCCGGGGTCAGCCCGACCAGGCCGAGGAACGGGCGGAGGTCGAACCGCAACGCATGGCCGGATGGTGTGTCGATGTGCCCGCGGCGCTCGTCGTCGACGCGGGCCAGGATGGACACGACCGCCGGCACGTCGCCGTGAGCGTCGGCGCGGGGGAGCTCGCCGGCGAGCACGCCCCGACCATGGCGGTTGCTGACGATGCCGTAGTCGACGCGGTAGGCGAGGTCCATCGTCTCCACGCACAGGACGTCGCCGACCTTCGCGCCGCGCACCCGAACCGGGCCGAGCACGGCGTGCGGGCCGTCGTGCGGCAGCTCTCGCGAGAGCGCGGTGCCGGTGAGCTCGCGCACGTCGTCGAGGATCTCGCTCGGCTGGATGCCCCACTGCCCGAAGAACGCGACCGGGTCCGCGCCCTGGTCCCCGAGCAGGCCCTCGTGGCTGACGGTGTCGAACGTGACCGAATCACCGTCGTCGATCTCGAGCACGGGCGTGGTGTCGGGCGTCGGCAGCCGGCCCCAGCGCAGGGTGGTCGGCGAGGCACGCACGTAGTTGGACGCGGGGATGAGGCCGGAGTTGGGCTGCAGGGTGCGAGATGTCGGCATCGCCATCCTCGGGGTCGGTGGCTGATCATGTTCGCACACACGGACGCGCCCGAGCCGGGTGACCTGTGGCATCGTTGGCGCACGATGACCGACGCACCCAGCGAACGTTCCCGGATCCGGCGCCTCGCTGACAACGCCGCGTACGACCGGCCGACGATCGACGCGATCCTCGACGAGGGCCTCCTCGCGCACGTCGGCATCCTCGCCGACGACGGCACGCCCGTGGTGATCCCGATGGTGTACGCCCGCGACGGCGATCACCTGCTCGTGCACGGCTCAGCGGCGAGCCGGCTGATGCGCACGATCGGTCCGGTGTGCGTGACCGTGACCATCGTCGATGGTCTGGTGGTGGCCCGTTCGCTGTTCGAGTCGTCGATGAACTACCGCAGCGTCGTGGTGCACGGTGTGCCCGAGGTGCTCGCCGGCGAGGACAAGGTCGAGGCGCTGGTGCGGCTGAGCGACCGGGCCATCCCCGGTCGGGTCGGTCATGCACGCGGGCCGGATGACAAGGAGGTGCGGGCCACGCTCGTCTGGCGCCTGTCGCTGGCCGAAGCTGCCGCGAAGGTGCGCACCGGCCCGCCCGATGACCCGGCGGACGATCTGGCGCTGCCGTTCTGGGGCGGTGTCATCCCGCTGCGCGTCGTGGCCGATGAGCCGCGACCCGACGGGCTCGGCGTACCCGTCGACGTCCCGGATCACCTCCGCGAGATCGTCCGCCGGCGGACTTGACGCTCAGCGACGGCGACGGGCGATGGCGACCGCCACGGCGCCGAGCCCCACGGCGACGCCGCCGACGACCAGGAGCACGCGCCAGCTGTGGTCCTGCCCACCCGTCGTGCCCGCCGGTGCGGCGGACGCCGTCGGGACGGACGTCGTCGATGCTGCCGTCGTCGAGACGGACGTGGTGCTCGGTGCCTCGGTCACCGGCGCTGTCGTGGCCGGCGCGGTCGTCGGTGCGCTGGTGGGCGGGTCCGTCACCGGGGTTGCGGGCGCGATCGCGAAGCGCTCGAGCGGCAGCGGATCGGTGGCTGCGCGAGCGCCCATCTGGATCGCCAGCTGCACCTCGCCGGACGTGAAGTAGGCGTCGCCGGACGCGGAGAACGCGATCGCCTCGCCCTGCGGTTCGGCCACCTGCATCGCCTCGCACGGCGTGCCCGACATCGCCTCGCCGACCGACTGGCCGGGCGCGCGGTCGAACGCGAGGACCTGCTGATAGGTGCGCAGCAGGATCGTGCTGCCGTCCGGTGAGATGTCGGCGGCGGTGGCCATCGTCGAAGGCAGGGCGAGCGCGGCACTCGAGTCGTACGCGCCGGTGTCGGCGATCTGGATCGCGGCGACCTGGGTCATCGTCACGGTCGATGCGGCAGTCAGGTCCGCTGCTGCGGCGCGCAGCACGACGGATGCACCGCTGAGCGCCTTGGTGACGATGAACAGATCGCCGGTCTGCGGATCGATGAAGAGCGACTCCGCATCGGACGGACCGCCGGGGTAGACGAGGTCGATCGCCACGGCGCTTGCGAGCGTGCCGTCGACACCCGACGGCGCGTCGGCAGGCTCGGGGATCCGGTAGACGGTGACGTGATCGCGGCTCGCTGCGTTGTCGCCGATGTCGCCGACGTAGATGTACGAAGCCCCAGCGTCGGGACCCCGCCCGACGGCGATGTCCTCCCAGTCGACCGCCGTTGCGCCGGCCACGTCGAACCGGCCCAGCGGTGCGCCGGCGTCCGACATCGCGAACAGCCGGGCGGTGTCGCCGGAGTCGTTGTGCGCCCACAGCACCCCGGGGTGATCGTGGCTGGCTGCCAGCCCGGAGAGCTCGATCAGCTCTGGATCGCCGACCGCTCCCGCGTCCACCCCCGGCGACACGCGCGAGCAGAACGCGCCGGTGCTGTCATCGGCCAGCGCGGTTCGCCAGTTGGCCAACGGCGCGACGGCCAGCGTGCCGAGCAGCAAGCTCGCCAGCAGGTGCCGGGGGAGTGCTCGACGGATCGGCACGGTCAGCTGTACGAGCCGCCGTTGACCGGCAGGACCTGACCGGTGATCCAGTCGGCGGCGTCGGACGCGAGGAACGCGACCGCGCCGCCGATGTCGTCCGGCGTGCCGAGCCGACGGCGAGGCACGCTGCGCGCGACCTTGGCGGCCCAGTCGCTCTGCACGTTGCCGATCAGGCCGAGGCTCAGCGCGTTCATCGTCACGCCCATCGGCGCGACCTCCATCGCGACGTGACGGAGCAGACCGACGGCGCCCGCCTTGCCCGCGCCGTAGAGCGCGACCTTGATGTCGAGCCCGTGCCGACCGGCCTCTGATGAGATGACGATGACCCGGCCCCAGCCGCGCTCGCACATCGACGGCAGCGCGGCGTGCATGCAGTGCAGCACGCCGTACAGGTTCAGGTCGATGAAGCGGTGCCACAGCTCCGGTGTGCTCTCGACGAACGGCAGCTGCGGCATGCCCGCCGTCGGGATTCCGGCGTTCGGCACCATGATGTCGACCGGCCCGAGCGCGGCGGCCGCTGTCGCCACACCGTCGACGACGGCTGCATGGTCGGTGACGTCGAACGGCACGGCAACGGCTCGTCCGCCGGCGCCGGTGATCGCGGCCACGGTTGCCGCAGCACGGTCAGCGTGGAAGTCGTTCACCGCCACGGCGGCGCCCTGCGCGGCGAGCGCGGTCGCGATCCCGGCACCGACCCCTTGTCCTGCGCCCGTCACCAGTGCGACGCGACCATCGAGCTCGAACATCCTCAACCCCCTGGATGAGCCGGTTCGACGTCGAAGTTGTCGAACAGGACCCTGTGTGCATACCACGTGTTCCAGTGCTCGGTGAGATACGAGATCTTGCCGTCGGCGTCGAATTTGAACACGAAGCAGTACACGTTGCGGTACGTCTGGCCGCCGAGCGTCGTCGACGTCTGGGTGTGTTGACGGACCACGAAGTCCCCGTCGGCCAGCACGACGACATCACTGAACCGGTTGGTGGTGAGGTCGTAGGAGTCGATGCCTGACCCGGGATGCGGCCGTCCGGAGCCGCCGAGGATCGCGCCGATCGCCTCGATGCCCTTGTGCTCGGTCTGCCCGGGGTTGCTCGGCAACATCGGCAGGCCGTTCCACCAGGTGGCGTCATCGGCGAACAGCGTGCGGCGGTCGAGCTCGCGCCCGGCCTCGAACATCCGGTTGACCGTCGCGATGTTCCGTGCCTCGACATCGGTGTGCTCAGCCATGGTTGCTTGCCTCCTGCCAGTGGTTCCAGTGGATCGCCTGCTCCGAGCGCGAGCGATCGGCCGGGCGGAAATCGGTGCCCGTGGTGTAGGCGATCGGGAAGAGACCGGCCTGGGTGTTCGTGGCGAACGGGATGCCGAGCAGCTCGGCCATCTCCTGCTCGCGGTAGAGGTGCAACGTGGTCCAGGCCGAGCCGAGCCCTTCGAGGCGCAGGCTGAGCATCAGGCTCCACACGGCCGGGAGGATCGAGCCCCAGACGCTGGCCTGGTGGAACACGCTCGCGCCCTCGACGCGGCCGGCGAGCGTCGGCACGAGCAGGACGGGCACGTCGTGGAGGTGTTCGACGAGGTGCATCACGGATGCCGTCATCCGCTGCTGCGCGGCCGACGGTGCGGGAGCATCGAGACCGCTTCGCGACGCGGCGCTCGTTGCCAACTGGTCGGCCAGGCCGCCGCGGTAGATCTCGGCCATCCGGCTGCGCGTCCGGGGGTCGTCGACGAGGATCCAGTGCCAGGTCTGCTGGTTCGAGCCGTTGGGTGCTTGGAACGCCCGACGAACACATGCCGACACGATCTCCCGATCGACCGGCCGTTCGAGGTCGAGGCGCTGGCGGACCGAGCGGGTCGTGGTCAACAGCTCGTCACACGTGAGGTTCAGCGGCACGGATGCGCACAATATGTTCATCATGCAACAGTGTCAATGTGCATATGATGTTGCCATGTCACGGGAGATCGAAGACCGGAAGGCGGCGCTCGCGCAGATCGACGCGACGCTGACGGCCATCGGCAAGCTCGCCCGCAGCCGGCGCGCCACCGAGCTCCGTCAACAGCGATCTGGCGTCCACCTCGGCGACGCCACCATTGCGGCCCTCGCTGCGGTCTACCGGCACGGCCCGATGCGGATGGGCGAGGTGGCCGATCGCATCGATCTCGACGCGAGCCGGGCGAGCAAGGAGATCCGCCGCCTCGTCATCGACGGATACGTACGTCAGCAGACCGATCCGCAGGAACGGCGTGCGTCGTTGCTCACGGTCACGGCCAAGGGCCAGCGCGCCTTCGAGCGCTACCGGGCCGGTGCGGATGCGTTGGTGGAGCAGGTCTTCGAACCGTGGGACGACGACGACCTGATCGACGCGGCGCGGCTGCTGCAGCGTCTGGCGGCGTCGTTCGTCGGCACGACTCGTGTCGCCACGGCTGCTGGTCCGGCGAGATGACGGGGAGCGGCTGAGAGAGCTCGTCGTCGCCGATCCGGCGCACGACGGCGATGGGGAAGACACAACACATCACACCTGGGGGTACTGATGCGCAACCGACCAATTCGACTCATGGCCGTGATGGCCACGCTGGCGCTCGTCGCCGGTGCCTGCGGGAGCGACCGCGACACATCGTCGTCGTCCACTGCTGCGCCGACCACGACCGAGCCCGCCAGCACGACCGCGGCACCGACCACGGTGGCCACGACCACCGCGGGCAGCGCCGTCGACACGAGTGGGGCCACCGGTGACAGCGGCGTCGCCGAGACGACGGGCAGCACCGGGGCGACCGAGGCCGCGACGGCGGCCACGGAGACGACGGTGCCCGCAGGACCGATGTTCGGCGATGCACCATGGCCGTGCGGACCCGGATCCGGTGCCAACAAGGACGACGGCAGTGAGGTCGGCGTCACCGCCGACTCCATCACCATCTCCGGCGGCGACGACGCCGGCTACTCCGGCGCGCCGGGCCTCGATCACGAGGCGACCGATGCGATGAAGGCACTCGTCGCCAAGTGCAACGAGCTCGGCGGCATCAACGGCCGGAAGATCACGTTCGACTACTTCGACGCCGCCATCTTCAACGTCGGCCCGGCGATCCAAGGAGCGTGCGACGCGAAGAGCTTCTTCCTCGTCGGTGAGGCGTGGTCGTTCGACAGCAACCAGGAAGAGACCAGGCTCGGGTGCAACCTGCCGGCCGTGCCGACGTTCTCGGTCAGCGCCGCCTTCGCCAACGGCAAGGACGTCTACCAGGGCACGCCGAACCCTGCCGACGAGCTGCCAGCCGGCCTCTACGCGATGACGTCGAAGGAGCTCCCTGACGCGACGAAGAAGGTCGGCCTGCTCGCTGGTGGCTTCTCCGCCACGCAGGAGTCGCGCGACAAGGTGGCAGCGGTCGCCGGGTCCTTCGGCTGGGGGTTCTCGGAGACGAACCTCGAGTACAACCCGGCCGGTGAAGCCGACTGGACGCCGTTCGTGAAGCAGCTCCAGGCCGCCGGATCCACCGCGGTGTGGTTCTCGGGCGGGTGCCTGCCGAACCTCCAGCTCTTCGAGCAGACCGCGAAGGCGAACGGCTTCGACGTGCCGGTGTTCGTCGACTCGAACTTCTACGAGGCTGGCTGCGCGGCCGCGAACACGGACGGCGCGCTGGACAAGATGTACGTCCGCATGGCGTTCATCCCCTTCGAGGAGGCCAGCACCAACAAGGCGACGCAGGACTACCTCGATCTGATCAAGGCGTCCGGTGGCGACGTCTCCCTGCTCGGTGCCCAGGCGACGTCGTCCTTCCTGCTCTGGGCGACAGCGGCGTCAGCGTGCGGTGACACGCTCACCCGCGCCTGCACCCTGCAGAACCTGGCCAACACGCACAGCTGGACCGGACACGGCTTGCACGCCGAGGACGATCCGGGCGGCAACCACCCGCCGCAGTGCAACATCATGCTGCAGCTCCAGGGCACGAAGTACGTGCGGGTGGCGCCGGAGAAGCCGGGCACCTACGAGTGCGATCCCAGCTGGATCGCGCCGGTGACGGGGGTGAAGGCGCTGGACGCGGCGAAGCTCGACGCGAACCGCATCTCCCAGCAGTTCGCGGCCGGCTGACGGCGATGGGTGCCGTCAGAGCCCGTTCGGGCGGTTGACGAAGCGGCCGGCGGCGGGGGAGTAGAACCACCCGCCGCCGGCCCGGGTGCCGCCGTCGACGGGGATGTTGTGGCCGCTGACGAAGCCGGACTGGTCCGAGGCGAGGAACAACGCCACTCGGGCCTGGTCCTCCGGCCAACCGAGACGGCCGACCGGCGCCCACGACGGCCAGAGGTGCTCGTGACCCTCGCTGCCGGTGATGTAGTCGACCTGCGGCGACTGGGTGAGGTCGGGCCCGATGCCGTTGACCCGGATGCCGTGCCGACCCATCCCGGCCGCGAGGCAGGTCGTGAAGTGGGCGGCGCCCGCCTTCATCGCGCCGTACACCGGGTCGCCCGGGTACCCGCGCATCCCCTCGACGGAGTGGATGTTGACGATCGAGCCGCTGCGGTGCTCCATCATCGAGCCGATGAAGGCATGGGTGACGATGAAGATGTGCTGCAGGTTGATGTCGTACATCTCCTTCCACGAATCGGGCGACGAGCTCGGGAAGCGGACGATCGGCCGGTAGTCGCCGACGTTGTTGACGAGCACGTCGACCCGCCCGTGGTCGGCGAGGACGCGTGCGGCGAACCGGTCGACGGCTGCGGGGTCGCGCACGTCGAGCACCTCGGCCGTCGCCGACCCACCGGCGGCACGGATCTCGGACTGCTTCGCTGCAGCGAGGTCGGCGTCGATCTCGGCGATCTCGACCTGGGCGCCGTGGGCGGCGAAGAGGCTCGCGACAGCGCCGCCGATGCCCGTGCCACCGCCGGTCACCACGGCCACCTTGCCGGCGAGGAGTTGGTTCCAGTCCTCGATCGGTACGACGTTGGACGGCTGCTGGGTCGACATGGATCCCCCCGGGTTCGGCTGCTGGTTCGGCTGGGTTGTGCTCGGGCCGAACGGTAACGTGCCGGCGTGGTGTGGCATGGCGTCGAACGGCGGGTGACGTCGTGAAGCACCTCCTCGTGATCGGCGTCGGCGTCGGCGATCCGGACGCCATCACCGTCGACGCGATCGCGGCGATGCGCACCGTCGACGTGTTCATCGTGCTCGACAAGGGTGAGAACACCCGCGAGCTGTCCGACCTCCGCCGCGCGATGCTGCAGCGCCACCTGCCCGACGGCGCCCATCGCGTCATCGAGGTTCGCGACACAGTCCGCGACAGCACCGTCGACTACCAGCGCGCCGTGCGCGACTGGCACCACGAGCGGATGGTGAGCATCGAGTCGGCCATCATCGAGCACGTCGGCGCCGAGGAGACCGCGGCGATGCTCGTGTGGGGCGACCCGTCGATCTACGACAGCACCATCCGGGTCGTCGACCAGCTGCTCGAACGGGGAACCCTCGAGTTCGACTTCACGGTGATGCCCGGGATCAGCAGCATCCAGCTGCTGTGTGCCCGGCACCGGATCACCCTCAACCGCATCGGTCGATCCGTGCTGATGACCACCGGCCGGCTCCTCCGCGACGGCGTGCCGGTGGGCGTCGACGACGTCGTCGTGCTGCTCGACGCCTCGACCTCGTTCGTTGGCCTCGTCGGGCACGGCTACGAGATCTTCTGGGGCGCCTACCTCGGATCGGCCGAGGAGATCCTCATCAGCGGGCCGCTCGACGAGGTCGCCGAGGCCATCGTCCGCGCACGCGACGAGGCCCGCACGCGCAAGGGCTGGGTGTTCGACCTGTACCTCTTGCGCCGACTCGACTGACGCCTGAACCCGACTTCAGCGTCGGTGCGTCGTCCGGACAGCGAGTGCGGGTGCCCCGTTGGCGGCCGACCGGTCGCGTAGTCTTGACGAAACCTTGTGTCGTCCGGGCGGGTCGATGCATCACCCCAGGTCAGCGGGAATCCCCAGTTCTCCGCACATGTCGGAGTACTTTTCGGGGTTGCGAACCTCCAGTTTCGAATGATCGGAAGTACCACAATGCGTGTCAAGTCACCCCTCGTCGGCATCGTCGCCGCCGTTGCCGCAGTTCTTGGCTGCCTGATGTTCACCCCAGGCGTCAGCAACGCGGGCATCGGCGCCAGCGCTGCGCCGTCGTTCCCGGCGACGGTGACCGTCGGGCACACCGGCTACTCGGCGTCGCTGCGCATCACCAACCAGAACTTCAACGACTCGAGTGGGCCGGGCGCGAACGACGAGACGGTCACGAACACGGTCTGCAACTTCGGCGACGGTGCTCCGTGCCCGGTGGGCGATCCGGGCATCACCCTCACCCCCTCGTGCGGCGCGCTGGGCCCCTTCTCTGCCTGCGGGACGTCAAGTGCCGACCCGGGCGTCTTCAAGGTCGCCTCGACGGGCACCGGATCGGGAGCATGCCTCAACATCACCTTCGCCATCACGCAGATCGACGCCACCACGGGCCAGCTGCGCTTCACCCCTGAGGCCGGCAAGCATGTGAACCTCCAGGGTGTCGGCACCTCCTGTGTCATCACGTTCAACTTCGATGTGCTGAAGGTGCCCACGATCGACTTCGACCCCGGCACGGCTGGCATGCAGACCGTGCAGATCGCCGACAACACCCAGTACAACGGCACCCACACCGGCTCGGGCCGCGGCACCACCAGCGGTGTCACCGTGATGACCGTGCTGCCCACGATCGCCACCGTCGCATCGTCGACCGTCGCCGTCGGCGGCTCGATCTCCGATCAGGTCTCGGTCGCCGGGCGCTACCAGCCCGCCGCTTCGACCGTCACGTTCAACCTGTTCGGTCCCAACGACGCGACGTGCTCGAAGCCGGCGATCTTCACCTCGACCAAGGCGCTTTCGCTGACGGAGCCCGGTACGGCCACCTCGGATGCCTTCGCCACGACGGCACCGGGCGTGTACCTCTGGACGGCCACGTACAGCGGCGACGTGAACAACGCCTCGGTCACCGACGCCTGCAACGGCACCAACGAGAACGTCACCGTGACGAAGCAGACGCCGTCGATCAACACGACCGCTTCGGGCAACGTGAACGTCAACTCGCCCATCTCCGACAGCGCTGTCGTGTCGGGTCTGTTCAACCCGGTGGGCGGCACCGTCACGTTCAACCTCTACGGCCCGGACGACGCCACGTGCGCCGGTGCCATCGTCTACACCAACACCGTCAACCTCAGCATCCCGTCCGGCACCGCCACCTCGGCGAGCTTCTTCCCGACCAAGGCCGGCGTGTACCGCTGGATCGCCAGCTACAGCGGCGACGCCAACAACGCCGCCGTCGCCGCAGCCTGCAACGGCATCAACGAGAACGTGACGGTCACGATCCCGGCACCGCACACGCCGACGATCGCCACCACGGCGTCGCCGACGGTGTTCATCAACAACCCGATCACCGACCGCGCCGTCGTCTCCGGCTTGGTGAACCCGGTGGCGGGCGCGACGGTCACGTTCAACCTGTACGGCCCGGACGACGCCACCTGCGCCGCGGCGTCGATCTTCACCTCGACGATCGCCATCGCCACGGACGGGTCGGCCAACTCGGCCGCCTACACGCCGACGCTGCCCGGCACCTACCGGTGGACCGCGGCCTACAGCGGTGACATCAACAACACTCCCGTGAGCGAGGGCTGCAACGGCAACGCCGAGAACGTGCTCGTCAAGCAGGTCTCGTCCTCGCCGCCCACGACGCCGGCCATCGCCACGACGGTCACCGGCACGCTCGTCGCGGGCAACGGCCTCATCGACCAGGCCACGGTCACCGGCCGGGTCGATGCCCTCGCCGGTTCCACCGTCACGTTCAAGGTCTACGGCCCGAACGACGCCACCTGCACCGGTCCGGTGGTCTTCACCTCCACCGTCGGCCTCGACGACAGCGGCCACGCCACGTCGGCGACGTTCAACACGACGGCCGCGGGGACGTACCGCTGGATCGCCACCTACAGCGGCGACCTGAACAACAACGCCGTGAGTGGTGCGTGTGGCGAGCCGTCCGAGACGGTCACCGTCACGCCGGCCCAGCCGAGCCTGGTCACGGTCGCCACGGTGAACACCGCCCTCGGCGGCCAGGTCGCCGACACGGCCCAGATCGCCGGGCGGCTGAACCCGGTCGCGGGCTCGACGATCACGTTCAACCTCTACGGCCCGGACGACGCGACCTGCGCGAAGGCGCCGATCTTCACCTCGACGGTGCCGGTCAACGCTGATGGCACGGCCACCTCGGCCACGTTCGCACCGACCCTCGTCGGCACCTATCGCTGGATCGCCTCGTACAGCGGCGACGCCAACAACAGCGCGGTGATCGCCGCGTGCAACGCACCCAACGAGGCCGTGTCCCTGCTCGGCCCCGACCTGCAGCAGTCGCTGCCGGCAACGGGCGCACGCACGAGCGTGCCGCTCACCCTCGGCACCCTGCTGGTGCTCACCGGGTTCGGGTTGCTGTTCGGCGTCCGTCGCCGCCCGGCGTACGTGCGCATCCGCCGCTGATCGCGTCGAATCACCGACTGCAGCCGTCGTCGACGGAGCGCACGCCACGGCGTGACGTTCCGTCGACGTCGGCGCGTCTGGGTACCATCGCCCGATGAGCGACTGGTCGACGATCGCGTCCGTCGGTACCGCGGCCGGCACGCTGGTGCTCGCGTTCGCGACCTTCGCGTCGGTGCGATCGTCCAACCGTTCGGCGAGGGCCACCGAACGTGCCCTGCTCGCCGGGTTGCGGCCGCTGATCGTCGCGTCGCGCCTCGAGGACTCGCCGGAGAAGGTCGGCTTCATGGACGCCCACTGGATGCGCGTCGAGGGCGGCCACGGGCTGATCGAGGTCACCGACGACGCGATCTACCTGGCGATCGCGATCCGCAACGTCGGCAGCGGCATCGCCGTGCTCGATCGCTGGGACCTCCACGTGGACCGCCCACCGTCGACGAACACGCCGGACGTCGACACGTTCCGCCGGCTCACCCGCGACATCTACGTCGCGTTCGGTGACCACGGGTTCTGGCAGGGCGCGCTCCGCGATCCGTCGGAGCCGATGTTCGCGGAGGTGCGCGACGCCGTCGCCGACGGACGCAACGTCACCATCGACCTCCTCTACGGGGATCACGAGGGCGGGCAGCGCACGATCAGCCGGTTCTCGCTGATCGTCACGCCGTCCGGCTCGCGGATCGCGGCGGTGTCACGGCACTGGAACCTCGACCGGCCCGATCCTCGCTGATCGGCGGTCCCGTGGGCGGGCGCTCTCGACAGACAAATCCTTCAAGGTGGGTCATGTTCCCGCCGATGCCTCCACGTACTCCATAGATGGGCTGTGGTGGACGGAAACTGGGATGGCGTCACATGGGTCGAAAGGCACGCGCCGACATCAGGGTCGGATCCAGGCGCCGTCGCGCCCCCGACGACGACGCCGGGTTCACGCTGGTCGAGATCATCATGGCCATCGTCATCATGACGATCATCGCGGTGCCGACGATGAACGCCGTGATCACCTCGATCCGTGCCGACACCGAGAACGGCAACCTCGCCGACGTCCAGACCGTCCTCCAGAACGCCGTCGACCAGATCAACCGGGCCCCGAAGGGCTGCGACTACACGCAGTACGCCCAGGCCGCCGCAGTCACCCAGGGCTGGAAGGCGTCGCAGGTGACGGTCAGCCAGCAGCACTACGTCGCCGGGGTGACGCCCGACCTCAACGGCACGTGGACCGCCAATGCCTGTGACGGCACGTCGCCGACGGCGCTGCTCGTGCAGATGGTGACGATCACGGTCGCGAGCCCCGACGCCAAGATCCAGAAGACCCTGCAGGTGGTGAAGAGCGATGTCTGACGTCACGTCCACACGCGGACCGGCCACGCGACGTGCCGACGGTGGTTTCACGCTGATCGAGCTCCTCGTCGCGATCGTGCTCACCGGTGTGCTGACGACAGCGCTGGCCAGCGCGATCACCGTCATCGTCCGTCAGCAGGCCACGATCGCCGGCCGGTTGAACAACGCCCGCTCCGAGAACGGCGTCGGCTTCTGGGTTCCCGCCGACCTCGCCTCGGCCGACAGCGCCGTCGACACCAACCCGCTCAGCAGCGCGTGCTTCGGCACCTGCCCGACGAACGCCAACGTCGGCGGCTCGAACGCGTTCCTCGTGACGTGGACGTCGCTCGTGCCCAACGCCGGCGGTACCGCCTCCGTGACGCGATCGACCCGTGTGTCCTACCGCTACGCGCTGGTCGGCAACGAGTACCAGCTCATTCGCGTCGAGTGCGATCAGCAGGAGGGCGTCGTCACCTGCAGCACCGCGGTCGTCCTCCACCGGCTGAGCGGACCACCCGACGGATCGACGTTCGTGGCCGGCAGTGCCGTGCCCGACACCATCATCAAGGTCACAGCGCCGTACGTGCCGGGCACCAGCAACGCCGCCACCACGACGTCGAAGAACGGCCAGCGCGTCATCGTGTCCGTCAACGGCGGCGGCTCATCGGCGGGCGTCGGCGGCGGTACCCAGCAGATCAGCCTCAGCGCGAGCGGCACCGACCGATCCACCATCGATCCGGCCAGCACGCAAGGTGCGCCCACGTTCGTGGCCGTTCGTTCGCGGTGCGGCGGCGCGCTCACGCTCGTCATCGATGAGTCGGCCTCGATCGCCGCCTCCGACTTCGCGCAGGTCAAGACAGCGGTGCAGACGTTCGTCAGCATGTTCGCCGGCACGCCGATCAAGATGACCATCATCCCGTTCGACACCTATGCGAGCGTGCTCGGGGCCACCGGCTGGACGACGCAGTACAACATGCTCAACCAGACCGACGTCGACGCGCTGCTGGCGCTCGTCAACACCGGGCTGCAGTCGTTCACCGGTCCGCTGAACGTCAACAATCGTGGCGGTACCAATTGGGAAGACGCCCTCTACCGCACGTTCTATGCCGCCGACGGCACGGTGGCCCAGAACCTGCCCGGCACCGTGGTGTTTTTCACCGACGGTGTGCCGACGTTCGACCGGCTGGCCTACAAGACAAGCACGGCGGCGGCGACACCACCGGCTGCGCTGCCCGGCTATCCCACCTCGAACGGCTCGTCCTTCAACCAGCAGGCCTTCTACCGGGCGAACCTGATCGCCGCGGCGTTCCGGGACTCGACGAGGATGATCGGCGTGGGTGTCGGAACGTCGATCGACGATCCGCAGACATGGATCGACAGCGTCCCCGGCTACCACTACAGCTACTCGCACAGCTACCACTACGAGCCGGTCAACCGGTACTACCACATCGAGAAGGGCTTCGGCGTCGCCACGATGGCGCGGGGCTACCACATCGAGGTGAAGTCCGGCTCCACCTGGGCCACCGATCCCAGCGCCACGTCGAGCACAGCGCTCAACTCGACGCACCGGGTCCGCTTCACGGCCCCCTTCAGCTTCTTCAGGACGGTGACCGGCTCCGCAAACGCCACCGCGGATCAGGCCACCAGCTGGACATCCTACGAATCGCCGGCGGTCACGAACCTCTCGAAGTGGCAGACGCAGAACGTGGCTGCGAACGTCTCCACCGACGGCACCGACGGTTGGACGGACACCCGCACCTACACGGGTCAGGCGTACTGGGAGATCAAGACCGACGCGACGGCAGCCACGGCGCCCCAATCGGGGTCGAACCCCGTGCTCCGGGTGAAGTTCACCGCGCCGTACTCCTTCGCCAAGGCGGTCACGCCGACGGCCAACCCGACCACCGACGGCGCGACGGCGTGGACCACCGTCACCACGACGACCACGAACCAGGCGTTGTTCAACACCCAGGACAACGGTGGTGACACGACCGACAGCTCCGACGGCTGGACGTCGACGAAGGTGTACACCTCGCCGTTCACGCTGGCCGACACGGACACCGTCGGATCCGGCTACAACTCGAACGATCCCGCGTGGTCGAGGACGAAGCAGTACAGCCAGCCCTACACCGCGTACGACGCGAGTTCCGCGGTCACCGAGTCCGTCACGAGCGACAAGATCCTCAGCCGGCTGATCTCGGACTCCGACACGGGAGTGCGTGCCACCACCGACGGCCAAGTGCCGGCGAACTACACCAACCCCCTGACCGCGAACATGTACATCCTCCCGCAGTGGGACCAGTTCGCCGGAGCCTTGAAGGCGATCGCGCTCTCGCAGTGCGGCGGCACGCTCACGTTGCAGACCCGCGTCGGCACCGTGGCGGCGGCCGATCCGTTCACCTACCAGCGGAGCGCGATCACCAGCTCGACCGGGGCCGTCCTGCCGACCGACAACGGTCAGGTGACCACCACCAAGTCCAGCACCAGCGGCACGTTCGACTTCACGGTCGCGGACGGCACCTACGTCACCGTCGACATCCAGCCGTCGAACTTCGCGAATCTCACGGGCTACACGGCCGGGGTCTGGTCGTGCACCGCCGGCGGCGTGACACGCACGTTCACACCGCTGCCCATCACGGGTACTTCGTGGACGGGCATCCGGGTCAAGGTCGGCGCCAACGAAGCGGTCTCGTGCATCCAGACGGTGAGCCGATGAAGCCGAGACTGCCGAAGCCCGGGCCGAAGCGCACATCGGTCAGCGGTGGGGAGCCGGTACGCGACGAGGGAGCCGTGCTGATCCTCGCCCTGGTGACCATCATCATCGCGACGCTGATCGTCATCCCTGTGCTCAAGTACGCGACGGCGGTCACGCGTGCGAGCCGTGTGGTGGACCAGCGGGTGCAGCGCCTCGAGGCCGTCAAGGCCGGTCTGCGCACGGCCCTGGCCAACCCGACCGGGCTGTTCACCACATGCGGCGCCGCATACGCCGGCGTGAACAACGGACGCATCCTCGCCGGGCCACAGCTCACCGTTCCGGTGCAGACGACGTGCTACCTGATGAACCAGAACTTCACCGAGGACCCCACCAAGCGCCCGCTCGGGCTGGCCGCCGTGCAGGTGGGCGCAACGTTGCCGAGCACGTTCACCAGCACCGTCCCGGCACGCACCGACCTCTACGGCGGTACGGGCGCCGACCCGACCACCTGGCGCACGACCAACGCGAGCGTCACCCGCGCCCAGGGCACGATCTGGACCCCGAACCTGCCCGGCCACGCCTACCTCAGCCACCGTTCGCCGACGCCGTACACGATGACGAGCGACGCCGGCACGTCGTGCCTGGTCTACTTCCCGGGCTCGTACGTCGACCCGATCACCATCAACGGGCCGACACCCGTCTACTTTACGTCGGGCGTGTACTACTTCGAGAACACGGTCACCATCAGCGGCAGCGCGAACGTGGTGGTCGGCGCCGGCTCCACCACCGGATGCATCGGCGACCAGGTGGCGGCGTTCAACGACGCCGCACCGACGGACAACAACGTGACCGGGTTCGGCGCGACGTTCGTGTTCGGCATGACCGGCCGGTTCGTGGTCAACAACACGACGGCGGGCACCGGCCCGAGCGTGGTCTTCAATCAGCGCTTCGTCGATCCGAGCGACACCAAGGACCTCCCGTCGGCCAGCGTCAACATCATGTCGGTGAACGGTGAGCTGCCGAACTCCGACATCACCCAGACGCTCACGGACCTGACCCGCACCGGCCTGTTGTCGGTGCCGCTCTCGATCGTGCCGACCACCGGCACCTCGTTCGGTCCGGCGACGGCGGACCACTATCGCCCGTCGACCCTCGTGCCACCCGACCCAGCCATCGTCCCGGCGCCGCCCGACACCAGCCCCATCGTCGAGATCACCCTGACCGGTCCGACGCCCGTGACGGTGACGGTGCCCGGCTACGTCGACGTCCCACAGGGTCGCTTCCTGATCTCGATCCCCGCCGGCTCCGGGTTCGGCACCACCTCGAACATCACCTTCGCCGGCGGTGTTCTGGCGCGGACCATCGAGGTCCCCGGCGACACAGCGTCGTCGTTCGCGGTCGGCATCGCCTCCGTGGTGAGCCAGCTCGTGCTGCGGATCAAGACCGTGACGACGTCGGGCACGCCGGTGGTCACGTCGAACGCGGTCGTGCAGGTCAACCAGAACGGCGCCTACGCGATCAACAACTGGAGCGTGGGCTGACGTCCGACGCTCCGAGGCGTCAGCGGGGGATACCGTTCCTGGCGTGTGCGGCCGCTTCGTCTCGACCAACTCCGCCGAGGAGATCGCCAACTACTTCGGTGCCGCGGCGGATGCCGAGACGCCGCCGGAGAACTTCAACGTCGCACCGACGAACGACGTGCTGGCTGTCGTCAACAGCAACAGCTCGAAGAGCTCGGGGGCCGAGCGGGCGGTCCGCGCGTTCCACTGGGGCCTCGTACCGGTCTGGGCCAAGGACGCGAAGATCGCCTCGTCGATGATCAACGCCCGGTCGGAGACCATCGCCGAGAAGGCCGCGTTCAAGGGCGTCTTCAAGAAGTACCGGTGCATCATTCCGATGGACGGGTTCTACGAGTGGCAGGCGGCCACCGCCGACAGCCCGGTGAACGCCAAGGGCAAGCCGGTGAAGCAGCCGATGTTCATCCACCGCGTCGATGGCGAGCCGCTCGCCGTCGCCGGGCTGTGGAGCGCGTGGCGCCCGAAGGACAGCGCTCCGGACACACCGTGGCTGCACACCTGCACCGTGATCACGACGTCGGCCAACAACACGATGGCGCCGGTGCACGACCGGATGCCGGTGATCCTGCCGCCGGGGTTGTGGGCACAGTGGCTCGACCCCACGGAGAGCGACCTCGATGCGTTGCTGGCGATGTTGGTGCCGTCGCCCGACTCGCTGCTGACGATGCACAAGGTCTCGACCGACGTGAACAGCGTGCGCAACAACGGTGCGGAGCTGATCGCTCCGGTCTGACGGGTCAGGCGTCGAGGTCGGTCAGGCGTAGAGCTCGAACAGCTGGCGGATCGCCTTGGCCTGGCCGCCGGTGGTGCTGGACATCACCGCGATGGGGGTGACGCCGATGTCGTGCCAGCCCTGCAGCCGCTCGCGGACGACCGCTGGTGAGCCGCTGATGGTGCAGTCGTCGAGCCAACGGTTCGTCATCGCCGCAGTCGCACCTTGGCGATCGCCGGCGGCGAGCGCCGTCTCGATGGCGTCCATCTCCTCGGTGTACCCCGCGGCGCGCCAGTAGTTCCGGTAGTTCGGCCGCACGAGGTAGCCGGAGAGCGTTCGCCGGTGAATGGCCCGCGCCGCGTCGAGGTCCTCGTCGATCACCGTCGGCACCATGTTCGACAGCGGCATCGCCTCACAACGATCGGCCGGGATGCGCGCCACCTGGGTGGGCGTGTACGACTGGGAGGCGTTGGCCCAGATCGCGCCGTCGCCGATCTCGACGGCGAGATCGAACATCCTGTCGCGCAACGCCGCGAGCCAGATCGGGGGCATCACCTCGGCGCCGCGCCGGGCCGTGCGGATCGCGGCGACGTAGTCGCGCACGTCGGACAGCGGCTTGCCCGTCGACACGCCCATCCGGTCGAGCATCGAGGTGTGGCTCACACCGAGGCCGAGGCGGAACCGGCCGCCGCTGACCTCGTGGATGTGGCCCGCCGACGCGGCCACCGCCGAGGGGTGGGCGACGTAGATCGGATGGATCGACGTCCAGAACGGGATCCGCTGCGTCACGTGGGCGAGCGACGTGCACATCGCCAGGTTGCCGCCGACACCGGGCACCGCGAGCCCGGCGAACCCGCGCTCGTCGGCCTCGGTGGCAAGGGCGAGGATCGAGGCGCGCTTGGTGGCCGATCCGATCACGGCGAGCGCCGGCAGCTGCGCGCTCATCAGACGCCGAACGTGTTCCCGAGGTTGGTGCTGTTGTGCTGGTCGATCACCATCGACGTGCCCCACGCATCGTTGACGACGTAGCCGTGCGGGTACGGATCGGTGGGGTCGAGCACGTAGTTGCTGAACCCGGTGATCCACGCGCTGCCGCGCACCGTCGGCCGGATCGCCGGCCGGCCGCCGATCGTGGTCTCGCCGCGGATGGTGCCGTAGAAGCGCGATCCGATGATCGACTCGTGGATCAGGCCCTCGCCGACCTTCAGCTGACCCTTGGCGTGCAGCACGGCCATGCGCGCGCACGTGCCGGTGCCCGTGGGGCTGCGGTCGGAGCGCCCGGGGGAGCAGATGCACGTGTTGCGCACCGGCTGGTCGGCGCTGACGAACGGCTCGTTGAGCTGGACGATGCTGACGCCGTTGATGTCGGGGTTCTCGGGGTGGACGACGTCGAACTGCTCGCGTGCCGCCTCGCGGATCCGCTCGCCGACCTCGCCGAGCTCCTTGGCCTGATCGGGGGCGATGCGCATGCCGAGCGACGTGACGTCGACGATGCCGTAGAACATCCCGCCGTAGGCCACCGAGACGTTCACCGTGCCGAGGCCGGGCACCTCCAACGGGGCGTCGAGCCGATCGACGAAGCACGGAACGTTGGCGATCTCCACCGAGACGCACTTGCCGTCACGGCACTGCGCGGTGACCTCCACGACGCCTCCGGGCATGTCGAGCCGGAGCACCGTGACGGGCTCCTCCATCGGCACCATCCCGGTCTCGAGCAAGACGGTGGCGATGCACATCGTGTTCGAGCCGCTCATCGGCACGTACTCGGTGGGCTCCATGATGATGGCGCCGGCGTGGCAGCCGGGCGTCTTGGGCGGGACGATGATGTTGACGTGGCGGGTGACGCTGCCGCGTGGCTCGCAGATCAGGAAGCGGCGGATCTCATCGTGCTCGCGCTCCATCGTCTGCATCATCTCGAAGACCGTGTCGCCCTTCGGCGGGAGGATGCCACCGACCACGACGTCGCCGACCTCACCCTCGGCATGGCATCCGACGACGGAGATCATTCGCTGTGCTCGCATCGTCGCACGGTACAACGCCTCGGCGGCCCTGCGCCGAGATCGCCCTCAGCAGGCCGGTCTGGCTGGCAGATAGGGTCGCGGGGTGCAGCCGCAGCCAGGGACCAAGCTGCGGACGAAGCTGCGCATCGGCATCATCTGCCCATACAGCCTCACCATCCCCGGCGGCGTGCAGGAGCAGGTGATGGGCTTGGCCCGCGAGCTGCGCCGGATGGGCCACGAGGCACGAGTGCTCGGCCCGTGCGACGGCCCGCCGCCGGCGAGCTTCGTCAGCCCGCTCGGCAACAGCCTCCCCACCGCATCGAACGGATCGATCGCGCCGATCGCGCCGGATCCGTCCGCGCAGTTCCGCACGATCCGGCTGCTGATGGAGGAGGACTTCGACATCCTCCACCTGCACGAGCCGCTGGCGCCCGGCCCGACCGAGACCGCGCTGTTCCTGCACCCGGTGCCGATCGTGGCCACGTTCCACGCCGCCGGGGTGTCGAACGGGTACCGATACCTCAACGCGCCGCTCGGCAGGCTCGCCGAGCACATCGCCGTGCGCGTCGCCGTCAGCAACGACGCCCTCGAGCACATCCGCAGCAGCTTCGGCGGCGAGTACGAGGTGCTGTTCAACGGGCTCGAGCTCCCGCGCTACCGCAACGCGGCCGCCCGGCCACTCGACGGTCGGACCATCTTCTTCTGCGGTCGACATGAGGAGCGCAAGGGGCTCGAGGTCCTGCTGGCGGCGTTTGCCGAGCTGCCCGACGACGTGCGCCTGCTCATCGGCAGCGACGGTCCCGACACGAAGCGGTTGAAGGCCTCTGTGGGCAACCACCCGCGCATCGAATGGCTCGGACGGTTGACCGACGCGGACAAGATCGCTTACCTGCGCGGCGCATCCGTGTTCTGTGCCCCCTCGCTGCGCGGGGAATCGTTCGGCGTGGTGCTGATCGAGGCGATGGCGGCGAACACGCCCATCGTCGCCAGCTCACTCCACGGGTACAAGAACGTGGCCACCGACGGGGTCGACGCCCTGCTGTCCGAGCCGGGCGATGTCGCCGCCCTGACGGCGGCATTGCGGCGCGTGCTGGACGACGACGCCCTCGCCGACCGCCTCCGCGAGGCCGGACAGCGCCGCGCCGAGGACTTCAGCATGACCACGCTGGCCGAGGCGTACGTGGCCATCTACGAGCGGCTGATCGCCGATCGCCTCGCACGACGCGCCCACCGGGGAGCGATCGAGGAGCGGAGGGGGTCACGCTGGAGGCGAGTCGTCGCCCG
Organism: Ilumatobacteraceae bacterium; assembly: GCA_025463305.1. Next base: position 41,597 of record JAOBWK010000110.1, read on the forward strand.
TATGATGCACGCAGTACCTGGTGGTTGAACCGCCAGTTCCCATTCCGCCCCATCACCCACGATCGAAGGAGGATCAATGGCCGCGCTGTTGATTGTCATCGCCATCGTCGTGCTGCTCGTGATCATCGGCGTCGTCATGTACAACGGCCTCATCCGCCGTCGGAACCAGGTCGAGAACGCCTGGGCCCAGATCGACGTCCAGCTCAAGCGCCGCATCGACCTCATCCCCAACCTCGTCGAGACCGTCAAGGCCTACGCCGCCCACGAGAAGACCACGCTCGATGCGGTCATCCAGGCCCGCAACTCGGCCATCGCCGCCCCAGCCACACCGGGTGCCCAGGCGGAAGCCGACGGCGCCATCACCGGTGCGCTGCGCCAGGTCTTCGCACTCAGCGAGTCGTACCCCGACCTCAAGGCCAATCAGAACTTCCTCGCCCTGCAGGAGGAGCTGACGGCCACCGAAGGCCGGGTCGGCTACGCCCGCCAGTTCTACAACGACACCGTCCTCGGCTACAACAACAAGCTGCAGACGTTCCCCACTGTCATCTTCGCGAACATGATGCACTTCCAGAAGCGCGAGTACTTCGAGGCCGACGCCACCGCGCGAGAGGTCCCGAAGGTGCAGTTCTGAGCGGTCCCGCTGCCGGCGCCGTGCGCCGATAGCCACACCTCACCACCATGTTCGAACAGATTCGTGCCAACAAACGCAAGAGTGTCGCGCTCATCGCCGGCTTCGTGCTCCTCCTCGTCCTCGTCGGCGCCGCCATCGGTGTGCTCATCGGCTACGGCATCGCCGGGACCATCGTCGCCCTCCTCATCGCCGGCAGCTTCGCGGCGATGTCGTACTGGAAGTCCGACGCCATCGCCCTCAGGGTCAGCCGGGCCTACCCGGCCGACCCCGAGCAGTACCGCCGCCTGCACAACCTCGTCGAGGGGCTGTGCATCGCCAGTGGTCTGCCCAAGCCGGGCGTCTACATCGTCGACGATCCAGCGCCCAACGCCTTCTCCACCGGGCGCGACCCCAAGCACGCCGCGATCGCAGTCACCACCGGGTTGCTCGACAAGATGAACCGGGTCGAGCTCGAAGGGGTGCTCGCCCACGAGCTCTCGCACGTGCGCAACTACGACATCCTCGTCTCCACGCTCACCGTCACGCTCGTCGGCTCGATCGCGATCCTCACCGACCTCGGGATCCGGATGATGTGGTGGAACGGTGGCCGCGTCCGCCGCTCCGGCGACCGCAACGACTCCGGCAACCCGCTCGCGCTGATCGGGTTCGCCCTGTTGATCTTCTCGCCGATCATCGCCAAGCTGATGCAGGCGGCCGTCAGCCGCAAGCGCGAGACCCTCGCCGACGTGTCGGCGTGCCAGATGACCCGCTATCCGCCGGGCCTGATCTCGGCGCTCGAGAAGCTGCGCGACGACACCACCGTCACCCACTCGTCCACCACCGCCACGGCGCACATGTGGATCGAGCAGCCGATGTCCGGCGTGGCCGACAAGGGTCGGCTCGGCAAGCTCCACCAGATGTTCGACACCCACCCGCCGCTCGAAGAGCGCATCGAGCTGCTCCGCGAGCTCTGACCGTGACACCGGCCCGTTCGACCACGGCCCGCGCGGCGCCCCGCCGGCGGCTGATGGCGCTCGGTGTGGCCGGCGGGCTGTTCGCCGCCGGCTGCAGCCGTGACACGACGACGACGTCGCCGACGTCGGTGCCCGGGACGGTCTCGTCGATCACCGCGGTGCCGACCACGCCGACCACCGCCACGACGCCCACCACCACCGGTTCCACCGACGTGACCGAGCCGTCGTCCGAGCCGGTCGCCACCTCGACCACGGTGCCGAACGTCCCCACCTACCCGCTCACGGGCCTGCCGATCTCCGACGCCTCCACCGCCGGCCGTCCGGCGCTGGTGGTCAAGATCGACAACCATCCAGACGCCCGTCCGCAGCGAGGGCTCAACGAGGCCGACATGGTCTACGAGGAGAACGTCGAGCAGCTCACCCGCTTCGCCGCAGTGTTCCAGAGCGGCAGCACCGACACCGTCGGTCCCATCCGCTCGGGACGTACCCAGGACGTGGACCTGCTCGGCTCGTTGAACAAGCCGATCTTCGCCTGGAGCGGTGGCAACGCCAAGGTCAGCGCCGCGATCGGCGCGAGCGACCTCGTCGCGGTGAACGAGACCAAGGCCGGCAAGGCGATGTTCCGCGATCACAGCCGCGCGGCGCCGCACAACCTCTACGGCACGGTGGCCGCGCTCTACGGCTTCGCGCCGGCCGGCGCCACACCACCGGCTCAGCAGTTCCTGTACCGCCCGGCCGGTGCGTTTCCGGCCGGCGATGCGGCCGACGGCGTGAAGGTGTCGATGGACAACGCCCGCGTGCACTGGCAGTGGGATGCCACCTCGGGCCGGTACCTGCGCTTCACCGACGACCAGGTGCACACCGACGCCGTCGACGGCGCGCAGGTGTGGACGAACAACGTCGTCGTGGTGGAGGTGGTCTACAAGCCCAGCCCGGCCGACGAGCACAGCCCGGAGGCGCAGACCATCGGCTACGGCGTGGCCTGGGTGTTCAGCGGCGGCACGGCCGTCAAGGGCTCCTGGTCGCGCGCCGACCGCACTCAGCCGTTCACCCTGCTCGACGCCGCCGGTGACCCCGTGCTGCTGACCCCCGGCCACACGTTCATCGAGCTGTCGCGCAGTGGCAAGACCGCCGTCATCGCGCGCGGTGCCGACCCCCGATCCGTCGCCTACCCCTGAACCCGACGGCGCCCTGGTCAGCGGTAAAGAATCGACAGAGCAGGGCCCGAAGTCGGTACGATCGAACCCATGAGCTCTGTCGAATCGTCTCCTGCGCGGGCCACCGGCACGTACCCCGTCAAGCGTGGACTTGCCGAGATGTTGAAGGGCGGCGTCATCATGGACGTCGTCACACCGGAGCAGGCCAAGATCGCCGAGGACGCCGGCGCGTGCGCCGTCATGGCACTCGAGCGGGTTCCCGCCGACATCCGCCGTGACGGGGGTGTGTCGCGCATGAGCGATCCGGAGATGATCGACGGCATCCAGGCCGCGGTCTCCATCCCGGTCATGGCCAAGGTGCGCATCGGCCACTTCGTCGAGGCCCAGATCCTCGAAGCCCTCGGGGTCGACTTCATCGACGAGAGCGAAGTCCTCACGCCCGCCGACGAGACCCACCACATCGACAAGTACCAGTTCTCCGTGCCGTTCGTGTGCGGCGCCACCAACCTCGGTGAGGCACTGCGCCGCATCTCCGAGGGCGCGTGCATGATCCGCTCGAAGGGCGAGGCCGGCACCGGCAACATCGTCGAGGCCGTGCGCCACCTGCGTTCCATCCTCGGCGACATCCGCAAGGTCACCCAGGCCGATTCGGCCGAGCAGTTCGAGTGGGCCAAGCGCCTCCAGGCCCCGCTGCCGCTCGTCCAGGAGATCGCCGAGACGGGCAAGCTCCCGGTGCCGTTGTTCTGCGCCGGCGGCATCGCCACCCCGGCCGACGCCGCGCTCGCGATGCAGCTCGGCGCCGAAGCCGTGTTCGTCGGCTCGGGCATCTTCAAGAGCGACGATCCCTCGCCGCGGGCGAAGGCCATCGTCGAGGCCACCACCCACTTCCGCGATGCGCACATCCTCGCCAAGGTCAGTCGTGGCCTCGGTGCCCCGATGACCGGCATCGGGATGGACGATCACACCAAGTTCGCCGAGCGCGGCTGGTAGTCCGCTCCCATGCGCGAGAACGTGGAGCCTCCGGGTGAAGCCGGTGATCGGGGTCCTGGCACTGCAGGGCGCGTTCGCCGCGCACCAGACCGCGCTGGAGTCCAGCGGGGCTGAGACGCGCCAGGTCCGCGTTCCGGCCGATCTCGACGGGCTCGACGGGCTGGTCATGCCGGGCGGCGAGAGCACGACGATGTCGCGGCTGCTCACCACGTCCGGCCTGTTCGATCCGCTGGCCGAGCGCATCGACGACGGTCTCGCCGTGTTCGGCACGTGCGCGGGGATGATCCTGCTCGCCGCCGAAGTGCTCGACGGTCGTCCGGACCAGCGCAGCTTCGCGGCCATCGACATCGCCGTGCGCCGCAACGGCTACGGCCGCCAGGTCGACAGCTTCGAGGCCGACATCGCTGTCGGCACGTTCGACCCGCCGTTGCACGCCGTGTTCATCCGCGCTCCGAAGGTGGTGTCCACCGGTGCGTCGGTCACGGTGCTGGCCGAGCACGATGGTGTTCCGGTCCTCGCGAAATCAGGCAGGATGTTCGTCGCATCGTTCCATCCCGAACTCACCCCGGACCACCGACTCCACTCGCTGTTCCTCCAGGAGGTCTAGAAAGCCATGTCAGGTCACTCCAAATGGGCCACGATCAAGCACCAGAAGGGTGCCAAGGACGCGAAGCGCGGCAAGCTGTTCGCCAAGCTGGCCCGCCAGATCGAGGTGGCTGCTCGCGCCGGCGGTGCCGACCCCGGCAGCAACGCCGCACTGCGCACGGCCATCCTCAAGGCCAAGGGCGGGCAGATGACGAACGAGGCCATCGACCGCGCCGTCAAGCGCGGCAGCGGCACCGATGACGGTGGCACCTACGAGGCCATCATGTACGAGGGCTACGCACCCGGCGGCGTGGCGATGATGGTCGACACGCTCACGGACAACCGCAACCGCACCGGCGCGAACGTGCGGATCATCTTCTCCAAGCTCGGTGGCAGCATGGCCGAGCCCGGTGCGGTGAGCTGGCAGTTCAGCCGCAAGGGCGTGATCATGATCGACGGAGCGGTCGACGAGGACGAGCTGATGCTGGCCGCGCTCGACGCCGGCGCCGACGACGTGGCCCGCGATGGCGACGACTGGCGTGTGCTGTGTCCGCCGAACCACGTGTACGACCTGCAGAGCGCGCTGGAGGCGGCCGGCATCTCGGTGCGTTCGGCGGAGAGCACGATGGTGTCGTCGCTCGACGTGGAGGTCACCGACGTCGCCGACGCCAAGAAGATCCTGCGCATCATGGATGCGCTCGAGGACGACGACGACGTGCAGGACGTGTACAGCAACTTCGACATCTCCGATGAGTTGATGGAAGTTGCCGGCGAGTGAGCGTCGGTGTCGGCGATCGGGCTCCTGAGTTCACGCTGCCCGGCAGCGGTGGGTCGACGCACTCGCTGAAGGACTACCGCGGACATCCGGTGGTCATCGTCTTCTACCCCGGCGACGACACGCCCGTGTGCACCAAGCAGCTGAACAGCTACAACAACGACCTCTCCGAGTTCGAGGGCGTCGGCGCGCAGATCCTCGCGGTCTCCGCCCAGGACGTGGCCAGCCACGACAAGTTCAGCGGCAAGCACGGCTTCGGATTCCCGCTGCTCGCCGACACCGACAAGGCCGTCGCCGCGCTCTACGGGACGCTCGGCCCGCTGGGCTTCCCGCGCCGCAGCGTCTTCGTCGTCGACGCCGACGGCGTCATCCGCTACGCCCACCGCGCCATCGCCGGGCTCACGTTCCGTCCCGTCAGCGAGCTCGTCCAAGCGGTGAAGAACGCCTCGCGCTGAACTCCTCGGATTGGCTCGGATCGGATCTGTCACGAACGACCTCGACCGGTCGTCGAGCTGAGTGGAGGTTCGCACATGACTCACTCACCTGATCCCGACATCGTGGTCGTCGGCGCCGGCATCGCCGGGCTCGTCGCCGCCGTCACCGCCGCCGAGGGTGGTGCCCGCGTCGTCCTCGTCGAGTCGAACTCGCCCGGTGGGCGGGCCAAGACCGTCGAGCGCGAGGGCTACCGGTACAACGTCGGCCCGCACGCGTTGTACCTCGGCGGCCACCTGCTGCCGTACCTCGCGACGCGTGGACTCGCGCCGTCGGGCGGACTGCCCGACACCAAGCACGTGCGCCTGCTGCGCGATGGCCGGCTGTGGGACCTCACCGCCAACCCGGTCGCGATCGCGCGCACCAAGCTGCTCGCGCCGCGCAGCCGGGCACGGATCCTGACGCTGATGGCCCGCCTGCCGAGGATGGACACGGCGCCGTTCGTCGGCACCAGCTGGGCCGAGTGGCTCGGCAACCAGCCCGCGGATGTGGCCGGCGTGGCCGCGATGTTCGTCCGCACCGGCAGCTACGTGAACGCGGCCGACACCTACGACGCCGGTGCCGCGCTGGATCAGTTCAAGCTCGCGCTGATCGGCGTCCGCTACCTCGACGGTGGCTGGCAGACCATGGTCGACGCGATGCTCGCTCGGTTCGGTTCGCTCGGCGGGCAGCTCCTCGCGGACCGCACCGTGACGGCGGTCGGCGCCGACGGCGGTGTCGAGCTGGCGACGTCAGCGGGCCCACTGCGCGCTCGGGCGGCGATCCTCGCCGGCCTCGGTCCCGACGCGGTGGAGCGATTGATCGGCGCGCCGGTGGCCGGCCGGGCGAACCTCGGCGCGGCGGTGCACGCGTCGGCGCTCGATCTCGCCCTGCGCCGTCCGCACCCTGGGCTGGTGTTCGGCATCGACGAGCCGCTCTACCTGTCGCCGCACGCCCCGACCGCTCGGGTCGCCCCGAATGGTGGTGGCCTCGTGTCGATGCTGCGGTACGCGCCCGTCGGCGAGACCGATGGCCCCGATCCGGCGGCCGTCAAGGCCCGCTTCCACGCGCTCGCGACGATGGCTGGGCTGGACCACGACGACATCGTCCACGAGCGCTACCTGCACAGCCTGCTCGTGGCGAACGGACACCCGATCGCCGCCGGTGGCGGGTTGGCCGGGCGGCCATCGGTGGACGCGTCCGGGTTCGACGGCGTGTTCCTCGCCGGCGACTGGGTGGGTCCACGCTTCCAGCTCGCCGACGCTTCCTCGGCGAGTGGCGAAGCAGCCGCCGGGCAGGCGCTGGCCCACATCCGCAGGTCGACCCGTGTCGGCGTCTGACGCGCTGTTCGCCGAGGAGCGGCCCCGCCTGGTGGGCCTGGCCTACCGCCTGCTCGGATCGCTGAGCGACGCCGAGGACGTGGTCCAGGAGGCGTGGGTGCGATGGGACCGCACCGACCGGGCCGTGCTCGACAACCCGGCCGCCTGGCTCACCACCGTCGTCAGCCGGCTGGGCATCGACCGGCTGCGCTCGCGACGCCGTCACCAGACCGAGTACGTCGGACCGTGGCTGCCCGAGCCACTGGTGGCCGTCGACGACGATCCCGCCAGCGTCGCCGAGCTCAGCGACTCGTTGACCACGGCGTTCTTGGTGATGCTCGAACGGCTGTCACCGAACGAGCGGCTCGTGCTGCTGCTGGCCGACGTGTTCGACCAGCCGTTCGCGACGGTGGCCGAGGTCATCGGCAAGTCCGAGGAGGCCACCCGCCAGATGGCCGTCCGGGCCCGGCGCAAGGTGCGGGTGGAGCAGGCGTTGCAGCCATCGGCCGCCAACCCGAACCGGTCCGATCAGCTGGCGATCGCCAACGAGTTCGTCGCCGCGCTGGTGCGCGGCGACGAGACCAGGGTTCGCGCCCTGCTCGGTGCCGACGTCGTGCTGGTGTCCGACGGGGGAGCGACGCGCCACGCTGCCCGCCGTCCCGTCATCGGGCCGGATCGGGTGTCCCGCTTCCTGCTGAACATCACCAAGCGGTACCTCACGATCGAGGGCCACCGGGTGGGCCTCGTGTCGCGCTGGGTCAACGGCGCACCCGGCATCGTGATCTCGATCGACGACGAGCCGTACTGGGTGGGCGCGTTCGACGTGCGCGACGGCCACGTCGACCGCTTCTTCGCGACACTGAACCCCGACAAGCTCACCGGCGTCGATCGGCTGATCGACCTCGTCTGAGAGCATCGGGCCGGGTCCACCCCGCGCACCGACCAGAGCGCTACGATACGAACCTGTGTTCGTGAAGCGTCCCGCCCAGGAGGGCCTCGTGGTCCTCGGCATCGACCCCGGCCTCACCCGCTGCGGGTTCGCCGCGGTGCAGTCGGCCGGCCCGGGCACCGCCGTGGCGCTGAGCATGGGGGTCATCCGCACGCCCGCCACCGACCCGCTGCCGAAGCGCCTGGCCGAGCTGCGCGCCGAGCTGGCCGAGCTGATCGACGAGTTCCGTCCCCACGTCGTCGCCGTCGAGCGGGTGTTCTTCCAGACCAACGTGCGCACCGCGATGAGCGTCGGGCAGGCCAGCGGCCTCGCCCTGGCCGAGGCTTGGGCATGCGGCTGCGAGGTCGTGCAGTACACCCCGAACGAGGTCAAGGGTGCCGTCGCCGGCTACGGCGCGGCCGACAAGATCCAGGTCCAGAAGATGGTCCAGGCCCGGCTCGGCCTGGCCTCGATCCCGAAGCCGCCCGATGCCGCCGATGCCGCAGCGCTCGCCCTGTGCCACCTCGCGATGGCGCCGATGAACCAACGCGTCGCTGCGGCCCTGGGAGCACGGCGGTGATCGGCTCGCTGCGCGGCAGCGTGCTCGAGCGCAACGCCGACAGCGAGGTGCTGCTCGAGGTCGCGGGCGTGGGCTACCTCGTCACGGTCACTCCGCGAACCCTCGCCGAGCTCGAGCCCGGAGCCACCGTGTTCCTGCACGTGCACCACCACATCCGCGAGGACACCCAGACCCTGTTCGGGTTCCTCAAGCGCGAGGAGCGGGCCACGTTCCAGGTCCTCATCGCCACCCACGGCGTCGGCCCGGCGCTGGCGATGGCCATCCTCGCCACCCACGCGCCGACGGCGCTGATCGACATCGTGGCCGGCAGCGATGTGGCGTCGCTGACCTTGGTGCCCGGTGTGGGCAAGAAGACTGCGGAGCGGCTGCTGATCGAGTTGAAGAGCCGGCTCAACCTGCCCATCCTCGATCCCATGGGCACCGCGTCCGGTGCCGAACCGGGCGGCGGCTCCGCGCTGGCCGACGTGCGCGAGGCGCTGTACGGACTCGGCTACGGGCCAGAGGAAGTGCGCGACACGTTGCGCGACATGGTCGGCGGGCGCGACGCTGCCACCATGCTGCGCGAAGCGCTCCAACTGCTGGGGGCCCGACGTGCGTGAGGAGTTCACGGATCCCAACATCACCGGGCCCAACATCAACGGACACGGCATCTCCGGGCAGGGCATCAGTGGGCCGGGCATCACCAGCCCCGACATCACCTCCACGGTGGAAGAGGTCGACGAGGTCGGCCTGCGGCCACGCCACCTCGACGAGTTCGTCGGCCAGCGCGAGCTGAAGGAGCACCTGACGATCATGCTCGAGGCCGCGCGGATGCGCAGCCAGCCGGTCGATCACATCCTGCTCGCCGGTCCGCCCGGGCTCGGCAAGACCACGCTCGCCGGCATCGTCGCCGCGGAGATGGGCGTGCACATGCACATCACCTCCGGACCCACGCTGGAGCGCGCCGGAGACCTCGCCGCGATCCTCACCAAGCTGGGCGAGGGCGACGTGTTGTTCATCGACGAGATCCATCGGCTGTCACGGGCGGTCGAGGAGATCCTCTATCCGGCGATGGAGGACCGCGTCCTCGACCTAATGATCGGCGAAGGCCCCTCGGCGCGGTCGGTCCGCATCGACCTGCCGCATTTTACGCTGATCGGCGCGACGACCCGCGCCGGGCTGGTGACGACGCCGCTGCGCGACCGGTTCGGCATCCCGCTGCGGCTGCAATTCTATTCGGTGGCCGAGCTCGAGCAGGTCGTGCGGCGCGCCGCCGGTCTGCTCGACCTCGACCTGACGGTGGACGGCGGCCACGAGATCGCGGCGCGGGCGCGCGGCACGCCGCGAATCGCCGGGCGGCTGCTGCGCCGGGTGCGGGACTTCGCCGCCGTGGCGGGCGACGCGACGATCACCGCCAGGATCGCCGACGCGGCGCTCAACCGGCTCGAGGTCGACAAGCTCGGCCTCGACGCCATGGACCGGCGCTACATGATGATGATCGCCGACATCTATCGCGGCGG
>JAOBWK010000053.1 GCA_025463305.1 Ilumatobacteraceae bacterium
GGCCTCGACACCGCCTACAGCGAGGACCAGATGAAGGTCGGCCGCAAGTTGGCGACCAAGCTGCTCAACGTCAGCAAGTTCGTCCTCGGGTTCGGCGCCCCGCCCGACGGGTCCGCCGCCACCGAACCGCTGGACACGGCGATGCTCGCCCGGCTCGACCAGGTGATCGCCGAGGGCACCGCGGCGTTCGACGAGCTGGACTACGCCAGGGCGCTCGAGCGCACCGAGGAGTTCTTCTGGTGGTTCTGCGACGACTACGTCGAGCTGGTCAAGAGCCGCGCCTACACCGACGATGCCGCCGTCGCCGCCAGCGCACGGGTGGCCCTGCGCACCGCGCTCAGCACGCTGCAGCGGATGTTCGCACCGTTCATCCCCTTCACCACCGAAGAGGTGTGGAGCTGGTGGAACGACGGTTCGATCCACGGCGCGCCATGGCCGGTGGCCGACGCCGACAGCGGCGCGGGCGATCCCGCGCTGCTCGACGTCGTCTGCGAGATCGTCGCCCAGGTCCGCCGCGCGAAGACCGAGGCGAAGGTGACCCAGCGGGCCTCGGTGGCGCGGTTGCTCGTCACCGCCCCCGCCGCTGCTCACGCGGCGATCGAGGCCGGCCGCAGCGACATCAGCGACGCCGGGTCGATCCAAGCGTTCGACATCGCGACCGGGGAGACGGTGCGGTGCGAGATCGTGCTCGCCCCGGTCGAGCCCGTCGCCTGACCGGTCGTCTCACGGCGCCGGCGCCCGTCCGGTTCTTTGCAGTTCGTTGGCCGGTGGTTGGCGAGCCGTTTGCAGTCGGATCGGCATCATGTCGTCCAACCACAGCGTGTTCCGCTCACGGCATCCCTCAGTCTCGCTGTCCCGCCCGACGGAGTGCACCAATCGGAACACGTTTCGCTGAGGCCGTCAGTTGCTGATCTCACTTCCCGCCGCGATCAGCAGCTGACGGCTTCGGCATTTTTCGGCTCGGGCGCCAGCGTTTCGGCGTTGCGCCTCAGATCGTCGGGAAGACGGCCACGGGCGGGCGATCCAGGGTGCCGGCCTCGTAGGCGCGCAGCACGGCCAGGTTCCACGCCCGCTTCACGGCGTCCTTGTGGCCGATCACGCACGGCGCGCTGACGCGCACCGTGACGCGGTCGTCGCGCACCTCCACGACGCCGACCACGAGCGGCAGGCTGAGCAGCGTCGGCCCCACCTCGGGATCGTCGGCGAACGCAGCGACGAGATCGTGCACCGCCGCCAGCACGCCATCGATCGGACGCTCGAGGGACACGGACACATCGAGCAGCGCGGTCGCCGACTTGGTGAGGTTGGCCACCCGCATCACGTTGCCGTGCTGCACGTGCCAGATCCGCCCTTCGCCGTCGCGCAGGCGCGCGCTGCGCAGTGTGACGCGCTCCACCGTGCCGGACGTGAGCCCGAGGTCGACCTCGTCGCCGACGCCGTACTGATCGTCGGACAGCACGAAGAACCCGCCGATGATGTCGCGGATGAGCGTCTGCGCACCGAACGCGATCGCGCCGCCGACGACGGTGGCGGTGGCGACGAAGCCGCCGATGTTGATGCCCAGCTCGCTGATCACCGTGATCACCGCGACCGCCCAGATGACGCCGACGACCGCGGCGCGCAGCGAGCTGCTGAGGGCGCGGTGGCGGGCCTCGGTGCGGCTGGTGTCGCCGCCCGGCATCGTGCGGTCGAGCACCGAGCGCAACGTGCGCGAGATCAGCCGGCGCACCACCAGGGTGGCGATGACCGCGATGATGATCACGCTGGCGACGCGGAGGGCGGTGAGCAGGTGCAGCCGGTCGAGGTGCTGGACCCAGACCGGGGTGGTGCTGGCTCGCCGCATGTCGGCCAACGCTAGTCCGTGGCCGCTGGGCACCGACCGCTCCGCAGGGCTAGTGTGGAACCTTCATGGGCGAAGCGGAGATCAAGAGTTCACCGACCCCGCCTCCGCTGAAGCGTGGCCAACGCCATCCGACTCGGCACTTCGTGGTCCTCGTGTTCAACCTCGTCGTGGCGCTCGCCTGCTTCGTCGGAGCCGGCGTCCTCATCATCGGCCAGCGCGTCGTGACCGACACCCAGAAGACGTCGGCGATCGTGTCGCCGACGCAGACCCAGGTGTCGACGATCGCGATCGCGCCCGCTGAGTCGACCACGCCCGACTCGGCCACCGCGGCGTCGAGCACGGGGAGCACGGAGCCCGGCGAGACCACCACCACCGAGGTCTTCCCCGACGCCGACCCGAACGCGAAGAACTTCCTCATCACCGGCGCCGACAACGATGCGTGCGCCGATGCGGGCAGCGCCAACCCGGTGCCCGATCGCACCACGCTCGGCGAGCGCAGCGACACGATCATGGTGATGCGCGTGGACCCGTCCACCGATCGGGCCGCGATCCTGTCGTTCCCCCGTGACCTGTACGTCAAGATCCACGGCACCAACGGCCGGAACCGGATCAACGCGGCGTACAGCGTCAACGACCCGCAGAAGCTGATCGACACGATCTACGACAACTTCTTCATCCCGATCGACCACTACATCCAGATCGACTTCTGTGCGTTCAAGTCGCTCGTCGACGCCGTCGGCGGCGTGTCGGTGTACTTCCAGTACCCCGCCAGGGATGCGCACACCGGTCTCGACGTGCCGGTCACCGACGGCTGCTACACCTTCAACGGCGACGCCGCGCTCGCCTACGTGCGCAGCCGCCACTACCAGTACCTCGATCCGAAGACGGGCAAGTTCACCGAGGATCCGGCCAGCGACTACGGACGCATCTCGCGCCAGCAGGACTTCCTCCGTCGGGCCGTCACCAAGGTGCTGTCGGCGGGCTACAGCGTCAAGGTGGCGCGAAGCCTGATCGACGTCGCCACCAAGTACGTGGTGGTCGACAAGGACCTCACGCTCGACAAGGAGCTGCAGTTCGCCGGCGTGTTGAAGGACCTCAACCCGCAGAACATCCAGACGTACCAGGTCGAGGGAACGGGCACGGTCATCGCCGGCGCATCCGTGATCCAGCCCAAGCTCACCGGCGCCAACATGAAGTCGATCCTGGCCATCTTCCAGGGCCATGCCCAGCTGGCGACGGCACCGGATCAGGTGTTCGACACCACCACCACGAGCCAGGTCCCGACCACCACGACGACGCCGGCCACGAGCACCACGGTGACCGGCACCACCATCTTCGGATCGCCCGCCACCACCGTGCCGCCGACCACCACGACCACCACCACGACGCCGTTGCCGACCACGACGCTGCCGCCCAGCGACGCCACCGAGATCAACAAGGGCATCTATCCGCCGAGGGACAAAACCTGCCCCTGAGCTGGTCCGATCGGACTGCGTGACCGACGTCGCGGGCGCTGCCGCCCAGACACTGCGCGAGACGACCGATAGCGTCGATGCGTCATGTCGAACCCCTCTCGATCCCGACGGCACTCCATCAGCCAGAAGTTGGTGCTGTTCGTCAACTCGCTGCTGATCATCGGCTGCTTCGGCGGAGCGGCCGCGTTGGTGCTCGGGCAGGGCCTCGTCAAGAGCCAGCAGAAGGTGCAGCTCGTCGCCAACCTGGCCGACGCCGCGCAGTCCCAGCTCGGGCCGTCGGAGACCTTCCCGGCCGCCGATCCGGGGGCGAAGAACTTCCTCATCACCGGCGCCGACAACGACTCGTGCGTCGATCCCAACTCGCCGTTCGCGGCGGCCTTCGGTGACCGCACGTCGCTCGGTGAGCGCAGCGACACGATCATGATCATGCGCGTCGATCCGTCCACCAACCAGGCCGCCGTGCTGTCGTTCCCGCGCGACCTCTGGGTTTCGATCGCCGGACACGACGGCGAGAACCGGATCAACTCCGCGTATGTGAAGAACGATCCGTCGACGCTCGTCGCGACGCTGTACCAGGACTTCGGCATCGGCGTCGACCACTTCATCCAGGTCGACTTCTGCGCGTTCAAGACGTTGGTCGACGCGATCGGCGGGGTGCCAGTCCCGTTCGAGCTCGCCGCGCGGGACACCCACACCGGCCTGTACGTGCCGCAGCCGGGCTGCTTCAACCTGGCGGGCGACGAAGCGCTCGCCTACGTGCGCTCGCGCCACTACCAGACCTACGACGAGGCCACCGGGAAGTGGAAGGAAGACCCGCTCGCCGACCTCGGCCGGATCTCGCGTCAGCAGGACTTCCTCCGCCGGATCATCGCCAAGGCGCTGAAGACCGGCGTGTACACGCCGTCGGTGGCGCGCGGCTTGATCAGCACCGCGCAGAAGTACGTCGTCACCGACACCAACCTGACACCGCAGCGGATGCTCGAGTTCGCCGGAACGATCCAGAACATCGATCCCGCGAACCTGCACTCGTACCAGATCGAGGTGAGCCGCGACACCCGGAGTGGTCAGGACGTGCTCATCCCCCGGCTCGGCGGCAGCAACATGAAGGCCGTGCTCGCGATCTTCCGTGGCAAGGCGCCGCTCGTCGGCGCACCGTCGCAGGACACCTCGACCGTGATCGCCACGGACGACGCCAACGCGGCCGCCACGACCACGACGGTGGCGATCGCCGGCGGCGGCGCGGTGGCCGACGCGGCGCCGGTCACCACGGTGGCCTCGACGGATCCGACGGCGGCGGCCACGGCGGCCACCGACAACGACAAGGGTGTGGTGCCGCCGAAGGGCGTGCAGTGCTGAGTCGTCGAGGCTGAGCCGTCGACGCTGAGCCGTCGACGCTGAGCCGCTCGCGCCGCGGAACCCGCCGATCAGCGGCGCTGCAGCACCAGTCCGGGGGTGGCCGCGAGTCGGTCTGCCTCGGCGAGGCCGCCGGCGCGGTCCATGTCGAGCACGACGTCGAGGAACGCCCAGATCGCGCGCACCTGGACACCGATGCCGTCACGCCACGGACGCAGGTGCTCGCCGATCATGTCCGGCGTCATCATCGTCACGTAGGCCGCCACCATCGGCGGCAGGTCGGGGATGGACCCGGCGAGCTCGAGGTACAGGCCCATGTCGCTCGACGCGTGGTGGGCAGCAGCGAGCAGATCGAGCCGCCACGTCGGCGAGGCATCGATCATCGCCCACGGCCGATCGCCGTCGGTGGCCACCGGCGCGGTGGTGTCGAACTCGCTGAGCACGAGCAGCGTCGGGGTGTGCACGCGGCCGAGCGCGGTGTCGCTCATCGAACGGGTGTAGGGCTGGAGGCCGACGACAGCACCGATGCGCGCGTCGGGTGCGACGCCTCGGGCTCCGGCAGCTGCAGCGAGCGCCGTGTAGGCGCCGTAGGAGTGGCCGATGGACGCGATCCGCCCCGCATCGACGGACGCCAGGAGCGCCGGCTCCAACCCGCTGGGCGTGGTCGCCTCGGTGGTGCCGAGCATCACGTCGAGCACGAAGCCGGAGTCGCCGACGCGGTTGACCTCGTTGGTGCGATCGTCGACGAACGTGCCGCCGAGCCAGTCGGTCATCACGTCGCCGACGTGGTCCGGAGCGACGACGATCGCGCCGCGGGCGGCGAGCGCCTCGGCGAGCATCGCGTACGCGAACCGCATCCCGGTGCGCCCGTGGGAGAGCAGCACGAGCGGGTAGCGGCCCGGCTCGACCGGGGCGTCGTCGAACGCGTTCGCAGCCCGGAAGACGATGCCGGGGATCGGCTCGTAGCTCGAGCGTGCGTCATCACCGCCTGCAGCGACGGCGGGATACCAGACGTCGACGGTGAGCGTGCGATCCGCCCGGGCTGCGTCGGCCCAGCGCACGGTGCGCCGCCCGACCGGCCTGACGGCCGCTTCGATGGATGGTCCAGCGGACAGTGTGGTCACCGGGTCGACTCTACGGCTCGCCACTCGGGGGCGACCCGCGGACCCATCTCACGGCCCGGCTCGCGGCACGGCTCGACAGGCGACGCCCGGCACGTGGCGTCGCCGAGGTCCACGGCGAACCCACTGTTACGATGCTCGGCCATGCAGGGTCGCGGTCGACGAATGGTCCTCCTCGCCGCGGGTGCCGTGGCGGTCTGGTACGTGATCGTGCTGTTCGGCTGGGCGCTGCGCCCGCTGCACGACTCGATCCCGATCGGCGTCGATCCCGCCACCAGCCGACCGGTGTCGCAGCCGGTCACGTGCAACACGCTGTTCGCCGGGAGCGCCCACGACGGCGCGCTGCCCACGTTGCCGACGCTGCTCCCGCTGTTCGTCGGCCAGTACGAGTACAACCGCGTCGCCTGCGACCTCGTCCAGAAGGACGCCCGCATCGTGTTCGGGCTCGACACACTCGGCGCGATCGTGGTCGCTGGCGGTCTCGTGTACGTCGCCCTGCGCCGCTCGTCCGAGCCGGCGACGCCGGTCACCACCGGCCAGGCCAGCTACGCCTGACGCGCCGGGCCATTGGGACAGCGGGTCGGTCAGCTGGTCGGTCAGCTGGTCGGGCGCAACGGGCGGCCGTCGACCTCGATCACGAACCCCTTGCCCCGGGCCGAGCGCACGGCGACGCCGAGCCGTTCGAGGTGCCCGCGAAGCCGGAAGACGAGGTTGTCGAGCGACCGCGAGCTGGGCGGGCCCTCCGGCCAGACCGCACGCTCGAGGCGCGCCCGGCTGATCAGCCCGGGCGTGTTGAGCAGCTCGTCGAGCAACGTCGCCTCGAGCTCGCTCAGCACCACCGCGGCACCGCCGCGGTGCACGATCCGGTTGGGATCCAACACCAGCTGCTCCGATGCGAGGTGGGCCACCCACCTGCTGAGCCGCTGGGCGCGGTGGATCAGGTCGCGCTCGTCGGCCGGCACCCGGATCCAGTCCTCGTTGACGCCGACGACCTCGGGCGGATCGGCGTCCTCGGCCACCAGCAACAGACGGGCCACACCGGCACGCGCCAGGTTCGTGCGCAGTGCCTCGTCGCGCGGCCACTGAACCAGCTCGACATTCACGCCCGGGAGGTCGGCGGCGAGTGATTCGGGGTTCGACACGGTGCTCGTCACGCTCCATTGCGTAGGCACGGCGAGTCACGCCGTTCGGCCCACCGTGGGCCTGTCCGCGAAATGTACCAACGCGAGATGACGGCAAAGATGGCGACTCTATGAACGGGCTGTTAAGGGGTGTTGCGCTCGCGACCGGCCGGTACGGGGGCTGTCCCCACCATGGCGACGCCGGGAGCCCTCATGGCCCGTGGTGCCGTGCGTCTTCACACTGGAACGCATGCTCGCCACACTCGCCAACGCCTGTCATCGCCGCCGATGGATCGTCATCGCCCTCTGGATCGCGGCCGCTGTCGGCATCTCCGCGCTCTCGTCGTCCGCCGGAGGTGCCTACAGCGACGGCGGCCGGTTGACCGGCACGGACAGCGACCAGGCGTACTCGATCCTGCGCACCGAGTTCCCCAGCGCATCGGGCGGCACGGCGACCGTCGTGTTCCACGTCGCTGGCGGGGTGGCCGGCGGGGTGGCAGGAGGCGTCGCTGGGTCACGACAGGCGATCGAGGAGTACCTCGCCGACGTCGCCGGCAAGCCGAACGTGGTCGATGTCGGGTCACCGTTCGCCGGTACCGGTGCCGGACAGATCGCCGCCGACGGCGACACAGCATACGCGACGGTCGACATGCGCGACGGTGCGTCGAACGAGGCGATCGCGGTCACCACCGACGCGATGGTGCGCGACGCCGCGAGCCTGCGCGCGCACGGCGTGCAGGTCGAGTTCCTCGGCGGCTGGTTCCTGCACGGTGGCGTGCCGTCGAGCGAGGCCTTCGGGCTGCTCGCCGCGGTGGTCATCCTGCTGCTCGCGTTCGGCTCCGTCGCGGCGATGGGCCTGCCGCTGATCACCGCCGTCACCGGCATCGTGATCGGCCTGTCGAGCGTGATGCTGTGGGCGAACGTCGTGCAGACGCCGGACTTCACCACCCAGGTCGCCTCGATGGTCGGCATCGGCGTCGGCATCGACTACGCGCTGTTCATCGTCACCCGCTACCGCGAGGTGATCCGACGCGGTGCGTCACCGAGCGCAGCGATCACCGAGGCCTTCGGCACCGCCGGCCGGGCTGTCGCCTTCGCCGGGTGCACGGTGATGATCTCGCTGCTCGGCATGTTCGTGATGCGCGTGCCGTTCCTCTACGGGCTGGCACTCGGCACGTCGACGGCGGTGCTCGTGGCCGTGCTCGCCGCGCTCACCTTGCTGCCGGCGCTGCTCGGCGTGCTCGGTCGCCACCTCGATCGGTTCTCGATCCATCGCCGCCGCACCGTCGTCAAGGAGACCGTGTGGCACCGGTGGAGCCGCCTCGTGCAGCGCCATCCGGTGAAGTTCGCGGTGGCCGGGCTCGCCGTGCTGCTCGCCGCGGGTGCACCCGTGTTCGCGATGCGGCTCGCCTCGGCCGACCCCGGCAACGATCCGAAGGCTTCCACCACTCGCCATGCCTACGATCTCCTCGCCGACGGGTTCGGGCCGGGCACGAACGGCCCGCTGCTGATCGCGATCTCCACGCCCGATGCGGCCAGTCGAACCGCGGCGGCTGCGCTGCCGGACCGGCTGGCGATCGAACCAGGCGTCGCCAGCGTGGGCCCGCTCGTGCCCAGCGCATCGGGGCGCGCCGCGCTGATCCAGATCGTGCCGAGCAGCTCGCCGCAGGCCGAGGCGACCGCGACGCTGGTCCGCGACCTGCGCGACCACGTGCTGCCGTCGGCCGGTGTCGACGCCCACGTCGGCGGGCAGACCGCCTCGGACGTCGACTTCGCCGGGTTGATGTCGGCTCGGCTGCCGCTGTTCATCGGGGCCGTGCTCGTGCTCAGCTTCGTGCTGCTGATGGCGGTGTTCCGCTCGGTGCTGGTGCCGCTCAAGGCGGTGGTCATGAACCTGCTCTCGATCGGCGCCGCGTACGGTGTGATGGTGATGGTGTTCCAGTGGGGATGGCTCGGCAGCCTGTTCGGAGTCGACGCCGGCGCGCCGATCGAGCCATGGGCGCCAATGATGCTGTTCGCGATCGTGTTCGGGCTGTCGATGGACTACGAGGTGTTCCTGCTCAGCTCGGTCAAGGAGCGGTACGTCGCCTCCGGCGACAACAGCCACGCCGTGGTCGAGGGACTGGCCTCGACCGCCCGGGTCATCACCGCGGCTGCCGCGATCATGGTCTGCGTGTTCGGCAGCTTCATCGTCGGTGATCTGCGCTCCATCAAGCTGATCGGGCTCGGTCTGGCGGTGGCCGTGCTGGTCGACGCGACGATCGTGCGAATGGTGCTCGTGCCCGCGACGATGGAACTGCTCGGCCGTCGCAACTGGTGGATGCCACGTTGGCTCGACCGGGTCGTGCCGCACCTCGACGTCGAGGGCCACGCGCACGCTCTCGGTCACGCTGCTGCGGACGACACCGGCTGGCCCCCACCCACAACCGCATCGGCTCCCACGGACTCCCCCAGCGCACAAACGGTCGTCACCGAGCGCGAGCTGGTCGGGCGATGAGCACCACCTGGCCGGCTCCCGGCTCCACCGCCGCGTCGTCCGATGCGTCCGCGCCGACCCCTGCACGGCGCCGCAACCTGTTCGTGCGCGCTTACGGGCCGCTGGTGCAGGGGCGCACGTGGGCGACGACGCTGCACCTGCTGCTCGACCTCGCGTTCGGCATCGCCTGGTTCACCGTCGTGGTGACGATGCTCTCGGTGAGCGCCGGACTGATGGTGACGCTCATCGGCCTGCCGCTGCTCGTCGCGACGGTGGGGTTCGGGCGGCTGATCGGCGCGGCCGAGCGGGCCCGCGTCCGCGCCGTGTTCGGGACGCGCCTCGACGCCTTCCCCCGCCGCCATCGCGAGGGCAGCCTCTGGCACCGTGCCCGGCTGGCGATCGGCGACGGCGCCGGCTGGCGAGGCATCGGTTACGCGTTCATCGCGCTGCCGTGGGGCATCCTCACGTTCACGCTGACGGTCGTCACGTGGAGTGTGTCGATCGCCTGCGCCGGCTTCCCCATCGCGGCGTTCTTCATCCCCGAGTCCTCCACCGGCGGGCCGTACCGGTTCGGCGACCACTACGTGCTCCACGGTTGGGGCCGGTTCGGCTACGGGTTCGGCACGTTCGTGATCGGCCTGGCTCTGCTCGTCGCCGCGCCGCGCATCATCCGCGGCCTCGGCAACGCCGATCGGTGGATCGTCCGCGCGCTGCTCTCACCGGATCCGAACCGGGCCCTGACCGAGCGGGTCGAGCAGCTCACCGTGAGCCGCGATGCGTCGGTGGAGGGCGCCGGCCTCGAGCTGCGGCGCATCGAGCGCGACCTCCACGACGGCGCACAGCAGCGGCTCGTCGGGCTGGCGATGAACCTCGGCCTCGCCCGTGAACGGCTTGCGTCCGGCGCTGATCCCGAGCGCGCCACCGAGCTGGTGATCCGCGCCCACGAGGAGTCCAAGCTGGCGATCAGTGAGCTGCGCGACCTCGTCCGCGGCATCCATCCGTCGGTGCTCACCGACCGAGGTCTCGACGCCGCACTGTCGGCGCTCGCGGCACGCAGCCCGGTACCGATCCAGATCGACGTCGACCTCGCCTCGCGCCCGCCGGCCGCGATCGAGGCGGCCGCGTACTTCGTGGTGGCCGAGTCGTTGACCAACATCGCCAAGCACAGCCGGGCGACGCGCGGATCCGTGCGGGTCGGCGAGCGCGGCTCGACCCTGCTGATCGAGATCTACGACGACGGCATCGGCGGCGCCGAGGAGCGCTCCGGGGGCGGCCTCAGCGGGTTGCGCGACCGGATCGCCGCGGTCGAGGGACGGCTGCGGATCTCCAGCCCCGACGGCGGGCCGACGTTGCTCGCGGTGGAGCTCCCATGCGGGTCGTGATCGCGGAGGACTCGGTGCTGCTGCGCGAGGGCATCACCCGCCTCCTCGCCGAGTACGACGCCGAGGTCGTCGCCGCGCTGGGCGACGCGAGCCGGCTGCTCGCGGCCGTCCAGGAGACCGATCCCGACATCGTCATCGTCGACGTGCGCATGCCACCGACGTTCACCGACGAGGGGCTGCGCGCCGCCGTCGAGCTGCGCGCCGTGCGCCCCGGCACGCCCGTGCTGGTGCTGTCCCAGTACGTCGAGGAGAGCTTCGCCACCGAGCTGCTCGGCGGCAGCACCGTCGGGGTCGGCTACCTCCTCAAGGAGCGCGTCGCGGACGTCGCCGACTTCATCAGCGCGTGCCGGCGCGTCGCTGCCGGCGGCACCGCGCTCGATCCCGAGGTGGTCGCCCAGCTGCTCACCCGCAGCCGCCGGCGCGAGCCGCTGGCGATGCTGACGCCGCGCGAGCGCGAGGTGCTCGGGCTGATGGCCGAGGGACGCTCCAACACCGGCATCGCCCAGCAGCTGGTGATCAGCGACGGTGCGGTCGAGAAGCACATCACGTCGATCCTGACCAAGCTGCAGCTGCCGGTCAGCGACACCGAGCACCGCCGGGTGCTCGCCGTGCTCACCTTCTTGCGGAGTCCTTGACCACCTCGAGCTTGAGCGCCAGCACGGGGCACGCGGCGACGGCTCGCCGGGCGTGATCGAGGAGGGCACCGTTCACCGAGGCCGGGTCGATGATCGGGTAGCCCCAGTCGTCGAGCTCGATCCGCTCCGGGAACAGGTCCGCGCACAGCCCGCGCCCGTCGCATGCGATCATGTCGAGACGGAGGCGGAAGCTCATCGCCAGACCTTCGTCTTCTCGGCCGGGATCGGCATCAACGGTGCCAGCGCAGCCCCGGCGCACGGGCCGTGGGCGATGTGGCGGGCCACGTCGGCGTTGAACACGTCGAGCGCGCTGCGCAGGAGGCGCACCGCGCCGTCGGGGAAGCTGCACGCGCCGCGGCCTTCGACCTGGCCGGCCCAGCGGTGCAGCTTGGCGAGCGTGTCCAACGACGCGCGTCCGGTGGCCAGCTCGCGCATGCCCCCGGCGATCGCCGCCAGACCGTGCACGCACGGGCCGCACTGGCCGGCCGTCTCACCGGCCAACCACGTCAGCACCCGCGCGGTCTCGCAGAGCCCACAACCTCGTGCCGGGAGGACGATGACGGCGCCGCAGCCGAGGCCCGAACCGATCGAGCGCAACCATGCGTTGTCCATCGTCGCCCAGCGCGCCGACTCGGCGCTGATCCATGTGCCGTAGTAGCCGCCCAGCAGGACGGCGCCGATCCCCTGCTCCGACAGGCGCGATGAGCCGATGACCGAGTGCAGCGACATGCCGATCGGGATCTCGCACACGCCCCGCCGCTCGACAGCGCCGGACAGCGTGAGCAGCATCGTGCCCGGCTCGTTCTCGGTGCCCTGGGCTCGGAACCACTCGGGTCCGAACCGCATGATCTGGGTGACATGGCAGAGGGTCTCGACGTTGTCGACGAGCGTCGGCCGGTTGGCGACCCCGCGTTGGTACGGCCGCGGCGGCGTCAACGTGGGACGCGCTTCGCCACCGTTGATCAGGTGGACGAGTGCCGTCTCCTCGCCGGCCACGTAGCGGCTGGGGAGGCCCTGGACCTGGATGACGGGCATCGGTTCGCGAGCCCGGACCCGCTCGGCGATCGCGGCCTCGATGGCGGCGATCGCGGTCGTGCGCGAGCGCTCGATGCCGATCACGATCTCGTTGGCGCCGACCGCCGCAGCGGCGTGGCACGCACCGTCGATCACGAGGTGCGGGGCCCGGCTCAGCAGGAGCGTGTCCTTCGCGCTGGCCGGCTCGCCCTCGCTGCCGTTGACCACGACCACGGGTCGGCCGGAGCCCTCGCTGACGCTGCGCATCTTGCGGCCGGTCGGGAAGCCGCCGCCCCCACGACCGCGCAGGCCGGATGCCTCGATCATCGCGATCGAGGACTCGATCGGTTGGCGACGGGCTGCCGTCGGCGCCGGATACGTCCGGCGATGGTCGATGAGCGAGGTGAAGTACCCGGCCCGTGACGCCACGGCCGTCAGCAGCCGCGGCAGCACCGGTCCGGCCGGCGGCGGCGGCGGTGTCGGCCCGCCGGGGCGGACCTCGTGAGCGATCATGCTGCGCTCCTCTCGACGATGTGCTCGACCGGGTGGGTGCCGTCCACCGAGGCCGCCCGCTTGCTCCAGTTCGGCTTCATCGGGCCGATCATCGTCCAGCCGATGACCAGTGCGGGGACGAGCACCAGCGCGCCGATCGCGATCGAGCGCTGGCGCGGGTCGACCGGTCGCCAGACCTTCAACCGCCAGGCCACCGAAGCGAGCGCGATCGCGGCGCAGGACCCGTCGATGATCCACATCCACGGGAACCGGGTGTCGCTCCCGGTGCCGAGCCCGTGCAGCATCGCGATCGGCCACATCGCGTACGACAGCAGGTGCACCCGCTGCCAGTTCCGGTAGCCGAGGCGCACGCGCATCAGGCTGGTGATGATGACGGCCAGCAGCAGATCGACCGTGACGGCGCCGAGCCCGAGCCACAGCGGCCGGTAGCCGGCCCGGAACGGGATGATCGCGTCGAGCCAGCCGATCGGGGCGAAGCCGTCGATCACCGTGGTGGCGACGTGGAGGAAGACGAAGACCACGACGAGCAGCGACAGGTTGCGATGCACGAGCAGCACCACGGCACGCGGGAAGTGCTCGTGGCCCCAGCTGACGACGGTCGGGGTGCCGAGGGCGAAGACGAGGGTCAACAGGACGAGCGAGATCGCGCCGCTGCCGCGGGTGAAGTACCACAGCGCCAGCGACTGGGTGAGCGCGTTCATCGGGTGGAGTCCTCCGGCCAGCCGCCGAGGCGCACGACGACACCGTCGTGACGCACCAGCCGAGCCGGAACTCCCATCGACGCGAGCCAATCGGCGGCCGGGGCCCCGCGGATGATCGATGCCGTGGTGGCGATGTTCGCCTCCACGCACGAGGCGGCGGCGACGGACACCGTGCGCCAGTGCTCGCTCGCCGAGCGGCCCGTCGTCGGATCGATGAGGTGGTGCACGTCATCGTCGCCGCGGCGCCAACGACGCACGCGGGTCGACGACGTCGCGAGACCGCCGTCGTGGAGCAGGATCATCTGCCCGTCGGCGTCGAGGTCTGCACCGTGCCACTCGGCGACGAAGACGGGCCAGCCCGACGACGCTGTCGGTCCGGCGCACGCGATGTCGCCGCCGAGTGACACGAGAACGCCGCACCCGGATGCGAGCGCAGCGGCATGCGCCGCGCGATCCGCGGCGAGCGCCTTGGCGGTCGCGCCGAGATCCAGTTGGACACCGCGGGGAACACGCACGGTCCGAAGGTCTCGATCGATCTCGACGACCTGCCAGCCGGACACCTCGGCGAAGCGCGTCACGGCGGGACCGGTGCCCACGGCGGCGAAGTCGCGGTCGTAGCCGAGCAGGCGGAGGGCTCGTCCGACGGTCGGATCCACAGCGCCACCGGTGACCCGTGCGGCGTCGAGGGCCACGGTCAGGGCCTCGATGAACGTCTGGCCGACGCGCACCATCCGTCCGCCGGCCTGGTTCACCCGCTCGAGGTCCGAGTCCGGGCGGAACCGGCTGCAGGCGCGGTCGATGTCGTCGATCTGCGCACGCGCGGCAGCGACGGCGGCGTCGAACGCGGTCGCCTCGGACGTCACCACGCTGGCGCCGGTGCCGAGCACGACGAAGTCCGCCCGGGCCAGCGTGCTCATGATCCGCCCGACACCACGACGGTCTTGCGGGGATGGTGGGTGTGCACCGTCGTCGGGGTGGTGACGGGCGGACGGGCCACGGTGGTCTGCACGACCGGCGCCTGCGTCGTGACCGGCGCGGCGGTGGTGGGCGGCAGCGTCTCGACCGGCACGTTCTCGACCGGCACGTTCTGGACCGGGACCGGGACCGGGACGGTGTCGACGGGGACCTGCGCCGGCACGGTCTCGACCGGGACGGCGGCCGGCAGCGTCGCCGCGGTCGTGGGGTCGGCGGGCAGCGTGAGCGCGGTCGTGGGGTCGAGCGGCAGCGTCGCGTCGGTCACGGTCGCCGGATCGACGGCGTTCGGATCGACGGCGGTGTCACTGGTGGCGACGCTGCGCTGACCGGAGAACGCCCGCTCGGACAGCACGGCGAGTCCGCCCGTGAGGACCAACCCGCCGGCTGCGGTCCAGGCCGTGACCTGGCGGGCCTTGCGCAGACCTGCGTCGCGGTGACGGACTCGGGCGTGATGAGGATGTTGAGGAGACATGGAGCTCGCTTCCGGCGTCATCGCGGGGTGACGCCTGCTCCATGATCATGAACCCGTCACGTGAATGCCACGCGGGTGCAACCTGTGTGCCACATCAGAATCCGCGGCGGCAGCGATGCGCTAGAACGGCGCGATGATCATCGTGACCGGCACCATCGTGGCCAGGCCCGACACTCGCGCCGAGGTGTTGCGGATGAGCCTCGAGCACGTCCACCGCTCGCGGCTCGAACCGGGCTGCCTGCTCCACTCCGTCCACCAGGACGTCGAGGATCCCGACCGGATCGTGTTCATCGAGCACTGGGCCGATCAGGCGGCGCTGTTCACCCACTTCGCCGTGCCGGACTCCCGGGCGTTCGCTCGTGCGGCCGAGCATCTGGCGGCCGAGCGCTCGACCATGACGATCTACGACGCGACGGTTGTCCCCATCCCCCGCTGACGCCGATCACCCCAGCTCACGACCCTGACAACGTCCGTCGCTCGCCGCCTCGGGAATCTCCACGTGACGAATCTCAGGGTTCCTTCGCCGACGGCTGAAATGCCCCCTTCCGAATCTCCACGTGACGAAACTCAGGGTCCCTCGGTCGGCTGCCAATGCGCCCTTGGGAATCTCCACGTGACGAATCTCCAGCACCTCCGCCCGCCCTCTCCGAATCGTCACGTGGAGATCCCCAAGGCCCCCGAAACGCCCTCCCAGGCTGACCTCCGAATCGTCACGTGGAGATTCGGAAGGGCGCTCGGAACGCCGTCCCGGGCGAGGCCTCCGAATCGTCACGGCGCCCGACCTCGTTCGTGCTCTAGTCGTCGAGCAGCGCGGTGAGGGCTTCGGCGACGTCGGATGGGCCGGCGACGGTGCGCAGGCGGGCGCCGACGGCTGCGGCGAGGCGCTCGGCCTCCTCGGAGTCGCCTTCGGGGGCGAGGATCAGCAGCTCCTGGAGTCCGGCAGCGGCCGCTTGCACGTCGCCGTCGACGGTGGCCCGGCAGTCCGAGAGGAGCACGGCGATGCGGCGGCCGGCGTTCGATCGCTGCAGCTGCAGCTGCGCGACCTGGAGCGCGCCGGCGACGTCGGTGGTGCCGAATCCGCGTAGGGCGAGCACATCGGTGACGACCCGCTCGCTGTCCTTGGGCACGTTCTGCGACTTGGCCACCACGACGTCCTTGCCGAACGCGAGCACGCTGTAGTCGTCGGGCGAACGGGAGGCGATCGCTGCGGCCGCGACGGCGGAGGTGGCCAACGGCTTGCCGCCCATCGAGCCGCTGCGATCGACCATCAGGCACAGCGCCGTGCCCGGCTTGGCCCAGCCGCGGACGCGGAGCCGTTCGGGGTCGAGCGCGGTCCGACCGCGGTGGGCCTCACCGATGGCCTCGATGCTCGCATCGATGTCGATGTCGCCCCCATCCGGCCGGTACGGCAGCGATGCGATCTTGCCGATGCCGCGCGGACGGACGGGACCGCGCCGGCTGACGTCGAGGAACAGCCGTGCGGCGAGCCGCTTGGCGAGGGCGCGCAGCGCTGCATCGGTGGCGCCAGTGAGGTCGGCGAGCATCGCCATCATCTCGTCGGGATCCTCGGTGAGGCCGTCCTGAACCGCCTCCTCGTCGAGCTCACCGA
The DNA here is from genome assembly GCA_025463305.1 of Ilumatobacteraceae bacterium. The sequence continues at coordinate 16,691 of JAOBWK010000053.1, forward strand.
CCTCGGGTGACACCTGCTCGAACCGCGGGTTCTGCGACAGCTCCCGACGCGACATCGTCTTGCGCTGGCTCTCGGCCACCGCGGCGTCGGCGTCGGCGCCCTCCTTGGTCAGCGGGAGCTGGTGGCCGCCCCCGTCGGGGCCTGGCCTTTTCCCGAGTCTCCGCCCTCGCCGCTGCCGTCGTCGTCGGGGCGGGCGAACACCGACCGCCACAGCTCGCTCACGATCTCCTCGCTCGTGCGGGCGTTGCCCTCACGCACGCGCACGCGACCGCTCAACGCGACGATCGCCGCGTCGAGCCCGACGTCGGGGTCCTCGGCCGAGGTGCCGCGCAGCGTCGCCAGCGACACGGCGACGGCGCTGGCATCGATCGCACCGCGCACCGACGAACCGACGCGCAGCTCGGTGTGCGAGCGGGTGAGCCGAACGACCTCGACCGCCTTGGCGATCCAGGCTGGCGATGGCAGTGGCACGGTGGGTCGGGCGGGCAGCGAACGGGTGACGATCGATGCCTCGTCCTCCGCGCTCTGGTACGACACAGCGAGCCGGCACACTCGGTCGTAGACCGCGCCGCTGATGCGTGCCGTGCCGATCGCATCGAACGGGTTCATCGCCGCGACGAGCCGGAAGCCGGGCGACGCCGCGATGCGGCCGAGACGGGGCACGTGCAGCTCACGCTCGCTCATCACCGTGATGAGCACGTTGAGCGTCTCCTCGGGGATGCGGTTGATCTCCTCGACGTAGAGCAGCGAACCCTCGCGCATCGCGCTGATCAGCGGACCGTCGACGAACACGTCGGGGTCGTAGCCGTCGGTGAGCACACGGGCCGGATCGAAGTGGCCGACGAGGCGCGCCGGGGTGAGCTCGGCGTTGCCCTCGACGAACTCGAAGCCGAGGTCCAACGCCGTGGCGACGGCGCGCAGCAACGTGCTCTTGCCGGTGCCGGGCGGCCCCTCAAGCAGCACGTGGCGGTCGGCGTCGAGCGCAGCGAGCACCAGTTCGACCTCGCGCCGGCGACCGACGACCTGCGCGCCCAGCCGGTCGAGCAGGTCGCGACCGATCATCAGTTGATGATGACGCCGCGGATGTTCTCGCCGTCGCGCATCGCCCGGTAGCCCTCGTTGATGTCTTCGAGCTTGTAGCGCTTGGTGATCAGCTCGTCGAGCTTGAGCTGGCCCTCGCGGTACAGCGACAGGAGCTTGGGGATGTCGGCGCGGGGGTTGAGCGAACCGAAGATGGTGCCCTTGATCTCCTTGTTCGACATCGCGAGGTCGAACAGGTTGACCGACGACTCGGTCTGCGTCATCGGTGCGACCGCGGTGACGACGATGGTGCCGCCCTTGGTGCACAGCTGCTGGGCGCCCGCCATCAGATCGCCGTACATCACGCTCGGCGTCATGATGACCTTGTCGGCCATCACCCCCCAGGTCATCTGCTGCACGGCGGGGAACGCTTCGTCCATCGAGGCGTAGGTGTGGGTGGCGCCCATCTCCATCGCCTTCTCGCGCTTGAACTCGAGCGGATCGACGGCGATGACCCACTTGGCGCCCGCCATCTTCGCGCCCTGCACGGCGTTGATGCCGATGCCACCGATGCCGACGACCACGACGACGTCGCCGGCGGTGACGCCCGCACGGCTGACCGAGGAGCCCCAGCCGGTGGACACGCCACAGCTGACGAGTGCCACGCACTCGAGCGGGAGGTCCTTGTCGACCTTGATGATGGACATCTCCGAGACGCAGGCGTACTCGCTGAACGTGCCGATCTTGGCCATCAGCGTGACGGGCTTGCCGTTGATGTGGTGGCGGTGGGTGTCGTCGGTGATCATCCCGCCGATGAAGGTCTTGGCGCCGTTGTCGCACAGGTTCTGGTGACCGGTGGAGCAGGGCTTGCAGCGGCCACAGCTCGGGATGAAGCTGGCCGACACGTGGTCGCCGACTTCGACGGACGTGACGCCCGGGCCGACTTCGAGCACCACACCGGCGCCTTCGTGGCCGCCGAGGATCGGGAAGAAGTCCTCGAGGCCCATCAGCGGCCAGAACTCCTTCGGCGGCACCATGTCGCCGGTGACGAGGTGCTCGTCGGAGTGGCACATGCCGGCGGCCTTCCAGTTGACGAGGACCTCACCGGCCTTGGGCGGATCGACGTCGATCTCCTCGATCTTCCATTCCTGACCGACACCCCAGATGACAGCAGCACGCGACTTCATTGCAATGACCCCCAGAAACGAGCGAACGTCAGCAATGTATCGGCCGCCCGTCGCCGTGCAAGAACCGCGAGCGACGGGTGGTGTGACGCCGACCGCGCTCGGGTACCGCCACCCGATGGGACAGCCCGAGGACCGGCGCCTACAGTCGGCGGACGGCTCGATCCCTCCGCCGAGCCGCGTGGTCAACCCGTGAACGAACCGACAACCGAACCAGCCCCTGCGGTCGCGTCCGACGCGGCCCCGCGAGAGCGCGCGGGCGCGCGCCCGCAACCCCGGCTGCCCCGAACCCGAATGCCGTGGCCCGCGATCACCGCCGGCGCGGTCGTCAGCGTGCTCGTCCGGTTGCGCGCGTTCTGGACCCCGGTCACGAGCGACGAGGGCGGCTTCATCGCGATCGCCCGGGCGTGGGCCCATGGCGACGTGCTGTACCGAGACGTCTGGGTCGATCGGCCGCAGGGGTTGCTCGCAGTGTTCCGGTTCTGGGACTGGATCTCCGGCGGCAGCACCGCGTCGGTGCGGATCATGGCGATGATCTTCGGCGTCATCATGGTGGTGGGTGTCGGCGTGGCCACGGCGGTGCTCGTCGGCCGGGCCGCCGGCGGCTTGGCGGCGGTGCTCGTCGGGATCGCCTCGGCCAGCCCGGCGATCGAGGGCCACATCGCCAACGGCGAACTCCTCAGCGGCGCGCTCGCCGCGGCGGGGATCGCCGTCACCTGCCTGGCGCTGCAACGTCGCGACCGGGCCTGGATGCTCTTCGTCGGCGGGCTCCTGGCCGGCGGCGCGCTGTCGATCAAGCAGTCGGGGTACGAAGGGCTGCTCGCGTTCGGGCTGTGGATCGTGATCGCGATCGCGGCGAGGTGGCGCAGCCCACGCGAAGGCCTCCGCGCCCTCGGCCTGGTCGTCGGTGGAACCGCCGCGGTGATCGCCGTGCTCGCCCTGCACGGCGCGCTCACGGGCTACTCGCGCTGGTGGTACGCGTTCGCCGGCTACCGGCTCGACGATCGCAGCGCCGTGAAGGGCGCCGACTGGCAGCGCTTCTTCATGACGGCCCGGATCGCCCGCCCGACGATCTGGCCACTGCTCGCCCTCATCGCGATGGGCGTCGTCATCCTCGTGGTGACCGGGATCCGGCGGCTGCGGCAGCCGAACCGCGAGCGAGGTGTCCGCCACACCCTGCCCGGCACACCCGTCGGCTCGCTCTGCCTGCTGTTCCTGTGGCCGCTCGCGGCGACGGTCGCGTTCCTCACCGGCGGCCAGTTCCACCGTCACTACTGGGTCACCCTGTGCCCCGGGCTGTGCGCGCTCGCGGGTGGGCTCGTCGCCCGCCGGCTGCGCGCGTCCGTGGCCGTCACGGTGGCCCTCCTCGCGCTCATCCCGACGTACGTGAACGCGGCGAAGATCATCGACAACACCAACCGCGAGTTCGTGATCGAGGCCAGCGGCGACAACCGGCCGAACACCGATGAGCACCTCGCGGCATGGTTCCGCGAACATCGTCAGCCCGGCGACGAGATGTACATCATGTGCGCGAGCGCCAGCTTCTACGCCGACGCGCGCGAGGATCCGCCGTTCCCGTATCTGTGGCAGGACGGCGTGCTGATGGTGCCGAACGCGCTCGAGGACCTGCGCCTGCTGCTCGCCTCACCGACGAAGGCACCGCGGTACATGGCGATCTACGAGAGCCCGAGCGTCTGCGATCCGAGCGGACAGCTGGCCACCGTGGTGACGGCGCACTACGCGCCGTTCACCACCGTGGACGGTGTCTGGATCTGGAAGGACCTCAGTCGTACGTGAGGACGCTGCGGATGGCCGTGCCGTCGCGCATCGCCTGGTACCCGTCGTTGATGCCGTCGAGGTCGTAGGTCTTGGTGACGAGGCCGTCGAGATCGAGCTGGCCGTTGCGGTAGAGCCCGATCAGCTTGGGGATGTCCGAGCGCGGGTTGCCCGAGCCGAACAGCGAGCCGACGACCTGCTTCTCCATCAGTGTCATGTCGAGCAGGCTCAGGCTGGCGCTGTACTCCATCGCCGGATGGATGTTGGTGACGACGACGCGGCCGCGCTTGGCCGTCAGCGCGAGCGCCTCGCCGAGCACCGCACCCGAGCCGACGCCCATCGTCATGATGACCTTGTTCGCCATCGTGCCGAACGTGAGCTCCTGGATGAGCGGCAGGGCCTCGGCCATGCTCGCCGCGGTGTGGGTGGCGCCGAACTCCATCGCCTTCTCGCGCTTGAACTCGATGGGGTCGATCGCGATGATCCGCTTCGCGCCGGCGAGACGGGCGCCCTGGATCGCGTTCGAGCCGATGCCGCCGGCACCGACGACGGCGACCGTGTCGCCGGGGCCGACCTCGGCCGCGTACACGCTGCTGCCCCAACCGGTGACGACGCCGCAACCGAGCAGGCAGGCGCGGTCGAGCGGAACGTCGGTGTCGATCTTGATGCAGCTCGCCTCGTTGACCACCGTGTGGTGGGCGAACGTGCCGAGCAGGCACATCGTGCTGAGGTCCTGGCCACGCGCGTGATGGCGGGACGTGCCGTCGGAGATCTGGCCGGGGCCGCCGAGCTTGGCGCCCATGTCGCAGAGGTTGGAGTGGCCGGTCGAGCAGCTCGGGCACTTGCCGCATGCGGGGATGAAGCCGAACACCACGTGATCGCCGGGGGCGAGCCAGCTGACGCCGGCACCGACCTCCATCACGACGCCCGCACCCTCGTGGCCGCCGATGATGGGCGGAGGGAACGGCAGGTCGCCGGTGACGAGGTGCTCGTCGCTGTGGCACAGCCCGGAGGCCGCGATCTTGACGAGGACCTCACCCGCCTTCGGCGGATCGAGCTCGATCTCCTCGACGCTCCACGGCGTGTTCTGCTCCCAGAGGATTGCAGCCTTGGTCTTCACGAACGGACCCCCACGGTCTCTCGACGCCACTCGACACCCCAGCGGCGGCATCGGGAACGGCGGTACCGGCGTCCGGTACGTCGCCGACGTTACAACGCGCCGGCTCCGAACGTCGTGGCGTCGAGCGCTTCGTCGCCGACCATCCGCAGGACCTGCACCGCACGCGTCATCGCCACGTAGAGCAGGCGCGCGCCGCGAGGTGTGCCGTCGAAGACCTCGGCCGGGTTGACGACGACGACCGCGTCGAACTCGAGGCCCTTCACGGCCTCCGCGGAGAAGATCGGGATCTGGGTCCGCGCCACGTCCTGCACGCGCGTGACGGCCTCGAGGCCGACGGCCGTCAGTGCCGCGCCGATGGCGGCGTGCAGATGTGCGGGCGCGACGACACCCGTCAGCGCGTGCCGGTGCCGGGCCGTGAGCACCTCCTCGGCAACGGCGGCCGGCAGCGCGTCGGCGTCGGCCACCCGCATGGTCGGCGCGTCACCGTCGACGCGCACGCTGCGACTGGCGAGGGTGTCGACGGCCGTGAACGGCAGCAGCCGGTTCGCCACCGAGAGCACGGGCTCGGGCACGCGGTAGCCGATCGTGAGGTGGGCGACCTGGTGCTCCGCCGCGCCGAGCCAGCGGGCGACGGCCGGCCACTCCTGCTGGCCGGCCGGCGTGGTCGACTGGGCGAGATCGCCGAGGATCGTGAACGAGCCCGCCGGCCCGCGGCGGCCGATGACGCGCAGCGCGACCGCCGAGTGGTCCTGCGCCTCGTCGACCACGACGTGGCCGAACACGAACGGCGCGCCGACGAGCAGCGAGTTCATCTCGTCGAGCAGCAGCTGATCGGCCGCCGTCCACGGCCGCTTCTTCGACCCGGGCTTGGCGCCGGAGCCGAGCAAGAGCCGTTGCTCGTCGACATCGAGCAGCCCATCGGCGGCGGCGGCCAGCGCGGCGTCGTTGGAGAGCAACCGCTGCAGCACGGCCTTCGGCTGCTGCACCGGCCAGGCCGCAGCCAGGGCGGCCCGCAGCACGTCGGCGCGCGACCACATCTCGTCGCTCTCGGTGTGCCGGCGCAGCGCCTGCTGGGCGATCGTCTTCAACCCGTCGCGGCGACGGTTGAGCGGACGGTTCACCGCCGCGCCGCCGAGCGCGGCGTCGATCCAGCCGGCGACGTCGTCGGCCGTCACCACCCAGGTGCGCGCGCCGAGTGGCACGCGGAGATCGTCGGCCGGGCGGACGATGCCCTGCAGCGCGGCGCGCTGGAGCACCTCGAGCATCCGCGGATCGCCCTTCAACCGCGCCGTCGCCACGTCGTCGACCGCGCCGATCTCGACGCGGGGCACGCACAGGTCGAGCACGGTGCGCTGCTGCACGCTGCGCTCGCCGAGCGAGGGGAGCACGTTGCCGATGTAGTCGAGGAACACCTGGTTCGGCCCGACCACGAGCACGCCGTCGCGCACGAGCCGGCGACGGTGCTCGAACAGGAGGTACGCGGCGCGGTGGAGGCCGACCGCTGTCTTGCCGGTGCCGGGACCGCCCTGGACGATCAGCGCCTGGTCCATCGGCGCGCGGATCACGACGTCCTGCTCGGCCTGGATGGTGGCGACGATCTCGCGCATCGCGCCGGTGCGCGCCGCGCCGATCTCGGCGAGCACGGGATCAGGGATGCCGCTCGCCGCGTCGGCCGAGTCCGGATCGTCGAGCTGCTCGTCGAGGTACGAGGTCAGCTCGCTCGCCTCGCCGGCAGCCGCCGTCATCATGAACCGGCGACGGTGGCGGACGCCGAGCGGATCATGGACGGTGGCGCGGTAGAACGGCGCGGCGATGGGCGCGCGCCAGTCGATCACGACCGGATCGTGCGCGGCGTCCTCGATGTGGCGCCGGCCGATGTACCAGCGGTCGCCCGTCGCGGCGCCGCCCTGGGTCGTGTCGCCGGGTGACTCGTCGATGCGCCCGAAGAAGTCGCCGGCACCGGGCGTGCGCAGGTCCTCGAGGGCCTCCTCGACCGTGACCTCGATGTACTCCTTGGTGAACTCGTCGGCTGAGTCCTGCGGATCGACCCGCTCGAACATCGCGATCATCTCGTCGCGACAGGCGCGCGCGTGGGCCAGCTGGCGCCGCTCGTCGTCGAGCTCGGGGAACAGGACCTCGGCCATATCGGGGCGGAGGATCCTATCGGCCGCGGTCAATCCGTCGATCGGCGACGGCAGAATGTTGCGCGTGAAAGCAACTGCGGTCTGGGCCCTCGTCGTCGTCTCGGCCCTCGGGGTCGCCGCCTGCAGCAGCGACTCGAAGTCGTCGTCGGGATCGGGCTCCGGATCGACGGCCACCACCAACGGTGCGATCGCCGGCGTGAAGACGTACACCGGCCTGAGCCGCAACCACACCACCGACGCGGTGGTGTACCCGCAGTCCCCACCGGTCGGCGGCAACCACAACCCGGTGTGGCAGAACTGCGGCGTCTACGACACGCCGCTGATCAACGAGCACGCGGTCCACTCACTCGAGCACGGCGCGGTCTGGATCACCTACCAGCCTGACCTGCCCAAGTCGCAGGTCGCGGTGCTCGACGCGTTCGCGGTCAACCAGACCCACATCCTCGTGTCGCCCTACCCGGGCCTCACCAGCCCCGTCGTGCTGACGGCGTGGGGGTTGCAGCTCGCGGTCGACTCGGTGGTCGATCCGCGCATCGCCCAGTTCGTCGCCGAGTACGAGGAGGGTCCGCAGACCCCCGAGCTCGGCGTCACCTGCAGCGGCGGCTTCGGGGACCCGATCTCGTGAGCCTCGTCCGGCGTCCGCTCGCGGCCGCCGTCGCGGTCGCCATCTCCATCGCCGCGCTCGGTGCGTGCAACAGCTCGTCGAGCTCGTCGAGCGCCGCCGCGGACCCGAACGACGTCACGACTCTGCCCCGCCCGAAGGAGGGCTCGGTCGAGGCCGGCTTCGCGCGCGACATGTCCGTGCACCACGCCCAGGCGGTGGCGATGGCGGAGGCCATCCGCGACCGCACCACCGACCCCGACCTGAAGATCTTCGCGACGAACATCGCGCTCGGCCAGCAGGCCCAGATCGGGCGGATGAGCGGCTGGCTCGATGAGTGGGGCCTGCCCCAGTCGTCGACTGCGACGCCGATGGCGTGGATCCGCTCCGACAACCTGCTCTCCGGCGGCGGCAGCGCCGGCGGGATGGACATGGGCACCTCCGACACGATGACGTTGGGGGCCGACGGGCTGATGCCCGGCATGGCGACGCGGCCTCAGGTCAGCGCGTTGGGCACGTTGCCCATCGCCCAGGCGGAGATCTCGTTCCTGCAGCTGATGATCGCCCACCACACCGCCGGCGTGGAGATGGCCCAGGCCGTGTTGGCCCGCACCAGCCGTCCCGACGTCATCCGTCTGGCCACCAGCATCATCAACGGCCAGCAGGCCGAGATCACGGTGATGAAGGACATGTTGGCGAAGCGCGGCGCCACGCCGTAGCGTCGCGTCGACAGCCGCTCACTGGAGGTTCCCGATGGACGAGACAACAGCCACCACCGATCAGGTCACCACCGACGCAGCCGTCGGTTCCACGGTCGAGCTGGTCGAGACCGAACTGCTCGTCGAGGAGATCTCCATCGACGGCATGTGCGGGGTCTACTGAGCCCGTGCTCGACACGGCACTCGAGCTGCATCCGCAGGTCGCCCTGCGGCCCGAGCCGTTCGGCGCGCTCGCGTACCACTACGGCAACCGTCGGCTCGTGTTCATGAAGCACGTCGACATGGTCCGCGTCGCTCGCGACCTCGGCAACCACCCCACCCTGCGGGCCACGCTCGAGGCGTGCGACATCGCCCCAGCGCGGTGGCCGAGCTTCGCCACCGCATTCGAATCCCTGCAGTCCTCGGAGGTCGTCCGTGTCCGTTGAAAGTCTGGTCACCCAGCTGAAGGGCGGCCTCGACGCGCCGATCTGCCTCACGTGGGAGCTGACGTACGCCTGCAACCTGCAGTGCGTGCACTGCCTGTCGTCGAGCGGCCAGCGCGACCCGCGCGAGCTCACCACCGCCGAAGCCAAGCAGGTGCTCGACGAGCTGCGCGACCTGCAGGTGTTCTACATCAACATCGGCGGCGGCGAGCCGATGGTGCGGCGTGACTTCTTCGAGCTGCTCGAGTACTCGATCAGCCAGGGCATCGGCGTCAAGTTCTCGACGAACGGCGCGTTCATCGACTTCGACAAGGCTCAGCGCCTGGCCGCGATGGACTACCTCGACATCCAGATCAGCCTCGACGGCACCGACGCGGTCACCAACGACGCGGTGCGCGGCGAGGGCAGCTACGACATGGCCCGGCGGGCGATGGACAACCTCCAGGCCGCCGGCTTCGGGCCGTTCAAGATCAGCGTCGTCGTCACCCGGCACAACGTCGACCAGCTCGACGAGTTCAAGGCCCTGGCCGACTCCTATGGCGCGCAGCTGCGCGTCACCCGCCTGCGCCCGAGCGGCCGCGGCGCCGACAGCTGGCACGATCTGCACCCCACCAACGCCCAGCAGCGCCAGATCTACGACTGGCTCCTCGCCCACGGCGAGAACGTCCTGACGGGCGATTCGTTCTTCCACCTCAACGCGCTCGGCGAGGAGCCACTCCCCGGCCTGAACATGTGCGGCGCCGGTCGCGTCGTCTGCCTGATCGATCCCATCGGCGACGTGTACGCCTGCCCGTTCGTGATCCACGACGAGTTCAAGGCCGGCTCCGTGCGCGACGAGGGCGGCTTCGCGAAGGTGTGGAAGCAGAGCGACCTGTTCCTCGAGCTGCGCGAGCCGCAGTCCGCCGGCGCGTGCAGCAGCTGCGGCAGCTACGACGCCTGCCAGGGCGGCTGCATGGCGGCCAAGTTCTTCACCGGGCTGCCCCTCGACGGGCCGGATCCGGAATGCGTCAACGGCCACGGCGAGCACCTGCTCGAGGGCATCGCGCTCGCCTCCAACCCGAAGCCGAGCATGGACCACAGCAAGCCCGCCAAGGTCACGGCGGTCAGCGTCTCGCTGGGCACGACGCGCAAACCGGTCTCCGTCAGCTGATCCGTTGCTCCTCCTCGCGCTGATCCCGGCCGCGTACGTGCTCGGGATGTTTCCGAGCGCGGTCATGGTCGCGAGGGCCAAGGGTCACGACATCACCAACGAGGGTTCGGGCAACCCGGGTGCCTCCAACGTCGCCCGCGTGCTCGGATGGCGCTGGGGTGTCGTCGTGTTCGTGCTCGATGCGGCCAAGGGCGCGATCGCCGCTGCGGCCGGTTGGCTCGTGGTCGGCCGTCCCGCCGCGTATGCGTGCGCGGCGGCAGCTGCCGTCGGGCACATGTTCCCCGTGCTCCGCCGGTTCGGCAGCGGGCGGTTCCGCGGCGGCAAGGGCGTCGCCACCGTCGGCGGGGCGATGTTCGTGCTCCAGCCGATCGTGTCGCCGCTGCTGCTGCTGATCTGGTTCGCGGTCAGCCGGCTCACCAAGAAGGCGTCGCTCGGCTCGTTCGCGATCATCGCCCTGCTGCCCGTCGGCGAGGCGGTGCTCGGCGCGCCGGCGTGGGAGATCCTCGCCAGCATCGGGCTCGGTGCGCTCGTGCTCTGCAAGCACGGCTCGAACATCAGGCGACTGATCCGCCGCGAGGAGCTGTCGCTCGACGCCCGACCGGAGTGACGGTCAGCGAGTGGAGGGCGGGTTGTCCGCCACCGCGAGCTCGTACTCCTCGGCCAGTGACAGCACGTCGTCGGGGATCTTGCCGGCGGCGACATCGGCCAGGGTGACGGTCTCCAGCACCCGGCGCAGGCTGGCCCGAACGGCCAACCACACGGTGCGCAGCTCGGCGGCCGGACCCTTGTACTCGAGCGTGGTGAGGCTCAGGTCGTGGACCTCGGCGAGCGGGCCGTCGATGGCCCGGAAGACGTCGGCGAGGGTGATCTGATCGGCCGGACGACCGAGCGCAAACCCGCCCTCGGGCCCGCGCTGGCTCTGCACGAGTCGGGTGCGGCGGAGATCGCCGAGGATGCCGAGCAGGTAGCGCAGTGGCAGATCCTGCGACGCCGCGATCTGCTGGGCGGTGACGGGTGCGTCGGCGACGGCCATCTCGGCCATCGCGCGGATCGCGTAGTCAACCTTGGCCGAGATCCGCATCTGTCGAGTGTGCCAGAAACGGCGCTCGGGCAGCGCCACCACCCCCGCAGATGTCGCCGAATTCCGCGATCAGGATGGGGGCTCGATGCGCCGATGCGAACCACCTGTTGGTACTGTGTGAATTCATGAAGGGGGGCCTCATGAGCGATCGAAGCGCGGCCAGTGATGCGAGCGCCGACAGTGATGCAGCGGCAGAGGTGGCGACGCTGGCGGGCACGTTGCTGCTGCAGCTGCGCGCCCAAGGCGGTCCGGCGGACGGGCTGAAGGCGGCCGGCGACCGTGGCGCGCACGAGCTGATCATGGACGAGCTGACCCGGCGCTTCCCCGATGACGCGATCCTGTCCGAGGAGGGCGCCGACTCGTCGGCCCGCCTCGGCCGGCCGCGCGTCTGGATCGTCGACCCCCTCGACGGCACCCGCGAGTTCTCCGAGCCGCCGCGGGTCGACTGGGCCGTGCACGTCGCACTCGTCGTCGACGGCGTCCTCACCGTCGGCGCGGTCGCGCTGCCGTCGCAGGGCGTCACGTTGAGCACGCCGGGCTTCTCGACGCCAGCGTTGCCCGTGCGCGCGCCCTACGACGGTCCCGTTCGCCTCGTCGTCAGCCGCACCCGGCCGACCGAGCACGCGCGCGTGCTCGCCGAGGAGTTGCAGGGCGAGCTGGTGCCGATGGGATCGGCGGGCGCGAAGGCGATGGCCGTGGTGCAGGGCGCCGCCGACGTCTACGCGCACTCGGGCGGCCAGTACGAGTGGGACTCAGCTGCGCCGGTGGCCGTGGCGCAGGCGGCCGGGTTGCACGTGTCGCGCCTCGACGGTTCGCCACTGATCTACAACCGGGCCGATCCGTGGATGCCGGACGTGCTGATCTGTCGTCCCGACCTCGCCGCGCGAGTGATCGAGATCTGCGCGGGGGTGGCGTGATGCGCGTCCTGACCCACCTCGAGCGGCTCGAGGCCGAGAGCATCCACATCATGCGCGAGACCGTGGCGGAGTCGGAGAAGCCGGTGATGCTGTACTCCGTCGGCAAGGACAGCGCGGTCATGCTCCACCTCGCCCGCAAGGCGTTCGCACCCTCGCCGCCGCCGTTCCCGCTGCTGCACGTCGACACGACGTGGAAGTTCCGGGCGATGTACGAGATGCGCGAGCGGATGGCGAACGAGGCGGGGATGGAGCTGCTCGCCTACCAGAACCCGGAGTGCATCGCGCTCGGGATCAACCCGTTCGACCACGGCTCGGCGATGCACACCGACATGTGGAAGACCCAGGGCCTGAAGCAGGCGCTCGACCTGTACGGGTTCGATGCCGCGTTCGGCGGCGCGCGTCGCGATGAGGAGAAGTCGCGCGCCAAGGAGAGAATCGTGTCGCTGCGTTCGGCGCAGCACCGCTGGGATCCGAAGCAGCAGCGCCCCGAGCTCTGGCGCACCTACAACCTGCGCAAGGGCGTCGGCGAGTCCGTCCGGGTGTTCCCGATCTCGAACTGGACCGAGCTCGACGTGTGGCAGTACATCCATCGCGAGCAGATCCCGATCGTGCCGCTGTACTACGCCGACGTCCGACCCGTGGTCGATCGTGGCGGCACGCTGATCATGGTCGACGACGACCGGATGCGGCTGGAACCCGGCGAGGTCCCGATGATGAAGAAGGTCCGCTTTCGCACGCTCGGTTGCTACCCGCTGTCCGGCGCCGTCGAGAGCGAGGCCGAGACGCTGCCGGAGATCATCCAGGAGATGCTGCTGACGACGACGTCGGAGCGCCAGGGCCGGATGATCGACTTCGACTCGTCCGCCTCGATGGAGAAGAAGAAGCAAGAGGGGTACTTCTGATGTCGAACGTCTTCGAGGAACTGATCAGCTCCGACATCGAGGCCTACCTCGACATCCACGAGCACAAGAGCCTGCTGCGGTTCATCACGTGCGGCAGCGTCGACGACGGCAAGAGCACGTTGATCGGCCGGCTGCTCTACGAGACGCACCTCGTGTTCGAGGACCACATGGCCGCGCTCGAGGCGGACTCCAAGAAGTTCGGGACGCAGGGCGCTGACCTCGACTTCGCACTGCTGGTCGACGGCCTGTCCGCCGAGCGCGAGCAGGGCATCACGATCGACGTCGCGTACCGGTTCTTCTCCACCGAGCGGCGCAAGTTCATCGTTGCCGACACCCCGGGCCACGAGCAGTACACCCGCAACATGGTCACGGGGGCCTCCACCGCCGAGCTCGCGGTGATCCTCGTCGACGCGCGCAAGGGCGTCATCACCCAGACCCGCCGCCACTCGTACCTGGTGTCGCTGCTCGGCATCAAGCGCATCGTGCTCGCGATCAACAAGCTCGACCTCGTCGACTACTCCGAGTCCGTGTTCGAGGAGATCAAGGCCGACTACGCCGCGTTCGCCGACGAGATCGGGCTCGGCGCGGCGTCGGGCGTGGAGATCACCTCCATCCCGATCTCGGCGCTGCGCGGCGACAACATCACCATGGCCAGCCCGAACATGCCGTGGTACGCCGGCCCGTCGCTGATCGAGCACCTCGAGACGGTCGAGATCGGCGACACCGCGCACACCGGTCCGTTCCGCCTGCCGGTGCAGTGGGTGAACCGGCCCGACTCCGAGTTCCGCGGGTTCTCGGGCACCATCGTCGGCGGGTCGGTGCGCCCCGGCGACTCGATCACGTCGATGCCATCGGGGGTCACGAGCACCGTCGCCCGGATCTGCACCTTCGACGGTGATCTCACTGAGGGCGTCGCCGGGCAGGCCGTCACGATCGTCCTCGACGACGAGATCGACGTCAGCCGCGGCAGCGTGCTGTGCGCCACCGACGCCCCCGCGGAGATCGCCGACCAGTTCGAGGCGCACGTGATCTGGATGCACGACACCGCGATGCAGCCCGGCCGCCAGTACCTGCTCAAGGTCGGCGCAACGATCGCCGGGCTGACGATCAGCCCACCGAAGTACAAGGTCGACGTCAACACGCTCGAGCACCTCGCCGCGAAGACGCTGACGCTCAACGAGATCGGCGTCTGCACCATCTCGACGGACAGGGCCATCGCGTTCGACCCCTACAGTGTCAACCGCGACACCGGGGGGTTCGTGATCATCGATCGACTGACGAACGCCACGGTCGGCGCGGGACTGCTGCACTTCGGGCTGCGCCGGTCCACCAACGTCCACTGGCAGACCATCGACGTCACGCCCGACGCACGCAGCCTGCTGATGGGCCATCGCCCGAGCGTGATCTGGCTCACCGGCCTGTCCGGTGCCGGCAAGTCCACCATCGCCAACCAGGTCGAGCAGCGCCTGCACGCGATCGGCGCACACACGTTCCTGCTCGACGGCGACAACATCCGCCACGGCCTCAACCGCGACCTCGGCTTCACCGAAGCGGACCGGATCGAGAACATCCGCCGCATCGGCGAGGTCACCCGGTTGATGGTCGACGCCGGTCTCATCGTGCTCGTGTCGTTCATCTCGCCGTTCCGCGCCGAGCGCGATCTCGCCTGCGAGCTCGTCGGCGCCGACCGGTTCTGCGAGGTGTTCGTCCACGCCCCGATCGAGGTCGCCGAGGCCCGCGACCCCAAAGGCCTTTACGCCAAGGCCCGCGCCGGCCAGCTCCCCAACTTCACCGGGGTCGACTCGCCGTACGAGCAGCCCGAGCACCCGACGCTCGTGATCGACACGACCACCACCAGCCCGGAGGCTGCGTCGCAGACGATCGTCGAGCACCTGCGTTCCACCGGCATCATCACCGGCTGAGCGGGACGAGCCCCTGCCGCGCCCGCGGGCGCGGCATGGCGAACAGCAGCTTCGCCGTTCAGACCCCGGTGACGAGTTCGGTCAGGATCTGGCCCGGCCCGCGCACCGGCGCGCGGTCGCGGGCTCTGCGGGCGTCGGAGCCGGCCCGCACGCATCGGTCGAGATCGGCCGCCGCGACGTCGAGCAGAGCGCGGAGCGCCGCGAGCTCGTTCGACACCCGCACCGGTCGAGCCGGTGGTCGTGCCCGGCTCACCATCGTGCAGGTCAGGCATGCACCGTCCTCGTACTCGCTGAACGATCCCGAGGTGCCACGGGCCAACAGGCCGCACAACGTGAACCGCCGACCCTGGTCGTCGACGATGCCCGCCGGCCGCATCGCGTGATGCCGCCCGGTTCCCGGCCGGATCCGGCCGCGCTCGTACGCCGGTCGATCATGCCGATGCGGAGCGATCGGCCCGCCCGGCCGCATGATGATCCGGTCCGACGGCGGGAGCACACCCGCTCCGCTCCGTCGCTCGTAGGCGCGCTGGCGGCAGCTCTGCCGGCAGTACAGCCGCGGCCGACCCGGTCGTCGGGCGATCACGAAGTGGTTCGCGCACCATGCGCACTGCCGCTCGCCCCGCCACGACGGCTCCGTCTCCCCGAGGTCGGCACCGCCCTCGGGATCGACAGCCCGGTCGCGGCCGTGATCCGCGCCGACGTTGCGGCCGACGATGTGTTCGCTGTGCGGATGCTCGCCGTCATGCGGGGCTTCGCTGTCATGCGGGTTGTCGCACGGGTCGCGGGTCACGTTCGAGTGGGGCGCCGCCGAGGCGCCGATCGTGTTCGATGGATCCACCATGCTGCCGTTGTACATCCAGGGTGTGACGGTCTTCCTTCCGGCCCCGCCACGGATCCCATCCCCGCCTGCAGACGCCCAGCCTCAGCGTCCTCCGGCGTCCCGTTCCCGATCCCCTTGGGAATCTCCACGTGACGATTGGGAGGCCGGCGCGCGACACCCCCAAAAGTTTCGTCACGTGGAGATTCCCGAGTGAGTGAGCGAACACCCCCAGAAGTTTCGTCACGTGGAGATTCCCAAGGGGGCGTCAGACGGCATCCGGGGCTCGACTCGCCCGGCCCCTACACGCCTCGAGCGGGCACCTGTCGTTCGAACCGGCGGCCATCGCGATCCTGGTGGCCGCGCTCGTGCAAGGCATCTACCACGCCGCTCAGCGCCCGCTGCTCGATCGGTACACACCGCTCGAGACGGCGACGTACGCGATGGTGGCCGGCACGGCGATGTTGCTGCCGACCCTGCCGTGGACGCTGCCGTCCGTCGGGGCGATCTCGGCGCGATCGTGGATCGCTACCGCGGCGCTCGCGGTCGGACCATCGGCGCTGGGGTTCGTCACGTGGGCGGCGGCCGTGGGCCGGATGCAGGTCAGCCGACCGGCCCTCGCGCTCTACGCCGTCCCGGTGGTGGCGATCGGCGTCTCGTGGGTGTGGCTGGGTGAACGACCCCGCGTGCTCACGGTCGTCGCGGGCGGCGTCGCCCTGATCGGCGTCGCGGTTGGCACGCTCGGGCGCCGAGCCGCCCCAGCACCGAACGCGGCGCGCTCAACCCTTCTCGACGAGCCGCTCGATGTTGGACTGGTTCTCGTAGCTCTGCCGCAGCAGCCAGATCCGCAAGAACTTGGCCAGTGAGTAGCGGATGAACAGACCCGTGCCGGCGATCGTGACTGCGACCCCGATGACGGCGAGCGTGAGGTACGAGCTCGCGTCGAGCTGACCCTTGACGCTGATGTCGGTGTTCAGCGACGAGCTGTACCCGACGACGCCGAGCACGATGCCGACCACCATCATCACCGCGCCGAGCATCTGCAGCGGTCCCTCTCTCGACGACGTCCCCGTCTTCAACTTCATCGCCTCGATGTCGTGCTTGAACTGCTCGACCCGTTCCTGTTCCATCCCTACATCCCCTTCACGGTTGGTCGTTCGCTCGCGCCGCCGAACGTGGTGTTCAACATCAGCACGTCAGCCGGGCTGAACGGTTGCTGGAGCCCGATCAGCTCGAGTGGCGTCTCGTTCGGATCGCGCGTCTTGCGCGTCTTCACCACCGGGTTGCCGGCGAACGCGTCGGGGTTCACGAGCGCGGCGACGCGGGGCAGGATCACGATGATCAGGATCGTCAGCAGCGCGAACGTCCAGTTGCTGATCGTGTTGCGCAGCGCCAGCAACCAGATGCCGAGCTCGACCACGCAACCGGCGACGAGGAACGATCGCATCTTCTGCACGATCGGTCGGTAGCCGACGAAGATGTCGTTGACGAAGCCGCTCGGGTTGCGGCCGAGGCCGATGCCGATGGTGGCCGGGCCGATGCGCACGATCGCGTCGCCGAGCCAGTGGAAGATGCCGTGGAAGGAGTGGTAGTCGGTCTGCAGCTTGCCGAAGATGTTCTGCCCGACGAAGAACACCGCGCCGTACATCAGGCCGCCGACGAAGCCGCCACTGACGTAGCCGACACCGGCGACGACGACGAGCATGAACAGGCTCAGCGACTCGAACAGGCTGAACCGATCGGCCGTGACCGCGCCGGACTGCTGGGCGAGCAGGCACCCGCCGAGGCCGGCGATCGCCGCGGAGATCATGAACACCGACAGCTTCAGCGCGACGATGTTCATGCCGAGCGTCGCGCACGCAGCCGGGCTGTCCTTCATCGCCGTCAGCCGTCGCCCGTACGAGCTGCGGCGGAGGACGATGAGCCCCACGCCGAGCACCGCGAACACGACGATCAACAGGATCATGAAGTTGGTCTGCGGAGTGAAGTCGATGCCGAACAGACGCGGCCGCGGCACCTGCAGGTTGGCGTTGGGGAAGATCGCCGACCAGCGCTGCCGGCTGAGCCACGAGCTGGTCGCGGCGAGCACGGTGAGCACCGTCGACCCGCCGAACGCGATGCCGGCGGCGCGCACGCCACGCGACCGGAACAGCGCGTAGGTGATGCCGAGGCCGGCGACGATGATGATCGTCAGCACGATCGGGTAGATGCGCCGCTGGGCGTGGAGCTCCTTGAAGACGATCTGCTCGACGCCGACGGAGAACGCCGCCGTCGCCAGCCCGAGGTACAGGCCGCGCAGGCGCAGCGCCGGCAGCGCGACGACGGCGCCGACGACGGCCGTGGCGACGATCGCGATGAGGTACGGGAGCCACCCGGCCTTGGCGCCGATGTGGTGGCTGACGTGGTGGTAGAAGACGGTGCCGCCGATGGCACCGAACGCCATCGTGGCGAGGCTGATCTCGCCCGCGTAGCCGGAGAGCAGCACGAGCGACAGCATGATGATCGAGGCCGCGATCCCGTCGGACAGGGTGAGCAGATCGCGGGGCGCCATGATCCGCGAGATCATCACGACGAACGTGATCAGCAGTGCGCCGCCGACCAGCGCCTGCTGCAGCGACGGCATGTGGAACCGCTCACGGGTGCGGGTGACCGAGGCGCCGCGCAACCGGTCCTGCGGCAGGATCAACAGCACGACGAACAGCAGGATCATCGGCGCTGCGCTGCGAACGTTGGACGCCCAGTCGAAGCGCTTCGGGAAGATGCCGACGGGCGGGCTGAACGTGAGTCGGGTGACGAGGCCGAGCACGATCGCCCCGAAGTAGGTCCACGGGACGCTGCGCAACCGGCCGACCATCGCCGCCGCGAACGCATTGATGACGAGCAGGGTGAGCAGCGTGGTGCTCAACGAACCGCCGTTGAACGGCGTGATGAGGATGCCGGCCAGCGCCGAGAGCGACACGCCGAGCATCCACGAGTACATCGGAGCGCGGTCCGGATGCCCGCCGTTCAACTGGAACAGCGAGCGGTCGTCGACGACGGCGCGCATCGAGATGCCCATCCGGGTCTTGAACAGCAGCACGCGCAGCAGCACCGCGAGGAGCAGCGAGACCACGATGATGGTGACGTTGTGGTACGTGACGACCACGTGGAAGATCGTGAACTTGCGCAGCCCGAAGAACGGCTGCAGTGAGTGCGGCTTGCTCTGGTCCCAGATCCAGCCGGCGAGCGCGATGAACGCGAGCATCAGCGAGATCGGGATGACGAGCTTGACGATCTCGGACGTGCCCTGCAGGCCGCGGATCACCACTCGATAGAGGACGAGCCCCATCAGCGGTGCGACGAACAGCAGCACGAACACGAGCGCGAGGGGTGCGGGCCAACCGTGGTCGACCCGCACCTCCCAGTAGACGAACGCGCAGAACATCCCCAGGGCACCGTGGGCGAAGTTGAAGATGCCCGAGGTGGAGTAGGTCACCACGAGACCGCTGGCCGCGATCGCGTAGACGGCACCGATGACGAGGCCGTTGATGAGGATGTTCAGGAACGTCTGCATCGCGCTGACGTGTTACGGCGTGAAGGTGCCGTTGACCGTCGACACCCGGTTGACGAGCATCGCTGCCGTCACGGCCGGTGTGTCGATGTTCTTGACGACGTACTTGTCCTGGCAATCGAAGCCGTCGGTCGCGGGAGCGACCTGCTTGAAGCTGTCGCCGCTCATCTGCAGCAGGATGCCGCAGGTGCTGGTCTCGTTGGCGCCCGGGTCGTTCGGCGAGTGGAGCCCACCGGCGGTCCAGTCCTTGATCTTGTCGACCTCGGCGAACACGCACTTCGCGGTCACCGTCGAACCGCAGTTCTTCACGGCCGTGGCCCAGAGCAGGAACGCCGACGTCGAGGCCTCGCCGAGGATGGCGGGCTTGCCGCCGGCGGCGTTGATCAGGTCGAGGTACTTCTGCACGCCCGAGCCGGGCGTCGCCTGCTCGAAGGGCACGTAGTTGTCACGCACGAAGACGTGATCGGCAGCGCCGCCGTTGTCGGCGTTCCACTTGGCGAAGTCCGAGTCGTACTGGTTGTTCTCCGTGTACCACAGCGTCGGGTTGTAACCCACCTGCTTGGCCGCGGTCAGCAGGTTCTGGAAGTTCGGGTTCGGCGAGCCGACCCACACCACAGCGTCGACACCACAGGCCTGCAAGGCCTGGGCGAACGGCGTCCAGTCGGCCTCGCCGCCGATGCCGTAGATCTGATCGCAGTCGAGGAAGTTCCAGCCGGCCGACGGGAAGCCGAACGCGTACTTGTCGCGGGGCTCCTGCGTGGCGGGGTACTGGGCATATACGAACGCGGCCTTCTTGACCGCGTCGGGGTACAGCGCAGCAGCCTGGTAGGCGCCGGAGACGGTGACCTCGTCACCCGGGGCCGGCACGGCCAGACGCACGCCGGGGCCCTGGTTGACGGCGCCGGACACGGCGAACCCCGGCATCTGCGCGAGCTGGCAGCCAATGCGGATCTGCTCCTCGCCGGAGTCGAAGACGTAGCCCTCGCCGACCATCATGAACACCTTGTCGGCACAGGCCTGGGTGTAGGCCTTGTCGACCTCCGTGACCTTGCCGTCGTAGAAGTTGCCGACGACCTGACGACCGTTGATGCCGCCCTGCTTGTTGCACCAGTCGATCATCGCCTTCATCGCGTCGGACATCTCCTTGTCGAGGCCGGGGGCTGCGGCATAGCCCTCGTCATCGCCGTAGCCGATGGTGATGTTGGTGTCGGTGACGCCCTTGTCGGTGGCGCCGTTCGCGGTGCCGGCGCCGCACGGCGACGGCAGGTCGCCGAACGTCTCGCCGGCCGGTGCGGTGGTCGTGGTGGCTGCCTCGGTCGTCGGCGTCGTGTCGACCGCGCTGGAGGCGGTGCTGGAGCCCGTGGTGGCTGCGCTCGACGCGGTGGCGGCGACCGTGGTGGCCGGTGCCGTCGTCGGTGCCGCAGTGCTGGCGGTCGTCGAGGACGCGGTGTCCTTGTGCCCACTCCCGCACGCGGCAGCGGCGAGGCCGACTGCCACGAGCACAGGAAGCAGACGCGTACGTGTTCGGCTCATGTGTGTATTCCCCCCGGAACAGAGCGCCGTGTCGTCGGTCTGACGACTTCGGCGGATTTGCTTGTTAACCTACAGTAGCTACATAAACAATGTCATGCGTAGTCGTACTACGTTGACAGGGCAGTCCGAGCAGATGCGCATCGGGCGACACGACACACCGGGGGGTGGCCGTTGAAGGCGGTGCAGGTGATGCAAGTGGGGCGACCGACCGAGGTCATCGAGGCCCGCGACATCGACGTCCCCGAGGTCGGGCCGGGCGAGGTGCGCGTCGCCGTGGCCGCTGCATCGGTGAACTTCGGCGACACGGCGCGCACCCGCGGTGGCGTCGCGACCGTTCAGATCCCGCCGCCGTTCACGCTCGGCATGGACGTGTGTGGCGTGGTCGAGGCTGCCGGCGAGGGGGCCGAGCACTGGCTCGGCAGGCGCGTCGTGGCGATGACGAAGATGTCGTTCGGCGGCATGGCCGAGCACGCGATCTGCCAGACGAACGGTGTGTTCGACGCGCCGGCCGAGCTCGACGATGCCGAGGCCGCCGCGTTCTTGCTGCCGTTCCACACGAGCTACATGGGCCTGCACAAGCGGGCCAAGCTGCAGGCCGGCGAGACCGTGCTCGTGGTCGGCGCAGCCAGCGGGGTCGGCACGGCGGCAATCCAGCTCGGTGTCGCGGCGGGCGCGAACGTGATCGCCATCGCGGGTGGCGCGACCAAGGGCGACTACTGCCGCGGCCTGGGCGCAACGGCATCGATCGACCACGCGACCGAGGACATCTTCGACCGAGTCATGGAGCTCACCGACAACCGCGGCGCCGACGTCGTGTTCGATCTCGTCGGCGGCCCGCAGACCGAGACGATCTGGACGTGCGTCGCCCGCGAGGGCCGATACCTGCCCGTCGGCTTCAACGGCGAGGCCGAGGGTGGCTTGTCCGGCAAGCCGCTGCGCAAGGTGTCACTCGGCAACTTCGCGGTGCTCGGCGTGCTGCTGTCGTACACCAACGCTGCGATGCCGATGCGCAAGTTCGGGATGAACCCGTTCCCGCCGGAGACCGGTGCCGAGGTGCACGGCGCGCTGTGCGCGCTCGTCACGAGCGGCGCGATCCGCCCGGCGATCGGCCGGCGCATCTCGATGGGCGAGGTCGCCCAGACGTTGGAAGACCACGAGCAGCGGCTCACCCACGGCCGCAGCGTCGTGATCATCTCCGGATCCTGAGGGGGAACCACCATGGTGCAACTGAATCCCGATGACTTCGTCGCGGCCGCGCGGGCCCAGACCGGACTGGAGGACTTCGGCAGCGACAGCTACCGCGAGGGCCTCGAGATCTTCTGCCGGTCCGCCCAGGACGAGGCACGACTCAACGACATCGGCTCGATGGCCGTGCCCGGAGGCATCACCTCCGCGCTCGCCAACCGGCTGCGCGTCGTCGACTACGCGAAGCAGCATCCGGAGGTGGCCGACGAGCGGATCGAGGCGCCGTGGATCGTGATCGGCATGTTCCGTGCCGGCACCACGCTGATGAGCTACCTGTTGGAGAAGGATCCCGAGTCGCGGCCGTTGCTGCGATGGGAGGCCAACAACAGCGCGCCGCCGTCGACGGGCGATCACCGCAACGACCCGCGCGTCGAGGCCGAGAGGATGTCGTCCGACATGCTCGACATGATCAACCCGCGGATCAAGGTCGTGCAGGGCGAGGAGCCCGACGGCCCCACCGAGTGCATCTCGGTCCTGAACCAGGACTTCAAGAGCCTCACGTGGGAAGCGCTCGCCAACGTGCCGACCTACGGCGCGTGGCTTCGTCAGACCGATCATCGTTCGGCGTACGAGTACCACAAGCTCGTCCTGCAGGTGCTCCAGAGCGGTGGCGTCCGCGGCCACTGGTCGTTGAAGAGCCCTCATCACGCGATGCGGCTGGACGCGCTGCACGCCGTCTACCCGGACGCGCGACTCGTGCTGATGCACCGCGACCCGGTGGTGCTGTGCGCGTCGGTGTGCAGCCTGATCACCACGCTGACCGGCACGTTCAGCGACGACGCACAGCTGGCCTACGTCGCCGAGCACTGGACGCAGATGCTCGAGGACTCGATCGATGGCGTGAACACCTTCCGCGACGCGCACCCCGACGTCGTCATCCACGACGTGCAGTACGCGGACCTCGTCCAGGACACCCTCGGCACGATGGAGGGGGTCTACGCCCGGTTCGGGGCCGAGCTCGCCGGCGACGCCCGCCAGGCGATGTCCGATCACGTGTCGTCTCGCCCGCAGGGCAAGTTCGGCAAGCACAGCTACAACCTCGAGGAGTTCGGGCTCGACGGCGCCGCCCTTCGCGAACGGTTCGCCGGCTACGTCGAGCGCTACGGCATCCCGCTCGAAGCAGCGCGCTGACACGTGCCAGCATGCGCCGATGAGCACACCTGCTGATCCGGCGCACCTGTTCGACCTCACCGGCAAGATCGCCGTGGTCACCGGCGGCAGCCGCGGCCTCGGACGCGAGATGGTGCTCGCGTTCGCGGCCCAGGGCGCCGACGTCGTCATCGCCAGCCGGAAGGTGGAGAACTGCGAAGCCGTGGCCGGCGAGGTGCGCGCGCTCGGTCGACGCGCGCTCGCCGTCGCGTACCACGCCGCCTCGTGGAGCGCGGCCGACGAGCTGGCCGACGCCGCGTACGCCGAGTTCGGCCGCGTCGACGTGCTCGTCAACAACGCCGGCGTGTCGCCGCTGTACGAGTCGGTCGATGCGATCAGCGAAGACCTCTACGACAAGGTGATGGGCGTCAACCTCAAGGGTCCGTTCCGGCTGTCCGCCAACATCGGCACGCGCATGGTCACCGACGGCGGTGGCTCGATCGTGTTCGTCTCGTCGATCGCGTCCCGTCGCCCCGGTCCGAACGAGCTGGTCTACGCGGCCGCCAAGGCCGGGATCAACAACCTCACCGCCGGGCTGGCGAAGACGTTCGGACCGACGGTGCGCGTCAACTGCATCGTCCCCGGCCCGTTCCTCACCGACATCAGCAAGGCCTGGGACCTCGAAGCCTTCAACCGCTCGGCCCGCTTCGGGTTCGCGCTCCAGCGTGGCGGCCAGCCGCACGAGATCGTCGGCGCCGCGCTGTACTTCGCATCGGCGGCGAGCAGCTACACGACCGGAGCGCTGCTCGACATCGACGGCGGCCCGCGCTGAGCGCGGCTGCGCTCGATCGTCAGCGAGCGGTGGCCGCGCGCACCGCGTCGATGTCGACGTTCGCGACGACGTCGCCGCCGGCATCGATGTCGTAGAACTCGACACCCTCGGTCACCACCGGTGCATCCGCGCCGAACGCGACCGCGATCTTGTTCGCCGCATTGCGGACGACGTCGAGCACGATCTCGACGATCTCATGGGTGGTGAGGTGCTCGCGGACGCTCGCCGCCATTGCTGCGTCGATCGCCGACGGCTGGGTGACGAGCGCGTCGGTGAGGCGCAGCGCGACCTTCTGCCGTTCGGTGAAGTCGTGGTGCTCGTAGTCGTCGAGGTCGTCGAACACCGACGCATCGCCGGCGGCGTCGAGCGCGCGCACGCTGAGGCGCGACTGGCAGACCCGGCAGTTGTGGACCCGGGCACCACGCAACCGCACGAGCTCGGTGGTGAGCGGATCGAGCTCGTGGAGCATCGCGACCTGCTGCATGAACCGCTCGAGCAGCGGCCACAGATCGGCGCCGTCGCCGCCGTCACCCGCCTCGATCCGGTAGGGCGAGTCGAACAGCCTGCCGAGGGCGATGCGCGCCCTGGCGAACACGTCGGACACGAACAGGACCTGCACGAAGGCGAACGCATCGGCGCCCATCGCGGACGTCATCGCGGCGCGCTGTTCGTCGGTGGTGCCGGCGACGTCGACGACGAACTGCTCGGCGAAGGCCACGCACGGACCGACACGCGGATCGGCCGAGTTGGCCGATGCGCCCTCGCCCGACCACTGCGCATCGCTGCCGAGGATCGCCGCGATCGCGTGGCGGACCGGACTGAGCACCGTCACGTCGAGCGACTGCTGGGCCCGCCACTCGATCGAGTCGAACAACGCGAACTCCCCTGCCGCGACGGCCCGCCACGGGTTGTCGGCCGGCTCGCCGGCTTCGCTGGTCTTCGCCTCGTTCGTCACGGAGCGGACTGTACCCCTGGCACCGCGACGGGAAACCCAGCGGAACCGCGACCGTCTCTCGCAGACAGGCCCTTGCGGAATACTTGCGCGCGCAATATTGTTCGAAGGACCATGAGCATCACGATCCAGCAGCCCGAGGACCGATTCGTCACCGACATCGGTTGGCTCGACTCCAAGCACTCGATGAACTTCGGCGAGCACTTCGACCGCCAGCACGGTCAGCACGGCCTCCTGCTCGTCAACAACGACGACATCGTCGCCCCCAGCGCCGGCTTCGGCACCCACGGTCACCGCGACATGGAGATCGTCACGTGGGTGCTCAGTGGCCAGGTCGCCCACCGCGACAGCGAGGGCAACAACGGCGTGCTGTACCCGGGCCTCGCCCAGCGCATGTCGGCCGGCAGCGGCATCCGCCACAGCGAGATGAACCCGAGCCCGGACGAGGCGGCGCACTTCATCCAGATGTGGGTCCTGCCCGACACGAACGGCATCAAGCCCGGCTACCAGCAGCTCGACATCAACGGCGAGCTTGCCAAGGGCGGCCTCGTCCGATCGCGTCGGGCAAGGGCCACGACGCAGCCATCAGCATCCACCAGCGCGACGCCGTGCTGTGGGGCGCGCGGCTGCAGGCCGGCCAGTCGGTGGTGCTGCCCGATGATCCGAACGTGCACGCGTTCGTCGCGCTCGGGTCCGCCGCACTCGAGACGGGCGAGTCCCTCGCCCAGGGCGCAGCGGCACGGCTGATCGACGGCGGCGGCGTGCGCGTCACGGCCGGCGACGACGGTGCCGAGCTCCTGGTCTGGGCGACTGCGTGACGGCCTAACCTGCAGCGCATGGAGATGCACTTCGCCACTGTCTGGGAATCGATCGCCGACGAGCTCGGCGACCAAACGGCGATCGTGCACGGCGACATCCGCCGCACCTGGACCGAGTACGACGAACGCTCGGCGCGACTCGCCAGCGTGTTCGTGGCCGCCGGCCTCGGGTCCGACAGCAAGATCGGGCTCTACCTCTACAACGGCAACGAGTACCTCGAGGCCCAGTTCGCCGGGTTCAAGATGCGCGGCGTGCCCGTCAACGTCAACTACCGCTACCTCGACGAGGAGCTGTGGTACCTGCTCGACAACAGCGACGCCGAGGCCGTCGTGTTCCACTCCTCGCTCGGCGAGCGAGTGGCGAGAGTGCTGCCCCGGCTGCCGAAGCTGAAGCTGCTGATCGAGGTCGACGACGGCGGACCCACCGGCCAGGTGCCCGGCTCGGTGGCCTACGAGGAGGTGCTCGCGGCGAGCGATCCGATGCCGCGGATCACGCGGTACGAGGACGATCTCTACATGCTGTACACCGGTGGCACCACCGGCATGCCGAAGGGCGTCATGTATGCGCAGGGCGGCCAGACGGGTGGGCTCGTGCAGAGCAGCTTCCCGCTGCTCGGCGTCGCGGCACCCACCGATGCCGCGCTCATCGCCCCGTTGGTCAAGGGCGCGATCGACGCCGGCAACCTCGTCATCAGCGTGCCGGCCTGTCCGCTGATGCACGGCACGGGCATGTGGCTCGGGGCGATGGCGCCGATGCTGATGGGCGGCACGGTCATCACGCTGCAGGCCCGCTCGCTCGACAGCGACGAGTTGCTGCGCGTCGTGCAGACCGAGCGCGCCACGAACCTCGTCATCGTCGGCGACTCGTTCGCCAAGCCCATCGTGCAGGCCATCGACCACGCGGTCGCGGCCGGCACGCCGTACGACACGAGCAGCCTGAAGATCATCGTCTCGTCCGGCGTCATGTGGACGTCGGAGGTCAAAGAGCACATGCTCGAGCGCATCCCGCAGACGATGCTGCTCGATGCGATGGGCTCCACCGAGGGCACGATGGGGATGCAGATCTCGATGCGCGGCATGCCCGCCGAGACCGCCCGGTTCAGCTCGGTGCCCACCACCAAGGTCTTCACCGACGACGACCGCGAGGTGCAGCCCGGCTCCGGCGAGGTCGGGATGGTGGCCGCTGGCGGCAACGTGCCGCTCGGCTACTACAAGGACGACGAGAAGTCGGCGCGCACGTTCCGTGTCATCAACGGGCTGCGCTACTCGTTCCCCGGCGACATGGGCATGATCAACGCCGACGGCACGCTGGAGCTGCTCGGCCGCGGCAGCCAGGTCATCAACACCGCTGGCGAGAAGGTCTTCCCCGAAGAGGTCGAGGAAGCCGTCAAGCGCTACGCGGGCATCCTCGACTGCCTCGTCGTCGGCATCGAGGACGACAAGTTCGGTCAAGCCGTTACCGCCGTCGCCTCGAAGGAGGACAACGCCGCGCTCACCGAGGCCGAGGTCATCGCGTCGGTGAAGGCCGAGCTCGCCGGCTACAAGGCGCCCAAGCGCGTCATCTTCGTCGACGACGTGCCCCGCGCCCCCAACGGCAAGGCCGACTACAAGGCCGCCAAGCGCCTCGCCCTCGAGGGCCTCGGCCGCAGCTGAGCCGAGTCGAACGGCCCGGTTCAGCCGGCGTGGCTCAGCTCGCCGGTTTCTGCAGCTTCTCGATGAAGAAGTCGATCACCCGGTTCACCGACGCTTCGTCGCGCTGCTCGGTGAGCACGCTGTGGTCGCGCTTGTTCACGCTCGGCAGCTCGATCGCGATGAACGCGTCACCGAGCAGCGATCGCAGCGAGGCGAAGCGATCGCCGACGAGCGTGTCGCCGGTGAAGCGCAGCCCGAGGACCTGGCACCCGTCGGCGGCGCGCTGGGCGACTGCCTGGGCATCGTCGGGCGAGAGGCTGAGGTTGGCCTTGCGCGCCTTCTTGCCGACGGCGAACGGCATCGACGGCTGGCTGAGCACCGGGGCCACCATGATCTCGTCGACCATCATCCCCAGCGCGAAGCCACCGCTGAAGCACATCCCGACCGCGCCGACGCCCGGGCCGCCGAGCTCGTTGTGCAGCGAGCGGGCGAGCGCACGGAGCCAGGCGATGATCGGCGACGTCTGGTCGAGCGCCCAGTTGGTGAACTCCTTGGCGACGCAGACCTTCAGCGTCGTCGACAGCGTGTAGCCGGTGGACATCGCCTTCCCGGCGGTGCCGGCGAGCGACGGCATGACGACGGTGAAGCCGGCATCGACGACATCGGCGGCGAACTTCTCGACGAGCGGCGTGATGCCGGGGATCTCGTGGATGACGATGACGGCCGGACCCGTGCCGCGCCGGTAGGTGTCGCGGGTGAAGCCCGCGGCGCTGAACGTGCCCCTCGTCCATCCGTCGAGCACGTCGGCAGCATCGGTCATCACAAGCTCCTCGTCGCGGCGAGCGCCCGCTCGGCCAACCCCTGCACGATGTCCGTCGCCGGATCCATGTCGATGACCTGGTCGCCCATCGCCCCCGCACGGTAACGCGCCCGGACCCCCTCGCTGATCACGGCCAGCCGCCAGCACGAGAACGCGACGTAGTAGCCGATGTCGGTGAGGTCGCGACCGGTGCGCGTCGCGTAGCGCTCGATGAGATCGGCGTACGGCAGGAAGCCACCGGCCGGCGTCGGATCGCTCGCGCTGAGCGCGGCGTCGCCCCCGTCGCTCCAGTACACGCCGAGGTAGCCGACGTCGGCGAGTGGGTCGCCGAGCGTGCACAGCTCCCAATCCAGCACCGCGCTGATCCGGCCGTGCTCGACATCGGTGATGCAGTTGCCGAACCGGAAGTCACCGTGGACGACGGACACACCGTGCTGGGTCGGCATCCGCGCCTGCAGCAGCCGGGCGACCTCGTCGATGGCCGGCAGTTCGCGGGACTTGCTGTGCTCCCACTGCGTGGTCCAGCGGCGGACCTGACGCTCGATGTAGCCCTCGCGCTTGGCGAGGTCGCCGAGGCCGATCGCGTCGATGTCGACCTCGTGGAGATCGGCGAGGACGTCGATGAGGTGCTCGCTCGCCGGCACGCGCAGCCCGACCGGCAGCTTCGCCGCGTGCTCCGCGTTGTCGAGCACGACGCCCGGCGAGAAGCCCATCACGTAGAAGGGCGCGCCGTTCACGTCGATGTCGGTGCACAGCCCGTAGGCGGGTGGCACCGGCACGTTCGTGCGGCCGATCGCCTCGATGATCCGGTACTCGCGGGCCATGTCGTGGGCGGTGGCCAGCACGTGTCCCGTCGGCGGGCGACGCACGACGAGCTGGCGACCGTTGGCGTCGACGACGCGGAACGTGAGGTTGGAGCGACCGCCGGCGATGAGCTCGACGGTGAACGGCGGCTCGACATCGGCGATGTTGGCGCTCAGCCAGGCCGAGACCTTGGGAACATCGAATCCCTGCATGCGGCGACCGTACCGTCCGGCCGCGCGGCCGTCGTCAGCCAGCGCTCACCGGCCGAAGCGCACCTGCCGACGCGGCATCAACCGGGTCGGCTGACGCCCACCACTTTGTCCCAACGCACCGACGTGTACGACACGACCGAGCCGGTGTTCGGCGCGTGGATCATCGAGCCATTGCCGACGTAGATGCCCACGTGGCTGATCGGCGAGTAGTAGAAGATCAGGTCGCCGGGCTGGGCCTGGTCCTTCGGCACGTGCGGTGTGGAGGCGTACTGCTGGGCCGACTGGTGCGGGATGCTCACGCCGGCCTGTCCCCATGCGTAGGCGGTGAGCCCCGAGCAGTCGAACGCCACACCGGGCGACGACATCGCGAACTTGTACGGCACACCGAGCTGGCTCGCTGCAGCGTTCACCGCGACCTGGGCCCGGCTCGACACCGGCGGCGGGTTGCTCGCCCCGCTGTCACTGGAGCTGCTCGAACTGCTGCTGCTGCTGTTGTCGTTCGAGCTGCTGCTGTTCGAGCTCGAGTTCCCGTTCGAGCTCGACGCGTTGGCGCTGCTGTTGCCGGAGGAGCTGTTGCTGTTGCCGGAGTTCCCGGACGAGCTGTTGCTGTTCCCGGACGAGTTGTTGCCCGACGACGAGTTGCCGGACGACGAGTTGCCGGACGTCTTGGGCGTGTTCGCCGCAGCCTTGACGGCTGCTGCGGCGGCGTCCTGCTGGATCTTGGCCTCTGCGGCGGCGGCTTCGCGATCCTGCTCCTGCTGGATCAGATCGCCGAGCTTGGCCTGCTCCTGGGTGAGCTGCACCTGCAGGGCAGCGGCGGCGTCGGTGGCCTTCTGCTTGCTGGCGGCTGCCTTGTCGGCGAGCGACTGGGCCTGCTGCTCCTTCTTGACCAGTTCCTTCTGGGCCTTGTCGAGCGAGCTGAGCAGGGTCTCGTAGTCGTCGGTGCTGGCCGAGCCGGCGTCGACCGCGACGGTCGCGAGGTGCTCGCGCTGCAGGCCGTCGTCGATCTGCGCAGGGTCATCGAACAGCGGTCCGAGCGCACCGCTGGTGCCGCCCATGAACTGCTCGACCGCGACGTTCGCGAGCTGGCCCTGCAGCACCTGCAGCTGGGCCTGCTGATCGGCGATGTGGGCCTGCGACTGGGCGATGTCGGCCTCGACCGACGCCTGCTCGTTCAGCGCACCGAGGTAGTCCTCGTTGTACTGATCGACCTTCTGATGCATCAGATCGAGCTGGGCGACGACGTCTTTGACCTGCTGTTCCTGCTGCCCGACCGTGTCGGCGAACGACGGCTGCACGGAGACTGCGCCACCCAGCAAGACCACGACGAGGCCGACGGCGCAACGGATGGAGTGAGTGCGACGCATGACGGGACGTGACTGTACCAATTATGACGGTTGTGTTGCAGCCGAGTGACAGGGTTTTCCGTCACCATCGGCGAGCACACGGCGGCAGCGAAGCCCGCTCACTCCCACTCGATGGTGCCGGGCGGCTTCGACGTGATGTCGTAGACGACCCGGTTGATCCCGTCGACCTCGTTGATGATCCGGCTCGACATCGTCTCCAACAGGTCGTACGGCAGCCGCGCCCAGTCCGCCGTCATCGCGTCGTCGCTGGTGACGGCGCGGATGATGATCGGGTTCTCGTAGGTGCGCTCGTCGCCCATCACGCCCACGGAGCGGATGTCGGCCAGCACTGCGAACGCCTGCCAGATCTCTCGCTCGAGGCCTGCGTTGCGGATCTCCTCGCGCACGATCGCATCGGCCTCCTGCAGCACCGCGACCCGTGCCGGGGTGACCTCGCCGATGATCCGCACGCCGAGGCCGGGGCCGGGGAACGGCTGACGCCACGTGATCTCGTCGGGGAGGCCGAGCTCGGTGCCGAGCTTGCGGACCTCGTCCTTGAACAGGCTGCGCAGCGGCTCGACCAGCTTCAGGGTCATGTCGTCGGGCAGCCCGCCGACGTTGTGGTGGCTTTTGATGACGGCCGCGGTGCCGTCGCTGCCGCCGCTCTCGATCACGTCGGGGTAGAGCGTGCCCTGGACGAGGTACTCGGCGTCGGTGAGGCCACCGATGTTCTCCTCGAAGATCCGCACGAACAGCTCGCCGATGGCCTTGCGCTTGGCCTCCGGCTCGGTGACGCCCGCCAGCCGCTCGAAGAACCGCGCCCCGGCGTCGACATGGATCAGCTCGATGTTCATGTTCCGCCGGAACGTCTCGGTCACCTGATCGGACTCGCCCTTGCGCATCAGCCCGATGTCGACGTACACGCACGTCAGCTGCGAGCCGATGGCGCGGTGCACGAGCGCAGCCGCCACCGCCGAATCGACGCCGCCGGACAGCGCACAGATGACCCGCGCGTCGCCGACCTTGGCGCGCACGGCGGCGACCTGCTCGTCGACGATGGAGGCCATCGTCCACGTCGGCTTGCACCCGGCGAGGTCGATCACGAAGCGGCGCAGCACCTCCATCCCGTTGGCGGTGTGCACGACCTCGGGGTGGTACTGGACGCCCCAGATGTTGCGCTCGGCGTTCTCGAGCACGGCCATCGGCGCATCGGGCGTCGACGCCGTCGCGGTGAACCCGTCGGGCGGGGTGGTCACCGCATCGAAGTGGCTCATCCACACGTCCTGCTCGGCCGGTTGGCCGACGAGCAGGTGGGATGCCGTGTCCGTGATCTTCAGGTGGGCGCGTCCGTACTCGCCACGCATGCCGCGTCCGACGAAACCGCCGGGAAGTTGCTGGGCGATCAGCTGGGCGCCGTAGCAGATGCCGAGGATCGGCACCCCCAGCTCGTAGATCTCGGGATCGAGCGAGGGCGCGCCCTCGACGTGCACGCTCTTCGGACCACCGGAGAGGATGATGGCCGCCGGCTTGCGACGGCGGACCTCGTCGGCCGTGATGCGGTGCGGCACGATCTCGCTGTACACGCTCAGCTCGCGGACGCGCCGGGCGATCAGCTGCGCGTACTGGGCCCCGAAGTCGACGACGAGGACCGTGTCGTTGGACGTCGGGTCGTTGGATGCAATGGGCGTTGGTTCGGCAGTTGCGTCGCTCAAGTCACCGAATCTAGTCGGGCGCTCCCCGTGCCGCAGGGGTCCCCGACTCGCCGTGGTCGTACGCTTCCGTCATGGATCAGCCGCCCACCGGGCCGATGCCGTTCGCACCGCCGTCCGGTGTCCCGCGCGATCCTTGGCCGGCGCCGACCGAGGCGACGCCGGATCCCACGCCGACGCTCGCCGACCCGACGGCGCGCGATCGCACCGATCCCCAACCGGTGACGGCGGTGCGTCGGCTGCGGCCGCGATTGATGCCGCTGCGACCGACCTTCGTCAGCGAGGAAGCGTTCCAGGCGCTGCGGGGGCACCTGGCGAGCGTCGGGCTCGCGCTGCTCATCGCCGCGCCGTCGGCGTTCGCGATCTTCTTCGGGCTCGGCGCACTGCGGTTCTCCGTCGACCATCGCACCCTGTGGGACTCCGTCGCGCACTCGATCGTGCAGTTCTGGTACGTGCTGATCGCGTTCGTGCTCGTCGCGTTCCCGCCCGCGCTGGTTGCCGTCCGCCGGGGTGGGCGCGACGCCTTCGACTTCATCGAGTCACGCGGCTGGTGGAAGGTGATGCTGATCGCCTACGTGATCGTGCCGCTGCTCGCGGCGATCGTGGCGTTCATCATCGGTCATGTCCTCATCGTGCTGATCGTGCTCGTGGTGGTCATCATCGTGATCGCCCACAGCGGCGGCTTCTGATCCGCTCCGGCCACGGCCCACACCCTGCGGACGGTGCCCGACGACCATCGTCGCCCGCTGGGTAATGGCTCCCCGCAGGCGCGACGATGTGGACATGCGTCGTTTGCTGTTCGTGGTCGTTGCCCTCTTCGCAGTGCTCACCCCGATGCGTGCGCTCGCCGCCTCGCCGGCCGGTGCGGGCGGTGACGCTGCAGCCACGCCCGCCACGGCGCCCCCCGCCACGACACCCACCACCGCGGTGCCGACGACGATCCCCAGCACCACCATCGACAACCAGTTCCTCGACACCAAGCGCGAGCTGTCGGAGTGCCTCAACGACTCGATCGGCCTCCCGGGCTGTGGCATCAAGCCGACCCAGCCCGGCGATCGTGGTGGCGTGCTGCAGGGGGTCACGTTCGGGCTGCTCGCGCTCGGCATCTTCATCATCTGCTGGCGCGTGGTGCGCTCCGTGAAGGCCCGCGACATCTCCGTCGGATCCCGCTCCGCCTGACAGACGCGGGCGTACCCGGCGGGCTGTCACACCCATCGCGGATGATGGACGCATGACGTCACTCCGCTACCGCAAACCGACCTCGGCCCTCGTCTGCGACGCGGGCGGCATCTGCTACGACGCCGACGGCGTACGGCGCCACGCCCAAGCGATGCTGGGACTCGGCCTGCAGCCGCTGGAGCCGTCGCGCTGCACGCAGGCAGACTCACATCCCGCTCAGCCATATCACCTCCATCGGCCGGCGGTGGAGCGACGGGCGGCGTGACGCCGGCGATCCGGGAACACTGTCACACCCATTTGCGATGATGGTTGCATGAGTTCGGATGCGGGTTCGAGCAACACGGATGCCGTGTTCGCAGCGGTGGCTGCGCACATGCATTTCGATCTGTCATCGATGTCGCGGGCCGGTTTGCAGGGTGAGTTGTCGTTGTTGGGGCGTGGGTCGGGTTGGATCGATGCGCGTCGGGCCGCGGTGACACGTGCGTTGTTGGGTCTGTCGGACTCGTCGGGTTCGGCGGAGCAGGACGTGGCGGCGGCGTCGAAGTCGTCGCTGTCGAGGGCGAACTCGGATGTGAAGCGTGCGGGGACGCTGGGCGAGGTGCCGGAGATGTCTGAAGCCCTCGGCAACGGGTCGGTGTCGACGGAGCATGTCGACAAGCTGACCTCCGCGTTGGACCGTGTCGGTGACAAGCGCGCCGAGCTCGCCGCCGACGGTGCGGGGTTGGCGGAGCTCGCCGCCTCCACGACGCCCGGTCAGTTCGGGAAGCGGTTGGAGGAGCGGATCGCCCGTCTGGATGAGTCCGAGGGGTGTGAGCGGTTGGCGAAGCAGAAGGCTGCGAACCGGTTCAAGGCGTGGACCAACCAGATCACCGGGATGCTCGAGCTGTCCGGAGCCCTCGACCCCGAAACCGGTCTCGCGTTCGTGGCTGCGTTGGAGGCCGCGGTGGAGACGATGTTCCACGGCGGTGTGCCACCGGAGTGTCCGGAGGGAGAGTCTCGTCAGGATTGGCTGCGCGCGATGGCGTTGGTTCGTTTGGTCACCGGGGCTGGTGTGGTGCGGGCCGATGACGAGGTGGATGACATCGAGACGGTCGGGGACAACACCGAGATCATCGTCGTCGTCGACCTCGACACGCTCATGTCGGGGCTCCACAAAGGCTCGATCATCGACCCGGGTCATG
>JAOBWK010000073.1 GCA_025463305.1 Ilumatobacteraceae bacterium
GCCAACGAGCAGTTCGCTCTCGCCGCCTGATCTTCAGGTGAGCGAAGAGACATCGTGAGTAGAAATACCGCACGGGGCCAATCCATCGCAGCCCGGCAACAGAAGCGAAGGATGACGGTGTAAAAGACCACTGACCGCAGGAAAGTCTGCTGACGATTCGGAAAGACGATTCGCGGGCCACCGTTTCGGCGATGGCCAGCCGACCCGCCGGTGTTGCTGCGTCAGCGATACAGCGGGAATGGTCGTAGCAGGGTCGTGCATGGCCTGATGGACGGGGGTTCGATTCCCCCCAGCTCCACCAATACATGGTTCTGAACAGGTACAGAGTCGTGGCCACACCGGCGACACTGTTGGGTGACTCCGCCGAGGCGGTCCCGAGTGTCGACCGCCGCGGCAAGGGAGCCGGTCGGTCACGTCGTCGGTCCTGCTATCGGAGCGGCGACCAGACGTGTGCGTTGGCTTCGGCAAAGGCGCGGAAGGTGATCGGCGGCCGTCCGGTGAGGTCTCGTACGGCGTCGGTGGTGTTGTCTTCGCCGCCGCCGGCGATCCATTCGTAGCCGAAGGCAAGGAACCTCGCGTTGGTCTCGGGGATGCCGCGGCTGATGTAGTGCTGGATCATTGTCTCGGACGAGACGTGGGTGTGCGTGATGTGGCGGCCGCAGGCATCGCTGATGATCTCGGCCACACCGTCATACGAGAGCGGTTCCTCGCTGGTGAGGACGAAGTCGGTGTTCAGTGGCGTGGGCGACGTCAGCGCGGCCAGCGCCGCGGCGGCGATGTCATCGGCATGGATGAACGGGACCCGGCCGGAG
Organism: Ilumatobacteraceae bacterium; assembly: GCA_025463305.1. The sequence goes on from JAOBWK010000073.1 coordinate 813, forward strand.
CCGGTGTTGGAGTAGATCCGGTCCTCGTCGCGGATCGAGGCTTGGTAGGGGCCTTCGCTGAAGTTCTGCATGAACGCGGTGGGGCACAGGACGGCCCAGTCGTGGCAGTTGTCCTTCAGCCATTGATGGACTTGACCGTGCGCAGGTCCGCCGGCGGGGATCGAGGACATGCTGAGGAAGACGAAGCGCCGAACTCCGGTGCGCTGTGCCTGGGCGGCGAAGTCGATGACCAGCGAGTAGGGGTCGTCGACCGTACCCGGCGCGATCAGGTAGGCGCAGGTGACGTCGCGGAGAGCGTCGTCCCAGGTCGAACGGTCCTCCCAGTCGAAGGCTGGCTCGCCGTGGCGCGACCCTGCCCGGTACGGCAGGCCTGCATGCTGGAGTTGGTCGACGAGGCTGCGGCCGGTCTTGCCGGTTGCGCCGGTGACGAGGGTCAGTTCGTCGCTCACGACCCGCCTGCTTCCGCTGGGCTGCCGAACGCGGCGGTCCAGGCTTCGCGTCCGCCGTTGGCGTCGATCGAGACGATCGGGTTCCAGTACTCGCGGTACCGCCAGATCTTGCCGTCCTTGGTTTCGATGATCGAGATGTACTTCTGGTCGTAGGCGGCTCCGGTCTCGACGATGTGACCGGTGAAACCCATCTCGAAGCAGTAGACCGCGGAGTCGAGCATCGGGTGCACGTCGAAGTACTCGAGTTGGTCGATCTGCATCCGACCGCCGAGCGGCTGCATGTAGGCCAGGATCTCGTCCTTGCCGACGTACCGGCATCGTCGGCCAGCGGGCGCGAACGGGAACTCGAGCACTCCGTCTTCGGCCCACAGTTCGATCCATTCGTTCCATCGCTGCTCGGAGAACAGGCGCAGGTACTCGTTCACGAGGCGCTGGGTGTCTTCGCGATCTTCGTCGACAACGGGGTTCATCGGGCTTCCTTCGAGTGGAGGGTGGTGGTTGTGCTGCTCACAGGCGTGAGGCGAACCAGTCGGATGCGTAGTCGGCGGCGATCGCCCGGTTGTCGACCTGGCAGTGCTCCGCTCCGCCTTCGTGAGCGGTGAAGACCTTGAGCGTCTTGTCGGCGACGGTGGCCAGTTCGAACGTTCGTTGCGCGTGCGCAAGCGGGACCTGTCGGTCGAGTTCGCCGTGCATGACGAGGAGCGGGCAAGTGACCAGTTCGATGACTCCGTCGAGGTCCATCTTGGCGAACACGTCGGCGAGTTCGACGGGTCGGCTTACGCCGAAGACCCACATGGCGTGCGCGAGTGGTGAAGGGACCGACGGAGCGGTCGTGGTGTTGCCCCCGCTGGCGGGTGCGGCGAGTTCGAGGGCGTTGTGCAACGCGCCCCACGACGCGACCGCCTTGATGCGCGGCTCGAACGCTGCAGCTCGGGGAGCGAAGTAGCCGCCCATGCTGAGTCCGCACAAGCCGATCCGGTCGGTGGCGATGTCGGGGCGTGAGGTGATCCAGTCGACGATGACGCTGACGTATGCCTCGGAGTCGTGGCGTGCGGTGAGGCCGTGGAGGCGCAGCGCGCCTCCGGCACCGGGTTGGTCGACGATCAGGACTGACAGCCCGCGTCGGCGGTACTCCTGCAGCATCGGGAACTGGGTCTCCTTGATCGAGTCGAATCCTTGGATGTGGACCACGATCGGCGCAGGCTCCTCCTCGGTGGACGCCGTCACCAGGAGGGCCGGCATGACCCCTGCGCCGTATGGGATGTCGACGAACTCGACGCCGTCACGGGCGAGGTCTCTGGCCTTGCGGTAGTTGCTGCGCATCCGCTGGTAGGCGACCATCTGGCGGGGATCGTCGGGCGGCATCATCCGGTCGGCCCGCGACAGGTAGGTCGCGGCACGATGGAACTTGCGGCTCGCGGTCAGTTCGTGGCCGGCGGCGAGATCGGCGTCGCCGAGCGTTTCCATCCGATCGGCCATTTCGGTCATCGCGTCGTACCAAGCCACGCTCGACACATCGATCGGCTGATCCTCGACTGCCTCGACCGCTGCCAAGACCTCGCACGGTTGGGTGACGGTGCCGATCTCGTCCATCAGCGAGATCGCGGTCAGGTTCCATGCGTAGTTGCGCTCGAAGTACTCGAACATCGTCGTCTCTCCTGTCACCGTGGTTCGTGTCTGGTCAGGCCGAGGATCTCGCGAGCCTGGCCCGGTGTTGCGATCTCGGCGTCCATCTCGTGGAGGAGGCGGACAGCCTTCGCGACGAGCGCTGCGTTGTCCGCAGCGAGCATGCCCTTGCGAACGTAGATGTTGTCCTCGAGACCGACGCGCACGTGACCGCCGAGGATCCACGCCTGCAGCAGCATCGGAAACTCGGCCCGTCCGACTCCGAACGACGCCCAGTGCGACCCGTCGGGCAGCAGCGACTGCAGGTACGCCATCGTGGCGTGGGTCGCGCTCGCGCCGTACTTCACGCCGAGCACGATCTGGAAGAGTGCCGGCGACGCCAGTGTCTCGTCGGCGATGAGGTCGCGGGCGAGGTGGATGTCGCCAGAGTCGAACACCTCGAGCTCCGGCAGCGTTCCGGCCTCTCGCGCCAGCCGGGCCATGATCCGCACGTTGCGTGGCGTGTTGATCACGACCGCTGTGCCGGAATACATCGTGTTCAGATCGAGGCTGCAGATCTCCGGCCGCAACGCGACGACGTGTTCCATGCGGCGCTCCGGTGTCGTCAACGTCGTCCCGGGTGCGGCGACCGCTGGGTCTTCCTCACTGGGAACGAACCGCTGACCAGGGCCGGTGGTCAGGTTGATGATGACGTCTGTGTCGCTGTCGCGGATGCGTTGCACGACCTCGCGGTAGTGGTCGAGTTCCATGCTCGGACGACCGTCGGGGTAGCGGACGTGGATGTGCGCGATCGCGGCACCAGCGTTGGCTGCGCCGATGCAAGCGTCCGCGATCTGCTCGGGCGTGCACGGCAGCCCCGGATGCTGCTGCACGGTGGTGATGTTGCCCGTGACGGCGCAGCTGATGATCGTCGGGTTCGACATCACGTCACCTACAGGATGGCCAGCGGGTTGGCGGGCGAACCGACCGCGCCGGTGACGGGCAAGGCGGGAGCGACGAACAGGAACTCGTACTGGTCGGCCTGCGCGCATTCGACGGCGAGTTCGCCAAGGTGGAAGATCTCGCCCATCGTCAACCCAAGGATCGGGATGCACAACCAGTGCCACGGTTGGTTGATGCCAGCGTCCTCCGACTGGTTCGGCCTGACCTCGGCGCCCCACGTGTCGGTCGCAACGGCAGCCACCTCCATCCGGTGCAGCCAGTCGAGCGTGTCGAACGCGAGACCCGGCGCGTCGCCACCGCTGTAACCGTCCCAGTTTCCCTCGGCGAGCTTGGCTTCGATCTGGCCGGTGCGGATGAGGAGGTAGTCACCACGCCGAACCTCGACGCGCTGCGCCGCACACACTTCGTCGAGCAGCGAAGCGGTGATCCCGTAGCCGGCCGGCAGCGTCTCGACGCCGACGTGACGGGCGACGTCCAGCAGCACACCACGACCCACCATCTTCGCAGCGGTCTTCTCGATGCCGCATTTCTCGGCACCGAACGAACTCACCAAGCGACAGTCGTAGCCGTTCCACATCTGGTCGCCGAAGAAGATGTGACCCAACCCGTCCCACTGCGTGCCGCACTGCATCGGCATGATCACGATGTCGTCGGCGGACCGGATGCCGCGCTTGTCGAGCACCCCCGAGTAGGCGTCAGTTCCCGTCCGGAGCATCAGATGGATCGGGTTGAAGCGACCCACCGGCACGAAGTTCGTCTTGCCGCCCTGAGGACCGGCCGAGTCGAACTTCAACGCGAGCGAAAGCACGCGGCCCTGCCGCACGAGACCGGCAGCGCGAACGATGTCTGCCGCGGTCGTGAAATTCAACGTCCCGAGCTCATCGTCGGACCCCCACCGACCCCAGTTGCTCAACCGCGTCGCAGCCGCATCGACGTCGCCACGCGTGACAGCGGGCAGAGAAGGAAGGGGTAGCTGGACGGCGTTCATGGGCTCCTCTGCGCTGACGTACGGCACCGTACCTCAAGCACGCGCTTGAATCAAGCAGGTGATTGAATCGATGGTTCCCGGTCACTACGCTGCTGACCGATGGACCACCCTCGCACGCTCGACCGCCGCCGCGACGCGGGTCGAGGCGCCGAGACGCGCCGTCGCATACTCAGCGCAGCAGAGGAACTGTTCTCCGAACGCGGCATCGACGGAGTCAGCCTTCGGGAGATCACTGCGGCCGCTTCTGCGAACGTCGCGGCCGCGAACTACCACTTCGGATCGAAGGACGCCGTCCTTGCTGAACTCTTCGAGGAACGCGCCCAGGCGATCGTCGACCGTCGACTCGAACTGCTCGGACAGGTCCATCATGAGGCGTCCGGCACGCCGAAGGTCGAGGACGTGCTCCGAGCCTTCCTTCGCCCATCCCTCGACACGGCTGCCTCGTCGGGCGGGGAAGCATTCATGCGCGTCCGCGCCCGCCTTGCCTTCGAACCTGCAGAGTTCCGTCGCGGAGTGCTCGCCAAAGCATTCGACGACTCGAGTCGGCAGTTCCTCGACGCATTGCACGCAGCCCTGCCCGACCTGGCGACCACCGACCTGTATTGGCGCTTCCACTTCATCCTCGGCGCCATGACGTACACGATGGCAGCCCCAGGCCGCATCGAATCGATCACAGACGGCGCGCTGGACACATCGGACACAGACGCTGTCGTCGAGCAACTCGTCTGGTTCGCCGCCGCGGGCCTCCGATCATCCTGAAGGCCGCGCATACTCGGCACAGCCTTCGAGCACCGCCCCAGTTCGCCGCCGCGCATCCCGAGCTCAACCAGATGATGGTCCGCGAGGCAACGACCGCAGGCGACCGGCTGACCTGGATGACCACCCGGCACGTTCGCCCGTGATGACCGTCGCCGGCCACCATCCCGCCCTCGAGCGGCCCGACCGGTTGTCGTCAGCGGTCCTCGAATTGGTCGACGACATCACGTGACGGCGCGAGGCACGCAGCGCGGTGATCGGGTCTCGTCGGCTGTGACATCCTGCGAGCATGCAGTGGTCCCCATCCCCCTTCCTCGTCGGCGCGATCGGCTGGCTCGTCGACGGCGATCCAACAGAGGCCTGCGGGCGTTGCGGGTTCGACTGGTCGGTCGCGCACGCTGACGCGCTCGGGCTCGTCGAGCGGGCGCCGGCACGCTACGCCACGCTCCTCGACGGACGAGACGGCATGGCGGCAGCGGCCGACGGCGGGTGGAACGCCACGTCCTACGTGTGGCACCTCACCGATCTGGCACGGAGCTGGTCCGAGCGTTGGGTGCAGCTGGGCTCGCAACCCGGCTCGCTGCTCGCCGGTTGGGATCCCGATGTGCTCGCCGACGCGCGCAACTACCGGGCGCTGCCGACCGTCGCAGCATTGTGGGCGATGCGCGAGGCCGTGTCGACCGTGGTCGATCTCACGCGCGCCGTCGGATTCGACGTGACGTTCGAGCACGGGCAGTGGGGCCGGGGCGTGGTGGGCGATGGGATCGTGTGGCTCGCCCACGAGCTCGTCCACCACGAGCTCGACGTCGATGCCCGAGCCTCCGGGTCGAACAGGGTTTGATCCAGGGCCGTGCTGGAAGTCGCTCACTCGAGGTGTCGTCGCAGTGTCGCCTCGACACGTCGCCATGACCCAGCCGCTCCGGTCCGATGAAGTATGGTTCGCCCGTCATCGTGGCTCTGGACCCCGGCCGATCAGCAGGAAATGGGGCGTCCAGTGATTCAGATTGCCAAGAAGTGGTTCTTCGGTCTTTCCCAGGACCAGCAAGGTCAGGTCCTGCGCCATGTCGGCCCCCTGCCCCACTGGATGATCGCCAGCCTCATCGACGCTGGGCTGAAGCCGATCCCGACGGCACTCCTCAGCCCAGACGGCACACCGGCATTCATGATGCCCGTCGAGTTGCTGACCTTCTTCGCTGTCCCAGCCTCCGTCTCGGGCTGACAACCGCAGAGCCATCATTCCGTCACACGAGGGCGCGGCGTCGTCGGCACTCCGAGCGTCGCATCAGCCAACGCCTACGATCGAGTGGTGCGGCGCTCTCATCGGTTCGGGTGGCTGTTGTTCGTCGGCTCGGCGATCCTGTTCGCCATCACAGCGGCTCGGGCAGGTGATTGGACCGCCTTCGTCGCAAGCGCCCTCTTCGGTGCAGGGTGTGTCGTGTTCCTCGCCTCCACCGACGGTTGATCTCGGTCGGACCGAGCAGCCGCACACATGGCGGGCGCGTCCAGTGCCACGAACCGGCGCTGGACGGGCTGGTCCGCGCTGGTGGGCCGACCATTGCAGAAGATCGTCGAATTGACGAAGTCCGACGCCTCGCGTCCGAGTCACCATGCGGTCAGGTGGGGTCCTCGACGGGGACGGTGTAGTTGAGGACCAGGCGTCCACCGTCGGGGTAGACGGTCTGGCCGGTCATGTACGAGGCGTCGTCGCTGGCGAGGAAGGCGACGACGGACGCGACCTCGTCGGGCCGACCGAAGCGGCCGGCCGGCGTGCGCGACATCACCATCCGGTGCTCGTCGTCGTTGCGGATGAACGGACCGGTGATCATCTCGGTGGCGATCGTGCCCGGCCCGACGCCGCACAACCGGATGCCGTACGGGGCGAGCGCGATCGATGCCGTTCCGGTGAGCTGGTTGAGGCCGCCCTTGGAGATCGCGTAGGTCGCGACCCGCGGGTTGGACAGGCGCGAGTTGATCGACGACATGTTGATGATCACGCCGCCGCGACCCTGAGCGATCATCTGCCGGGCCGCCGCCTGCACACCGAGGAACGGGCCCTTGAGGTTGACGGCGAGCACGGCCTCGTAGTCGGCCTCGGTGATGTCGAGGAAGTCCTGCACGATCGCGATGCCGGCGTTGTTGACCATGATGTCGATGCCGCCGAACACGGCGGCCGCCTCGGCGACGAGCGCGTCGACCTGGGCCTTGCTGCTCACGTCGGTGACGGTCGCATGGACCCGGTCCGACGGGCCGAGCTCGGCAGCGGTGGCGGCCAGGCCCTCGCCGTCGATGTCGGCGACCACGACGCGCGCGCCATCGGCCAGGAGGCGCACCGCGCAGGCCTTGCCGATGCCGCGGGCTGCGCCGGTGACGACGGCGACCTTGTTCTCGAACGTCATGGTGGTTCCTCCGCTTGATGGCTTGGTACAACAGAGAGCATGAATGTTGACGAGTTGGACAGAACAATCGAGATCGATTGGCCAGCCGCGCTGCACGGCGTGTTCCGGCGAGCCGGCGTCCGCCTCGTCAGCTACGTGCCCGACGCGGGGCACACGGCGTTGATCAACCTCTGCCTCGCCGACGATGACATCGTCACGAACGTGCTGACCACCGAGGAGGAGGGCATCGCGATCTCGACGGGTGCCTGGCTCGGCGGCACGCGGGCCGCGATCCTGATGCAGTCGTCCGGCGTCGGGAACTGCATCAACATGCTCTCGCTGCCGGTCATCACCCGAACACCACTGCTGATGCTGGTCACGATGCGGGGCGAGTGGGCCGAGTTCAACCCGTGGCAGAACCCGATGGGTCAGGCCACCCGGGCGAGCCTCGAGGCGATCGGCCTCACGGTGATGCGCGCCGACACGGCCACCGACGTCATCGAGACCGTCGACCAGGCGACCACGATGGCCTACGACGGTGATCAGCAGATCGCCGTCCTCGTCGGTCAACGCCTGCTCGGCAAGAAGCAGTGGTGACGGCGATGCCAGCTCTGCTCGAACGACGCGACGCCGTCGCCCGGCTCCTCGCCCACCGAGGCGACGATCTCGTGGTGACCGGGCTGGGCTCGCCCACCTACGACGTGCACGCGTGTGGCGATCACGACGGCAACTACTACCTGTGGGGCGCGATGGGCGGCGCATCGCTCGTCGGCCTCGGCCTCGCCCAGGCCCGCCCGGATCGCCGGGTGCTCGTGATCACCGGCGATGGCGAGCAGCTGATGGCGCTCGGCGGGCTCGCCACCATCGCTGCAGCCCGCCCGACCAACCTCGACATCGTCGTGCTCGACAACGAGCACTACGGCGAGACCGGCATGCAGGCGAGCCACACCGGACTCGGCATCGATCTCGCCGCGGTCGCGACGGCCATCGGGTTCACCGACAGCCGCGTCGTCGCCACGGACGACGAGCTCGCGCAGCTCATCGCTGATCGCTTCGCGCCGGCTGCCGGTCCCCGCCTGGCCGTGCTGAAGATCCGTGCGGAGAACCTGCCGCGAAGCATGCCGTCGCGCGATGCCGTGTTCATCAAGAACCGCTTCCGCGCCCACCTCGGGTTGGCCCCCAACTGATGCGACGCACCGGCCAGTGATCGACCCGTCGCGAACCAGTCGGGTCGTCATCGTCGGCGGCGCGATCGTCGGCAGCTGCTGCGCGTGGGAGCTCCGCCGCGCCGGCCACACCGGCCCGATCACCGTGGTCGACCGCGACATGTCCTACGCGCGCTCGTCGACGGCTTTGTCCGCAGCGTCCATCCGCACCCAGTTCGGCACGCCGACCTGCATCGCGATGAGCCTGCACGCCGTCGACCTCTTCCGCGACCTGGCGACGCAGTTCGGCGAGAACGATGCGCACATCGACTACGTCGAGGGCGGGTACCTGATCCTCGGCACACCCGCGCAGATCGCCGAGCGCACGACCGCCGTCGAGATGCAGCGCACCCACGGCGCCGACGTCATCTGGCTCACCGGCGACGACCTGGTCTCGCGGTTCCCGCAGCTCGACTTCACCGGGGTCGGCATCGGCACGTTCGGCCTGTCCGGCGAGGGCTGGTTCGATGCGTGGAGCCTGCTCTCGCTCGTCAAGCGCGCCGCCCGGCGTCTGGGTGTCGAGTACCGCGAGGCGGCGGTGACGGGCTTCGCGATCGTGGGCGATGCCGTCGCCGGGGTGCGGCTGGCCTCGGGCGAGGTGCTCTCGTGCGACACGTGCGTGCTCGCGGCCGGTGCGCTGTCGGGACGGCTCGCGGCGCTCGCCGGCATCGATCTGCCGATCGTGCCCAAGAAGCGGTCGGTGTTCAACTTCGAGGCACCGGTCGACAAGGTCGGGTTCCCGATGTTGTTCGACTCGTCGGGCATCTGGGTGCGCCCCGAGGGCAACGGGTTCATCGGTGGGATCCAACCGGTTGCCGCGGACGACCACGACGCGGACGACGACTTCGAACCGCACCGCGACCTCTTCGACGACGTCTACTGGCCGTTGCTCGTCGAACGGATCCCGGCCATGGACCAGCTGCGGATGAGGCGGTCGTGGGCCGGCCACTACGAGGTCAACCTGCTCGACCACAACGCGGTCATCGGCCCCCACGACGAGCTCGCCAACCTGGTGTTCGCCACCGGCTTCTCCGGGCACGGCGTGATGCACGCCCCGGCGGCCGGGCGAGGCGTCGCCGAGCTGATCACCACGGGCGGTTACGCCACGATCGATCTCACACCACTCGGCTGGGAGCGGATCCGCGACCGGGTTCCGATGCACGAGACGATCGTCTACTGAGATGCTGTGGGGACCGGAATCCAACGACGACAGGAGCACACGATGCACACGATCGATCTGAACTCGGACCTCGGCGAGGGGTTCGGGCCGTGGACGATGGGCGACGACGCGGCCATGCTCTCCGTCGTCAGCAGCGCCAACATCGCCTGCGGTGGACACGCTGGCGACCCGGAGACCATGTACGACACCTGCCGCATCGCCGCCCAGCACGGCGTCGTCATCGGCGCACACCCGTCGTACGTCGACCGTGAGGGCTTCGGCCGCCGGGTCATCCCGATGCGTCCGGACGAGATCGGGCGGATGGTGGTGACGCAGGTCGGTGCACTCGCGGCCATCGCCCGCCTGGCCGGTACGGAGGTGCGCTACATCAAGCCGCACGGGGCGCTCGGCAACGTCGCCGCCGCGGATGTCGCCGTCGCCAACGGCATCATCGACGCGGTGCGAACGGCGTTCCCGGCGATGGCGATCCTCGCGATCTCTGGCACCCAGCTCGAAGTGGCCGCACGCGCCGCCGGGGTCGAGGTGTACTCCGAGATCTTCGCCGACCGCGCCTACCAGCCCAACGGCCAGCTGGTCCCGCGCAGCCAGCCCGGCGCCGTGATCCACGATGCCGACCAGGCCGCGCAGCGGCTGATCTCCTTCGTGGAGAGCGGGCGGATGGACGTCCTCGGTGGCGAGCCGATCGAGCTCGCAGCCCATTCGATCTGCGTCCACGGCGACACGCCGGGAGCGGTCGACATGGCCCGCCACGTGCGTGCCCGGCTCGTCGACGCAGGCCTCCCGACGCGCCCGTTCCTGCCGAACTGATCCGGCCACAACGATGCCGGCTGCCCGCCGGAGGGTCGATCAGCGCTGCTTGCCCGCCAGGAACAGCTCGATCGCCTTGGCCACGCGACGGGCCCGCGTCTCGTCGGTCTTCGCGCCGTTGATGTTGTCGATGTGGTAGCGCTGCAGGCTGTTCGACAGCCCGGCGAAGAACCGTGCGGCCGCCGGGTCGGCCGCGAGCGCCCGCTCCAGATCCTCGGGAACGGTGACGGTCCGCGGCTCGTCGGCCACCGTGAGCGTGACGGAGATCGGGTCCCCGCCCTGCAGGCCGGTGGCCTTGCGGATGGCCGCGCTGACGCTGACGAGGGACTTGCCCGCCATCACGCCGATCGTGGTGCTGTACTCGTAACCGTTGACGTTCACCAGCACGGCGGGCCGTTTTCCGGCGCCGAGTGCCTCGATCACGGCGGGTGGCACCTCGATGCCGGTGTTGTTGCCGAAGGCCGACAGGGTCGTGTCGAACGTCGGCATCGGTCAGTACTCGCCCTTGACCACGAAGTAGGACCCGCGGATCGTGCCCGCGAGCTTCGACTTCTGCCGGGCGAACTTGAACTTCTCGGCGAGCTCGTCAGGGATCTCCATCCCATCGGAGAGCTTGAACCCGACGGCGCGCTTCTTCAGGTCATCGGCGTCGTACATCACGTTGATCGAGAGACCGCTCTCGTAGAACACGTACGCCATCCGCAGCGTCTCGACCTGGAACATCGTCGCCTCGAGCGGCGGTGAGGCGATGACGATGTCCCGTTCCTTGATGATCTTGGTGACCCAGTCGACGGCCTTCTTCGCCTTGGCCGCGGGCTCCACGGTGAAGACGTGGTCGTACTTGTTCTTGAAGTAGCGCGCCTCGTTCGCGCGCAGGCCGGCCAGCGCTGCCGCCACGGGCGACGACTCCAACCCGACCGTCGACACCGTCTGGAAATCCACCACGTAGGACATCGAAGCTCCTCATCACCGCGTCGGCCCCACCGACGACGAGGGGCAGATTAGCGGCCGCGAGCCGCTTGTGTAGCGTGCGCCGGATGGCCTCGGCGCACCCATCGGCGGACCGACCCAGGGTCGGGTTGGGTGAGGTTCTGATCCAATGGGGCCGCATCGGCTGCATCGGCTTCGGCGGGCCGCCGACCCACATCGCGTTGCTGCGCGACCTGTGCGTCGATCGGAACCAATGGCTCGACCCGGCCGAGTTCGAGGACGCGATCGCAGCGTGCAACCTGTTGCCGGGGCCCGCATCCACCCAGCTCGCCATCCTCAGCGCGTGGACCGTCGCGGGACCGATCGGTGCCGTCGCCGGCGGGCTCGCCTTCATCCTGCCGGGCTTGATCATGATCCTCGGGCTCGCCGCCGTCTTCCTCGTCGCGTCGCCCCCGACGTGGATCCTGGCCGCCGGTGCCGGTGCGGGCGCAGCCGTCGCGGCGGTCGCCGTGCACGCGGGTGCCGGCCTGGCGCCGGCGAGCTGGCGGCGGGCGCACGCCCGCCGGCGCTGGCTCGTGTACGCCGCGCTCGGTGCCGTGGCGGCAGCCACCATCGGACCGTTGCTCGCCATCGTCCTCATCGGCTGCGGCGCGATCGAGCTCGGGTTCCGTCGCCTTGCCAGATCCGACCGTGTCGGCGCGCACGCGAACGCATTCCTGCTCGGCGCGGCGGCCGTGACGAGCGGCGGTCTCCTGGGAATCGGGTGGGTCGCTCTCAAGGTCGGCGCGCTCTCCTACGGAGGCGGGTTCGTGATCATCCCGCTGATGCAGCACGACGCGGTCCAGCACTACCACTGGATGACGAACAGCCAGTTCCTCGATGCCGTCGCGCTCGGCCAGATCACACCCGGACCCGTCGTGCAGACCGTGGCGGTCGTCGGCTACGCGGCAGCCGGTGTCGGCGGTGGCCTGCTCGCGGCGGCCGTCGCGTTCGCACCGTCGTTCGCCTTCGTGCTGGTCGGGGCACCGCGCTTCCAAGCCCTCCGTCGCAACGCCGCGGCGCGAGCGTTCCTCGACGGTGCGGGTCCAGCGGCGATCGGCGCGATCATCGGCGTGGCGATCCCTCTGGCGCTCGCGCTCGGTCAGCGATGGCAGCTGGCGCTGCTCTGCGGAGCATCACTGTCGCTGTTCGTGCTCCGCCGCACCGTCGTGGTGACACTGCTCCTCGCTGCGGCGATCGGCATCGTGGTCGTTCAGCTGGGTGCGCCGCTGCCCTGACTCGGCGCCGATCCGTGTCGCTGGCGGGCGACGGCCAGCACGGCACCGGCGAGGGCCGCCGACAGCACGCCGCCGATGAGGTCGCGTCCGCTCTGGGTGGCCGCCTTGAGCACGAACAGGTGCACCAGCGATGCACCGAACAGCGGCGCCCACGCCGTGTCACGGGCGGACGTGTCGGCGATGTGGCCGAGCAGCAGCACGTTCCAGAGGATGTGCCCGGAGAACGCCCAGTCGAGCTTCAGCGCGATCGGGCTGATGATGGCCGCACCGGCGAACGACAGCCACCAGCGCGGCGTGAGCTCGTGGCGCACCTCGACGAGGTACGGCACCGCGAGGCCGAACAGCGGGAAGACGTACCAGTACAGCGCGGTCTTCGGTGGGAGGAGGAACGCGAAGGCCGTCCCGAACGCGACCGTCGAGCCGACGACGACGAGCCACCTCGGGCCATGCGCCACCGCAGCGCCGGGCGACGACGGCACGGTGGCCGCACGGCTCCGGCCGGACGTCGCCCACTTCGTCCACGTGCGAGGTCTCACTGCCCAGACCGTACCTCCGACGACGCGTCGGCGGTGAAGATGTGCCGCGCTTCGCGGCAGGCGTAGTAGACGATCACCAGCCCCGCCGCCGGATCGGCCCACCACCAGCCGGCGGCGGCGTCGAGCGTGATGCCCACCAGGACCGCCACCGCCAGCACGCCATCGATGAACGTGACGCGACCCTCGGTCTCCAGCACCGGGTTGGTGAGGGCACGGCCCGTCCGGGTCTTGCCGGCGGCGAGCGCGAACATCACGACCGCGGTCAGCGACGTCCAGACGATGCCAGCCACGCTCAGCCGGGCGTGATGCCGGGCGATCAGCGAGACGGCAGATTGCACGAGGAGGTACGCCGCGAGCGCGAGGAACGCACCGCCGATCAGTCGCAGCGCCCGCCGTTGACGTGCGTCACCCTCGCACGACAGCTCCCACAGCACGACCGTGCTCGCGCCGATCTCGATCAAGCTGTCGAGGCCGAAACCGGCCAGCGCCACCGATGACGCCCGGACTGCGCTGACCGCGAGCACGACGACCCCGACCACGTTCCAGCCCAGCGTCGTCCGCTCCAGCAGCACGCCGCGTCGGTGGAGGGCGTCGGACACCGCGACAGTGTGACGCGTCAGCCAGGCTCAGGTCGGCAGCAGCCGCGTGCCGGCGAACGCGACACCGGCGACGAGCGCCCAGGAGATCAGCCCGAGCAGCAACGGCCGCCCGCCGACTCTGCGCAGCCGAGCGATGTCGACGCCACAGCCGAGACCGAACAGCGCTGCGGCGAGCAGCAGCGTCTGGACGAACTTGATGCCATCGAGCACATGGGTGGGCAACACGCCCGTGGTGCGGATCGTGATGGCGGCGAGGAAGCCGACGACGAACAGCGGCACGATCGCCGGGCGACGGTGGCCCGCCGCCACCGGTGCGCTGCCGGTCCGCCGGTTGCGGGCAATGCTCAGCGCGGCGACGAGCGGCGCGAGCAGCACGACCCGGGTGAGCTTGACGATGACGGCCGCCTTCACCGCTGCGGCGCCGCCCGGGGTCGCCGCGGCGACGACCTGGCCGATGTCGTGGACGCTGGCGCCGACCCAGTTGCCGTACGCCACGCCGTGCAGCCCGACGACATGGCCGACGGTCGGCAGGACGAAGATCGCCAACGTGCCGCACAGCGTCACGAGCGCGACGGAGAACGCGACCTCGTCGTCGTCCGCGTCGGCGATCCCCTCGACCGCAGCGATCGCCGACGCGCCGCAGATCGAGAAGCCGGTCGCGACGAGCAGTGACATGCCCTCGGACAGACCCAGCTTGCGACCGGCCCAGCGCGTCCCGAAGAACGTCGCGGCGACCGTCACCGCGACCACCCCGAGCCCGGGGAGCCCGAGTGCGCGCAGCTCGCCGAGCGACAGCTGGAACCCGAGCAGCACCACGCCCACGCGCAGCAGCCGCTTCGCTGCCAGCTGGGTGCCCGGCCGGACCGTGGCCGTCACGCCGACCGTGTTGGCGAGCACCGCGCCGAGCCCGACCGCGATGACCAACGGCGAGATCGCATCGACGGCACCGTGCACGATGAGCGCCACCGTCACCGCGATCGCGGTGACGCCCAGCCCCGGCAGGAACCGGCTCGGCCGAAGCGGGGCTCCGGCCTCCGGGGCCGTCGTCACGTGGGTTCCGCTCATGCGTCCCACGATGCGCTGGACACATCCCCCTCGGTAGGCGGGTCGGCGCAGGGGTCGACATAAGCTCAGCTGATGTCCAACGACGCCGCGTTCGATCTCGACACGTTGGCGCTGCTCGTCAGCGTCGTCGAGCTGGGCAGCTTCTCCCAGGGCGGCGCGCGGCACGGCATCTCCCAACCGGCCGCGTCGATGAGGATCGCCCGGCTGGAACGCCAGATGGCGATCGTGCTGCTGGAGCGCTCCACGACCGGATCTCGACCGACCGCAGCCGGCGCCGCGGTGGTGGAGTGGTCACGCGAGCTGCTCGCCAACGCCGAGCGGATGACGCGTGCCATCGAGGCGATGCGCCAGGCCGACGACGGCGTCACCATCGCCGCCAGCCTGACGATCGCCGAGCAGCTGCTGCCCCGCTGGCTCGCCAACCTGCACACCCACCATCCCGAGGTGCGCGTGCAGGTCACGGTCGCGAACTCGACGGCAGTGATCGCCGCGGTCCGCCAGGGCGACGCAGCACTCGGGTTCATCGAGACCCCCGATCCGACGGTCGGGCTGCAGCGGCGGATCGTCGCCCACGATCGGCTCGTCGTCGCCGTCGCAGCCGACCATGCCTGGCGGCGCCGCCGCACCCCGCTCCAGCCCCATCAGCTGGCGGCGACCCCGATGGTGTTGCGCGAACAGGGGTCCGGCACCCGGGCGACGCTCGACACCGCACTCGCCCACGCCGGTCTCACCATGGTCCGACCGGTGTTGGAGCTGGCGTCGACGGGCGCCGTTCGCAACGCGGTCGCCGCCGGTGTCGGGCCGACGATCATCTCCGAGCTCGCGATCGGCGACGACGTGGCGGCCGGGCGGATCGTCACCGTCGCGACAGAGGGCATCGACCTCACCAGACCGCTCGTCGCGATCTGGAAGGGAACCGCGCCGCGGCTGCTCGATTGGATCAGCGGTAGTAGCCGGTGATGTCGATGATGAAGTGGGTGAGCGCGTTCCCGTCGCCGCCGGCGATCACCGTGACCGTGCGATCCGGCGCGATCGCGGCGACGATCCCGTTGTTGAGGATCTGACCGCCGGTGTACCAGTTGATGCTGGCCGCACCGACCGTGGTGTTGCCACCGGGGTTCAGCGTGAGGTAGCCGGCGCCGGCCGTCTCGACAACGGCGAGGTTGCACGTGATGGCCGTCGTGCCGGTCGGGATGAGGTCCTTGACCGTGACGTTGCCGTTCTGGATGTCGCGACCGTCGGCCACCGACACCGTGCGGTTCTTCCCGCCGGCGAGCGCACCCGGCGCCGGGACGGGCATCCGGCTGTCGTAGACCCGCGTCGGCGTGATCGCATGGAACGCTCCGGCCGTGTCGGGTCCACTGATCTGCCGCCACGTGCCCGGCGTTCCATCGGCCACGCACCACCACAGGCCGTTGGCGTCATCCGGCTCGAGCACGCTCGCCACGGCGGCGTTCGTGCGCAGCGGCGGGCTCGCCGAGCCGAAGGTGCCGAGCCGTAGTGCGCCGCCGTGCCCGATCGCAGCGACGCCGAACGACATCGCATCGTTGGCGAGCCCGAACCCGACGACACCGAGCGTGCCGGTGCCGACCACGCCGTTGTATCCCGTACCGACGACGCCACTCCCACCGGCCAGGCCCACCACGCCCACGGACGTGCCCACCGAGCCCGACGTCGACCCGATGCCGGTCACGCCGATCGCGTCGCTCTTGCCCTGCACGCCCGTGGCTCGCTTGCCCGTGCCGATGCCCGACACGCCGATCGCGTCGTCGCCCTCGCCCTTGCCCTCGACGCCGATGGACGTCTGGCCGACGCCGTAGCCGAAGACGCCGACGCCACCGCCGGTGCCGCCATCGGACTGGCCGGCGACCGCGGTCCCGCCGTTCGCGCTGTAGCCGCCGACACCGGTGTTGAAGTTGGCCCCGGCACCGTGGCCGAGCACGGCCGGGAAACCGAGCGCGAGCGGCACGGTGGTGAGGTTCTGGTCGATGACACCGAACCCGTAGCCCGCGTTCGTCCCGGTGAGGATCAGCGCCGTCTGCGTGGTCGCCGTGTTGAACACGCCGCTGTTGATCGCGCCGGCGGCCGCCGCCTCGTCCGTGCTGCCGAACGCCGCCGCCGCCGTCGCGACGGCGGCCGCTCCGGCGATGCGCAGCACCGTGCGTCGTGACGACCGCGCATCACCCCGCGACGGTGCGGCGCTGTTGGCGCTGAGCTCGGCGAGGGCGGCTTCGAGCGCCGCGATGCGCTCCTCCGGTGTCGGCTCGCCGGCGGTGGTCTCGTTGTCCATGTCGCCGATGATGCGACACGCGGGAAGTCGCCGCAACGGGGAAACCCCTCGTTGTCCACGCGAACGCTTGGCAGATTTCCTCAAGATGCTCCTAGAGCGCTTGCCTGCGCGGCCGATTGGACGAGTGCCGCACCAGGTGTAGGGAGACACCATGACCCAGAGCATCCAACCCATCGCCCGGGCTACGGCCCTCGACGTCACGACCTCAACGAACGCGCCCACGGCAGACTTCCAGGCTCTGCTCGCCGGCAGCCTCGTGACCCCCGCATCCTCCACCAGCCCCACGCCGGCGCCGACGACGTACGTCGACAAGGGGCCGGGAGGCAGCGGCAACATCCTGCAGCTCGACGGCAACGGCCGGATCATGTGCACGTGCCCCGAATGCGTTGCTGCCCGTCAGGCCGCCACCAATGCAGGCGCCAACGCCGACGCGACCGCGACCTCGGCGATCAAGACCCTCACCGCAAGAGCCGGCATCCTGCCGCAGTTCTCGACGGCCGCGATCACCGCTGCCCGCAACGACATGATGCTCGGCCGACCGGACTCCGCCAAGCGCAGCGCTGTCTGACGCTCGCGCCCGGTACGGCACCACGATCCGCCGAGCTGTCAGACGACTCGCCGGCGACGGGCGATCACGAGCGCCAGTGCGCCGAGCAGCAGCGCACCACCGGCCATGGCCGACGTCGGGCCACTGTTCGAACCGGTTCGAGGCAGCGTGACGAGCGTGACGTCGAACGACGTGGTCGACTCGATCGCCGTCGTGTCGACCGTCGCCGGCACCGTGTCGACGATCGAGATCGGCGTCGCTGGCGCGGCGACCGTCGTTGCCGGCGCCGTTGTCGGCGTCGCGGTGGTCGGTGGCACGGTGGTCGGTGGCACGGTCGTGGTGGTCGGCGCCGATGTTGCGGTCGACGGCACACAGCTCGGCTGCGTGAACGTGTCGTCGTCGAGCGTCACAGCGCCGGTCTGGGCCAGTGCCCGGCCGTGCACGACGACGGCGCTGTCGACGGTGACCGACGTGAGGGCGAGGATGTTGCCGACGAACACCGAACCGCTGCCGAGCGTGGCCGAGCTGCCGACCTGCCAGAAGACGTTGCACTCCGATGCGCCGTTGATCAGCTCGATCGAGCTGCCGCTGCTGGTGATCAGGGTGGTGTCGGTCTGGAAGATGAAGACGGCGTTCGGGTTGCCCTGGCCGTCGAGCACGAGCTGGCCACTGAGGCCGAGCGGCGCTTTCGCGGTCGCTGCATAGACCCCTGGGATCAGCGTCTGGCCGACCAGGTCGGGGTTGGTCTGGGTGAACTCCACGCTGCGCCCGGCGGCATCGTTGTATGCCGTGGTGAGGTCGTTCTGCGCCTGGAGCTCGACCGGACCGGCGGCGCCGATCGTGGCAGGGGCCAGCACGATGCCGGGCGGGAAGCCGACGATGGAGCTGCCGGGGGACAGCCCGACGCTCTGGTCGAGCACGCTCGGATTGGTGTTCGACACGGTGGTGGCGGCGAGCACGGCGTAGTTGCCGGCAGTCGCGAGGTTCACGGTCGGCACGATGCCGGCCTGTGCGGACTGCGTCGTCGCCAGCACGGCGATGGTGCAGACAAGGGCAGCGGGGGCGGCGATTCGCCGTAAGGCCCAGGACCGCCGGGCCCGGTCGGTGGTGTGGTGGGGCGTGCAAACGGACATGTGCTACTCCTGGCAAGACGTGCGGAAGTCCGGCGGCCGTGCCACGCGAAGTGGTGTAGGCCCGTGACCGTGCGCCTGCTCTCACAGGGTTGACCGTTCGGAGGACGTGCCGTTTCCGGGCGTGTCCTGAGCGCTGCGCCCACGCAGGCGGCTCACGGTGAGCATCGACCTCGGAAGCTCAACACTTGAATCTTCTTGACACACCCGGGACACAGCGTGGCGTCGGGGTTCGCTCGCTGTGAGTTCGTCAAGATCGACGGGCGCTCGTCGTCATCCGCCGCCGCCGGACTCTGGTTCGGACGATGACATCGATACGGTTCGCGGCGAGGGAAGCACTGAAGCCTCGGACTGATGTGGTCGCTTGTCCGGCGCCGAGCTACCGCGAACCCACCCCTCGGTCCCCCCACGGCAACCGCCGCCCGGGATACCGAAAGGGTCCGCCCGTGCCGACATCCCCTCTCCCCCGACGCTCGTCCACACGTCGGCGCACCCTGTTCGGGATCTCGCTCACCGTCGTGTCGATCGCCTCCCTGGCGTCGCTCGTGGCCGCCGGCAACGACGACCTCGGTGCCATCGATCGGGCCGCCGGCGGGGCCGGGGTCGCGCCTGCGGTTCGGGCCGCAGCGCCGACCCAGTCCGTGCCGACGACCGCCGCGCCGGCCACCGTGACGTCCTCGGTCGTGCAGGTGGCCGACGGCGACCCTCCGGTGCCCCCGATCATCACCAATCGCTCGAGCTGTCGCACCGCACCGACGGCGGCAGCGATGACCCTGTCGATCCCTGCGATCAGCTACAAGTGCCCGGTCTATGCCGGCGGGCAAGACGTGCTCGATGCCGGCGAGATCCAGCTGGTTCCGCTGCCGGCGCTGGGCAAGGCGCTCGCATCCCACCCGGGGCAGTCCGGCACGCTGTGGATCGCCGGCCACCGCTCGTCCCACGGGGCACCGTTCGCCGCCGTCCCCGATCTCGCTGACGGTGCGCTGATCTTGGTCAGCGACACCACGTCGACGGCCACCTACGTCGTGGTCGGACGTGCACGTGTCGAGGTGCGCGACGACCGCGTCGTCGATGCGTCCGGCAACGCCACCGGCGCGGCCACCGTCGACGCGATCCTGCGCGCGGACCGGGGCGGAAACGGCGCGGCGCGGCTGCTGTTGCAGACGTGCGACGGCTCGGACGCGCGCTGGATGATCTACGCCGACCTCGTCACGACCTGACAGGCCGCTCAGCTGATGGGCGCCACGATGCGGACGAACTCCGCCCAGACGGTCTTGCGTTCCGGCGTGAAGTCGACGCCCCAGCAGTCGGCGATCTGATCGACGAGGTGCAGGCCGCCACCCGTCGCCGGTCGCGTCGACGGCGGACGCACGGTCGGGAAGTGATCGAGGTTGCCGTCGGACACCTCGACGCGCAGCGGGATGTCGGGCCGCGGATCCCAGACCCTCAGCTCGCCCGGAGTCCCTGCGTGCCGCAGCACGTTGGCGGTGAGCTCACTGACGACGAGCAGCACATCACCGCGCAGCTCGTCGTCAGGGTGTCGATCGAGCAGTGCCGCAACCTCGACCCGCGCCGCCGCCACGGCGCGTTGCGAACGCTCGAAGGCGAACGCGAGGTCAGGTGGCCGGGGCCACTCGGTCGTCGACACTGCTGGTCAGGATCCGAGCTCGACGGGACTCAGGCCGTCGTGGCGGTGGCGCCGCCGACGCTGATGCACTTCGCGAGCTCCTGACTGGAGGCCGTGCCCGCAGCGCTCGGATCGGCGTGGCTGACGCCGGCAGCGATGTCGGCATCGGCGTCGTCGAGCGCGGCGTACACAGCTGTCGCGCAGGCGACGTCGAGGGTGTAGCCCTTGGCAGCGATGACGGTGACGGTGTTGTCGAGCGCGGCCTGCTGGTGCGAGTCGAGGGCGCCGCCCGCCGCTGCCGAGCCGGCGGTGGAACCAGCGGTGGTGTCGGCGGTCGAGCCGGCCGTGGTGGCCGCCGTCGAGTCGGCGACGCCGGAGTCAGCGGTGGCCGCCGAGACCTCGGTGGACGCGGCCTCCGTCGAGCTGCTGCTCTTCGAGTCGCTGCTGCACGAGGCAGCGCCGAGGGTGGAGATGGCCAGGGTGAGGCCAATGGCGAGCTTGCGCATGAGACTGCCGTTCTGTGAGGTTCACGATCCCGCAGAGGCACCGAGGCGCGGAAGCGCCTGGATCACACGACCTGGGAAGGTCCGCCGAGCCCGCTGCTCGGTCGACACATCACTATCGGCAGCGCCCCGCCCACCTGAAGGACAATTCGATGACGCCGGGTCCGCGCTGACGGCCGGTGGCCTGCGGCCGGAACGATCAGTCGGCGGTCATGTGCTCGGCGCTGTCGCCGTGCCACTCGATCAACAGCACCGACGCATCGTCCTGGAGCACCCCCTGCTGGTGCTCGAGCACCCGATGCACCACGCGTCGCAGCGTCTCGGGCGCGCGCCGCTTCTCGGCAGCGCTGTGCTCGAGGATGTCGACGAACCGTTCGAACCCGAAGAACCGTCGCTCGGGGTCGCGGGCCTCGACGATGCCGTCGGTGTAGATGACGATCACGTCACCCGGCTCGAGGTGCTCCTCGGCCGGTTCCACCGTGCGGTTGGCGAACCCGAGGAGGATCCGCCGCCCACCGTCGAGTGACTTGACCACCTTGCCTCCTCGCACCAGCAGCGGCGCGAGGTGGCCGGCGTTGACGTAGCGGAAAACGCCGGTCGGCAGGTGCAACTGTCCGAGGACGCCCGTGGCGAACGTGTCGGTGTCGTACTGCATCAGCGTCGCGTCGATGGTCGCGGCGGTCGCAGCGAGGTCGGCGTCGGCGCGGCGGGCGTTGCGGTAGCCGGCGAGCGACAGCGCGCCGACCACGCTCGAGTGCAGATCGTGACCCGTCGCGTCGAACATCGCGACGTGGGCGACATCGCCCTGGACGGCGTAGTCGAAAACGTCGCCGGCCACCTGCTCCGCCGGCTCGAGCAGGCCGGAGATCACCAGGCCGTCACACGCCAAGGTCAGCGGCGGCAGCAACGACCACACGAGCTCCGACGCGACGCTGCGCTTCCCGGCAGACCTGGCGCGGTGGAAGTTGTCGCCGTAGGGGCTCTTGGCGGCGAGCAGGTGCCCGACGAGGTGGGCGAACCAACGGACCTGTTCGCGGATGCGCCCGCACTCGACCTCGGTGTCGGGAGGGAAGCGGACGTCGATGACACCGAGGCGCTCGACACCGTCGAGCAATGGCACCCACAACCCGGGGCCGCCCGGTTGGTCGCTCGCGACCGGCTCGACCATCCGGAAGGCGCGGCCGGCGAGCGTGGAATCCACGTCCTCGACGTCGGGCGACGCATCGGCGGCGATCGGGAGCGGGACGAGCGTGCGCTGCGCGTAGTCGATCAGGTAGACCAGCGCCGTCCATCCCAGGACGGCAGCGGCCCTGGCGATCACGCCGGGCATCTGGTCGGGCGTTGCGAGGTGGGCGCCGTCGAGCAACGAGGTCAGCTGGGCGAGGGCGGCGTCGTCGCTCGGCTGTGTCACCCTCGGAGTGTACGGACAGCCTGGGGCAGGTGGGCCGCCCAGCCGATCATCGACGGAGCTCCCTCCGCTGACGTCCAGACAGTCGTGCTGACAATTCGTCCCGGCGTCTCAAGAACATTGGCTGATCGGCCGATGTCTAGGAGCAGATGGTTGGTCAGGTCGTCAGATGAACATCGAGAGTCAGTGGGCCGCGATCGCGGTCGATGCGATCGCAGAGATGGTCGTCGTCATCGACGGTCTCGGCACCGTCGTGTACGCCAACGACCGGGCTGAGCAGCTGCTCGGTGTGCGACGCGAGGACTGGCTCGGCCGGCCCGGCTTCGACATCATCCACCCCGACGAGCTGCCGATGGCCGCCGAACTGATCGTCTCCGCCCAGGCGACGGGCACCGGTGTGAAGGAGCCCGTCACGTACCGGTTCCGCCGCGGCGACGGCACCTGGCTGCAGGTCGAGTTGATCGCCTCGGGCGTCGTCCACGACGGTCGCCCGCACCTCGTGCTGTCCGGCCGACCCGCGTGGGCCAGCCGACCGCACGCGGAGATCCTCGGCGAGATCGCCGGGCGGTTGTCGTGCATGTTCGACGACGCCGCCATCGGCATCGCCCAGGTGTCGTTGCGTGGCGACTTCATCCGCGTCAACCCCCGCCTCGCCGCCGACCTCGGCGTGCCGGCGCTCGAGCTGTGCACCCGGTCCGTGTTCGACCTGCTGCGCCCCGGATCGATCGACCAGTTCGCGCAGGCGTGGTGGAACCTGCTCGAGGGCGAGATCCAGGTGCTGTCGGCGGAGACGTCGTTCTTCGGCTCGGCCGGTGTGCTGCATGCCATCGTGTCGGGGTCGATCGTGACCGACCGCAACGGTGTGCCGCTCTACGTCGCGCTGCAGATGATCGACGTGACCGGCCGGGTGATGGCGGAGGAGTCGTTGCGCCGCAGCGAGGAGCTGCTCCGCGCCGCGCAGATCGAGCTGCGCCACCAGTCCACCCACGACCGCCTCACCGGGCTGGGCAACCGCACGTTGATGGAGGAGGTGCTCGATCGGCTCCAGCATCAGGGTGTGGAGGACCTCGCCGTCGTCTACGTCGACCTCGACGGGTTCAAGGCCGTCAACGACGCGCACGGCCACGCCGTCGGCGACCAGCTGCTGGTGCACGCCAGCGAGCGCCTGCGCACCGCTGCTCGTGCTACCGACACGCTGATCCGGATGGGCGGCGACGAGTTCGTCGTCATCGCCCAGTCCATCGGCGCCGGCGAAGCCGAGTCGATGGCCAAGCGCCTCGTGCTCGCGCTCGGCCAGCCGTTCGTGATCGATGGTGTCGAGGTGCAGGTCTCGGCCAGCGCCGGCCTCGCCGCGGCGCGAGGCCCGGTGGACGATATCCCCCTGCTCGTCGCCGAAGCCGACCGCGCCCTCTACCGCGCCAAGCGCAACGGCCGCAGCCAGATCGCCGCGATCGAGATCGCCTCGAACATCGACCTCATCGGCTGAGGGCCCAGCGCTCCTCGGACCAGACCGCGAAGTCCAGGCACGCGCCGCCGCCCCGGCTGCTCCTTGGCAGCCGGGGCGTTGGTCGGTGCCGTCGGGCGGTCACCGGTCGGGCCAGTTCGGGGCCGGCATCGGAGTGCGGGGGGCGATCTCGGTGCCGTCGGCTCGAAAGTGGTGCCAGCCGGTCTCGTCGCATGTGGTGGTCACCCCGCTCGAGTGCTTGCCGCGGTTGTGCTTGCCGCACATGGGCGCCCCGTTGGTCGGATCGGTGTTCCCGAAGAGGGCGACCCAGGGGTCCATGTGATCGACTTGGATCTGCCCGGCGCGGAGACCGCAACCGGGCCAACAACATCGGTCCCCGGCGAGCAGCACGGCGTCTCGTGCGGATCCGCGGAACAGGCGGGACGAGCGTCCGAGGTTGATGGTCAGGCCACGCGGGTCGGAGACGAGCCGTTGGACCTTGCCGATCAGGGCAGCGGCCGCGAGCGCTTTCGGGTCGACCTGGTGACCGCCGGCCGTCTGGCAGTAGCGGACCCGCTCGGACGGGTCGGTGGGCGGCTGGGGTGTGCCGAAGTATTCGCGGACGGCGTACTCGAACGCGGCCTGGTTGCAGTGGATCACGATCAACGGGTCGCCAGCGGTGGAACCGCGCGTGCCGGCGGACTTCATCCAGATCGCCGCCGCGGCGTCGAACGCGCGCTGCGCCGGCGTGCGCGCGAGCGGGTGCTGGTCGGCGTCGTCGCCGTACGCGGCGAGGCGCTCCGCGACGTCGGTCTGGTACTCGGCTTCGACGTGCGCGAGGAGCACGTTGCTGAACGCCTCACCGGTCAGGGCATCGCCGCGCACGACGAGCTCGAACTCGTTCCCGAAGAAGTGGATGCCGGCCGTCCGATTCGCGCGCGACTGCTCGTGATCGCGGTGGGCGCCATCGGGGTCGGCGTGGGCTTCCCAGCTCCGGCAGACGACCCCGAAGTCCGCGGCGGGCAGCGTGCGGGCGTGGCCCAACAGCAGGTCCTCGGACTCGGCCAGGTGATCGCGCGCACGCGGGTTCGCGTACAGGTCGGCGAGCATCTTCACCTGGTCGGGGCCGATCTCACCGGCGGCGTGGACAGCTGCAACGGTGGGGAGCAGGGCGAGTGTGGCGGCGGTGCGCACGGAGCGCCTCGCGGTCGAACGGGTGCAGTTCGACACCGCCTGCACCCACTGGACGGGGCCGCGGTGATGATCGTCGGTGTACGACTGCGACACCGCCACCTCCTGCAGCATCTCGGCCGTCAACGCAGCGAGGCGGCGTGATTCGCGTTCGACCAGCATCCACGCCGCATCCCGTTCCGCCTCCCGCATGAGGCGGAACGCATCGAGACCGGGCAACACGACCGGCTGCTCGTCGATCACCTCACTCACCACACACCTCCCCCTCAGCAACGAGCGCGACGCCATCCACGGCGTCGAACGAACGGGACCGGCGAGCCGGTCGAGACTGATCGGGGAAGATCAACTGCACATCAGCCTCGACGAACATATGTTCGATATCAACCGATCCGATCAGATTTCCGCGTCTCCGAATGCCCCCGGGGCGGGAAGTACTCTCGGCCAGTGGCCAACACGCCGACGACCGCCGATGTCGTGTCGCTGCTCGCCGCGTGGGGTGGGCCGGTGGACCCGGCGGTGCTCGAGGCGTTGAACGCGCTCGGCGTCGACACGGTGATGCGTGCGTTGACGGCGGCGATCGCCGACCTGCTCGGATCAGCAGCGCGCGACGCCGAGGGTGACGACGCGCTGTCGTCATCGATCCTGGTCGATCGGGCGGTCGCGCTCGCCCGCTCGGGGCAGATGGCGACGGCGGCGGCACTGGCCGAGCCGGCGCTGGGTCAGGCGGGTCTGTCGGCGCCGGCCCGCGCGGCGTTGCTGCGGACCGCGGTGCTCGCTCACGCATCGGACGCACGGGTCGGCGATGTCGACCGGATCGTCGAAGGGCTCGAGCGATCGTCGTTCCGGCAGCCCTTCCTGCAGCGGGTGGACTCGACCCATCGGTTCGTGCACGTGCTGACCGGCGATCCCGTGGCCCGACGGATGGCGATGGCCGGCGACGTGTCCACAACGGTGTCGGCCGCGACGGGCACACTCCCGCTGGTGATGCAGGCGATCTCGTCGATGCTGCTCGGCGACGGCGAGCACGCCGTGGTGCTGGCCGAGCAGGCCGCTGACGGCTTCCGCGCGCTCGCCGGTGACGAGCTGGCCTCGGTCGACATCTGGCCGGCGCCGTTCCGACTGCTGACGTACGGACGGCGGGATGCGCGGAGGAGTGTGGACGAGTGGCGCAGCCGCGGCGACGCGGGCGCGCAGGCCTGGGTGCAGCCGTACCACCAGGCGAACTCGGGGATGATCGCGCTCGCGTTCGGCGACATCGACGATGCAGCAGCCGAGATGGACGCTGCCCTGGAGGCGGCCGCCCAGAACGGGCAGGGCTGGGTGTCGTGGACCGTCGCCGAGCGGGCGCGGATCGACATCGTGCGCGGCGACCTCGACGCCGCCGACCGGCGCATGGCTGCGTTCCGGTCGAGCGGCCGACCGAACACGCTCGGGTTCCGTGCGCTCGAACTCGCGCTCGCCGAGGTCGCCGCGGCGCGCGGCGAGTCCACCGACCTCCTCGAACGGATCTGGCACGCGACCGTTGCCGAGAACAACCGGCTGTGGATGCTGATGACCGGGCTCGATCACGCTCGAGCAGCCCGACGTCTCGGCGACGCCCAACTCGCCGAGACCGTGCTCGCCGACCTCGCGGCGCTCGACGGCGCTCCCCCGGGCCTCGCGCACGCGTCGGCATTCGCCCGCGCTGCCGCACGCCGCAGCGTCGACGACCTCGTGATGGCCGTCGACGACTGCAGCGCGATCGCGAACGTGATGACCGCCGCACGCCTCGCGGGCGACGTCGCGATCATCGCCGCCGAGATCGATCCGGCACGGGCACGCGAGCTCGGCGCGCGTGCATCGGCCGAGCTGCAGGAGCTGGGTGCCGTCGGCGAGGACCGGCTCCTCGTCGCCGATCTGCGCGGTCGTGGTGTCCGGCTCGGGGTGCGCGGCTCGCGGTCACGGCCGAACACGGGCTGGGCGTCGCTGACCCCGACCGAGGCGCGCATCGTCGACCTCGTCGCGGCCGGCTCCACCGGGCCGGACATCGCCCGCACCCTCTACATCTCGCCCCGCACGGTGCAGACGCACGTCAGCCACGCGCTCGGCAAGCTCGGCCTGACGAACCGGCTGGAGCTGGCGATGGCGCACGCACACCGGCGTCAGTGAATCTCCGTCATCACACAGATGTTCCGTCGCGCCGATGAGCGCATGGTGAGCACATCAACTCACCAGGAGGAACATGCAGATGCAACCGATCATCGATGTGCAAGGAATCGACCAACTCACCCAGGCCGATCAGGACGCGCTCTTCACGACGCTGATCAACCTGTTCAACGGCTTCCAGAGCCGCGACGCCGATCAGCTGCGGAGCGTGTACAGCGCCGACGCCGATTGGATCAACGCGTTCGGCACGGCGCGGCACGGCGCCGACGCCATCGTCGAGTACCTGCGCGGCCTGTTCGCCGACGGCAACTTCGACGCCGGCGAGCTCGTCGGACCACCGGCGACCACCGTCCGGCGGCTGAGCGACGATGTCGTCGCGGTCTCCTCGCAGCTCCAGATCAGTGGTCAGCTGCTGGTCGACGGCACCGCGATCCCGATGCGCGACAACCACTCGCTGCGAGTGGTCGTCCGCCAGCCGAACGGCGAATGGCGGATCGAGTCGGAGATGTACATGGACGCACGCACCGACCAGACCTACGCCAGTCACTGAGCCGTCGGCGCTTCGATCGCTCGGTGAGCGGGATGCGAGGATGCCCGGATGCAGATCGCGATGACGCTTCCCACCATGCTGCCCCACGGCCGCGCCGAGACGCTGGCGTGGTGCCGCGGGATCGACGAGGGACCCTTCTCCAGCCTCGCGGTCCCGGAGCGGGTCACCTACACCAGCCATTCGTGGACGGTGGAGATCGCTGCCGCGGCGGCGCTCACCGAGCGGGTGCGGCTGTGGACCACGGTCATCGTGCTGCCGTCGCACGACGCCGTGCAGGTCGCCAAGGACCTCGCGTCGGTCGACCGATTGGCCGACGGCCGGCTCACCGTCGGCATCGGCGTGGGTGGGCGCGAGCACGACTACCGCGCGATCAGCGGTGACTTCTCGAACCGCTGGAGTCGGATGGACGAGCAGGTCGCGACGATGCGCCGGATCTGGGCGCAGGAGCCGCCGTTCGAAGGTGCCGACCCCGTGGGTCCCCCGCCCGTGCAGGCCGGCGGACCGCCGCTGGTGGCCGGCGTCATCGGGCCGAAGGCGCTCGCCCGCGCCGCGGCGTGGGCCGTCGGCGTCGACGATCCGACATCGATCACATCGGTCGACCAGGCGTCGCTGACCCAGCGCCACGAGATCGTCACCGCGGCGTGGAACGCAGCGGGCCGGACCGAGAAGCCGCACTTCTCGGCGAGCCTCTGGTACGGCCTCGGGCCGAACGCCAAGCAGCAGGTCGGCGACTACGTCTACAACTACATGAAGATCTTCGACGAAGGCTGGGCCCGCTCGATGGCCGAGTCCGCACCGACGATCGATGCCTCGTCCCTGCGCGACGCCATGGCAGCTGCGGAGGCGGCCGGCTGCGACGAGTTCTTCCTCGTGCCCACCACCGCCGACCCTGCCGAGCTCGATCGCACCCGCGAGGCGCTCGGCATCTGAGAGCGTCGGCGTCCACGGGTGTTCGTCGGACGTTCACGTCGACGTCACCCGCACGCCGCATCGATGCCAACCGCGTGGTCTCGACTGGTGGCATGACGATCGATGCCTTCCCCCTCCCCGCGCCCGGTGCCGTCGACGAGCACCACGAGCAGATCGAGACCTACTGGCGGCACAACCCGATCAGCCGCCGCACCGCGCTGCGCGGCGCGCTGCTCGGTGTCGGCGCCGTCGCCCTCACCAACTTCCCGCAGCTGAAGCGAGCGTTCGCGACGTCGGGCGGTACGACCGGCAAGACCGGGGCGATCATCGTCGGCCGCCACCTGTCGTTCGCCTCGGACCACCGCAACCGGCCGGAGAACTCGATGCGGGTCACCGCCCAGGTGATCTTCCCGAACGGCGTGAGCGCGGCCGGGGTCAAGGCGTTCGTGCGGGTCGGTCAGAGCCGTGGCTACGGCCGCAAGATCGACGCACACATCGTCAACCTCACCGGCGTCGTGCCCAACGCGCCGCAGGGGACGCTGGCCGGCAACCAGTTCTACGTGAAGGCCACCATCGACAACCTCTGGCCCGGCGAGACCTGTCACTACCGCTTCGAGCTCAGCGACGGCACCACCACCGGCGACGGTACGTTCACCACGGCGCCGAGCCGCCTCGGTCTGGGCGCACACGGCATCGGCCGGGTGCCCGCACCGTTCACGTTCACCTCCTTCGGCGACCACGGGACGAACAAGGCGCCGACCGACCCGGCCTTCGCCTACGCCTCGAACACCTCCTACACCTGGGCGCCGGCGTCGTTCGACGACAACTACTACAACCCTGGCGATCCGGTGCTCGCCTACGACACCACGCCGGCCGAGACGATGACCGCGCTCGTCGCCGCCCAGCAGCCCGTGTTCCACCTCGTCAACGGCGACGTCTGCTACGCCGACCCGAGTGGCACCGGCCTCCCGGTCGACGACACGTCGGCGAGCGGCTCGCACGGCGGCGCACCTGCCGGGACCAACGCCTACAACCCGTACGTGTGGGACGTGTACCTCGCCCAGATCGAGGCCTCGGCTTCATCGATCCCGTGGATGATCGCCACCGGCAACCACGACATGGAGGCGCTCTACGGCAACCACGGCTACGGCGGCCACGCAGCGCGCATGGACTTGCCCCAGAACGGTCCGTCGGGTTGCCCGTCGGTGTACCGCT
Source organism: Ilumatobacteraceae bacterium (assembly GCA_025463305.1). The sequence continues at coordinate 30,507 of JAOBWK010000073.1, forward strand.
TCGTCTACGCCAACGTCGGCGTCATCAGCATCGACGCGAACGACCTGTCGTACGAGATCCCGACCAACCTCGGCTACAGCGCCGGCGCGCAGTACACGTGGGTGGAGAGCACGCTGGCCGCGTGGCGGGCGGACTCGAAGGTCGACTTCATCGTGATGTTCATGCACCACTGCGCGTTCTCGACGAGCGGCGCACACGCGTCGGACCTCGGCGTGCGCGGGCTGGTCGGCACGCTCGCCGACAAGTACCAGGTGGACCTGGTCCTGTCGGGCCACAACCACCAGGTCGAGCGCACCAACCCGATCCGCAACAACGTGAGCGCACTGGCGACGCCGGACGGCACGACCTTCGACGCCACGCTCGGCACGACGTACCTCACCGTCGGCTCCGCCGGCCGCCCGCGCTACCTCTGGCAGAACGCCGGCGGCACCGCCGACACCACCGGCACGACCGACCGGTACCGCGGGCACAACGCCGGCGGTGGTGCAATCACCGGTTACAGCGGCGTGAAGACGTTCACCGGCGTCGGCACGTCGGGCACGGAGTCGGTCGACTGGTCACAGACCCGCTACCTCGACTACGCGCTCGCTCGGATCGACGTGGTTCCGGCCAGGCACGGCAAGCAGACCACGATGAGCGTCACGATCGTCGCCGACGGGGACCGCACCTCGACGGGCGGCGGCGTGCCGATCGACCAGATCGTGCTGACCCGTACGGCCGGCGCGGCCGGCCGACCCGGCCACGACCACGGCGATCACGACGAGGACGACGACAGCTGATCCCACGGCGGACCGGTCGCGACGGCTCGTCGTGCCGACGAACGCGACGGTCGAATCTGGGGTCGGACAAAATCTGGACATGATCCAGATTCCGGCGTAGGCTTCCTCCGTGGCCGAGACGTCGAACATCGAGCACGAGATCCTGCTGCGCCGCCACGGCCTGAGCGTCACGGCCCAGCGCCTGGCGGTGCTGCGGGCCGTCGCCGCGCTCCCCCATCGCACGGCCGACGAGATCGACAGCGCGGTGCGGACCGAGATCGGCGCGATCTCACGCCAGGCCGTGTACGACGCGCTCGCCGTGTTCACCGACAAGGGCGTCGTCCGGCGGATCCAGCCGGCTGGCTCGTCGGCTCGCTACGAGAACCGCGTCGGCGACAACCACCACCACCTCATCTGTCGCGCGTGCAACCGCATGCTCGACGTCGACTGCGCGGTCGGCGACACGCCGTGCCTCACCGCATCGGACTCGGCGGGGTTCGAGATCGACGAGGCGGAGGTCATCTATTGGGGCCGCTGTCCCGACTGCGTCGCAGCGGCGCGCCCGGCCACCTGAACCGCAACATCACACCCAGCAACATGCCCAAGAGGAGATCATCGTGTCCGACAACAGCGAGAGCGAGAACCCAGCGATCCCGGCCCCCACGGCCAAGACCGGACGACCGAGGAGCAACCAGGACTGGTGGCCCAACCAGCTGGCCCTCAACGTCCTCCACCAGCACACGCCGTCGTCGAACCCGCTCGGCGGCGACTTCGAGTACGCCGAGGCGTTCGCGACGCTCGACGTCGAGGCGCTCAAACGGGACATCTTCGAGCTGATGACCACCTCGCAGGACTGGTGGCCCGCCGACTACGGCCACTACGGCCCGTTCTTCATCCGGATGTCGTGGCACGCCGCCGGCACCTACCGCACCACCGACGGCCGCGGCGGTGGTGGCACGGGCGCCCAGCGCTTCGCCCCGCTGAACAGCTGGCCCGACAACGCCAACCTCGACAAGGCCCGGCGCCTGCTCTGGCCGATCAAGCAGAAGTACGGCCAGGCCATCTCCTGGGCCGACCTGCTGGTGTTCACCGGCAGCTGCGCGATCGAGTCGATGGGCCTGCCGATGTTCGGTTTCGGCTTCGGCCGTCCGGACACGTGGGAGCCGGAGGAGATCTTCTGGGGACCCGAGGACACCTGGCTCGGCGACGAGCGCTACACCGGCGATCGCGCCCTGGAGGATCAGCTCGGCGCGGTGCAGATGGGCCTCATCTACGTGAACCCCGAGGGCCCGAACGGCAACCCTGATCCGGTCGCCGCAGCGCGTGACATCCGCGAGACCTTCGCACGCATGGCGATGAACGACGAAGAGACCGTCGCGCTGATCGTCGGCGGGCACACGTTCGGCAAGACCCACGGCGCCGTCAGCGCCGACTATGTCGGGCCCGAGCCCGAGGGCTGCCCCGTGCACTCCCAGGGCCTCGGCTGGATCAACAGCTACGGCAGCGGCAAGGGCGTCGACACGATCACCAGCGGCCTCGAGGGTGCCTGGACCAACGGGCCGGCGACGTGGGACAACGGCTTCCTCGACAACCTCTACGCCTACGACTGGGAGCTGACCACCAGCCCCGCTGGCGCGAAGCAGTGGACACCGAAGAACCCCGAAGCGCAGGGCACCGTGCCCGACGCGCACGATCCGGCGAAGCGGCACGCGCCGATGATGCTCACCACGGACCTGGCGATGAAGGCGGATCCCAGCTACGAGCAGATCAGCCGCCGCTTCCACGAGAACCCCGATCAGCTCGCCGAAGCGTTCGGCAAGGCGTGGTTCAAGCTGCTCCACCGCGACATGGGTCCGCGCTCGCGCTACCTCGGTCCGTGGATCCCCGAGCCGCAGCTGTGGCAGGACCCCGTGCCGTCCGTTGATCACGATCTCGTCAGCGACGCCGAAGTGGCCGGGCTGAAGTCGACGATCCTCGCGTCGGGCCTCACGGTCGGCCAGCTCGTCAGCACCGCATGGGCGTCGGCCTCGACGTTCCGCGGCACCGACAAGCGCGGTGGCGCGAACGGTGCTCGCATCCGGCTCGCGCCGCAGCGCGACTGGGCGGTCAACGAGCCAGCCGCTCTCACCCCCGTGCTGGAGACGCTCGAGCGGATCCAACAGGAGTTCAACGCCTCGCAGACCGGCAAGACGCGCATCTCGTTCGCCGACCTGATCGTCCTCGCGGGCGGCGCCGGCATCGAGCAGGCAGCGCACGCGGCGGGCCACGACGTGACCGTGCCGTTCTCCCCCGGCCGCACCGATGCGACGCAGGAGGAGACCGACGTCGAGACCTTCGCCGTCCTCGAACCGACGGCCGACGGCTTCCGCAACTACTTCCGCACCGGTGACAAGCTGCCCCAGGAGCAGCGCCTGCTGGACCGGGCGTACATGCTCGACCTGACGGCGCCGGAGATGACCGTGCTGATCGGCGGCCTGCGGATGCTCGGCACCAACGCCGGCGGCACGTCGTACGGCGTGTTCACCGATCGGCCGGGCACGCTGACGAACGACTTCTTCGTCAACTTGCTCGACATCGCCAACGAGTGGACGACGTCGGTCGAGGAGAACGTCTACGAGGGCCGCAGCCGCAGCACCGGCGAGGTCACGTGGACGGCCACCGCGGTCGATCTCGTGTTCGGCTCCAACTCGCAGTTGCGGGCGATCGCCGAGGTGTACGCGAGCGCAGATTCGTCGGCCAAGTTCGTCGGCGACTTCGTGGCAGCGTGGCACAAGGTGATGAACCTCGACCGGTTCGATCTCGCCTGAGAACAGCGTCGACGGGTGTCGCGTCCTCGGGGACGCGACGCTCGTCGACGTGGATGCATCGTTGAACCGTCTCGCCAGCGTCTCGGTTCATGTCTTCCGACATGGAAAAATCTCGGCTCAGCTGTTCCAACGCCGCGGCGGCTGTGCAAGGATTCCCTCAGGTCGGAACGCCCGGTGGGCGCTTGGCGCGACGGCTCAGGGACAGATTTTCCAAGGGAGTCAACGCATGTACCGACACACGCGGGCATTTGCCCTCGGCTCAGCCGTGATCCTCGCAGCAGCTGCTGTGAGCACGAGCGTGGCCGCAGCGGCGAGCCCATCCAACAACAACGGCAGCAAGGGCGGCTACGTCGAGGTCCCCAACTCGGCGTACGTCCTCCAGCCCGGCGACACGATCGTCGACGGTCAGTTCCCCAATGATCCGGTGCGCTTCGAAGGTGCGCTGAAGGTCCGCAACGAGGGTGCTGCGGCGGCGCTGGCCCTTGCGGTCTCGGATCCGGCCAACCAGTCCTATGGGCAGTTCCTCAGCCCGAGCCAGTACCGGCAGCGCTTCGCGGCCACCGACAGCGATGCGCGCACGGTCACCGGGTGGCTGCAGGGTGCCGGGCTGAACATCACCTACAACCCGGCGAACCACATCATGATCGCCGCCGACGGCAGGGTGTCCCAGGCCGACGTCGCGTTCAAGACCGACATCCGCCGGATCCAGGACAGCGACGGCTTCGTGTTCCTCGCGCCGGTCACGCCACTGTTCGTGCCGAAGGCCGTCGTCGGCATCGTCGACGGATTCGTCGAGGGCATCAACACCCCGAGCCGCCTCGCGCAGCCGCAGAACGCCACCAACGACGGTGGTCAGGGCGACGGCAGCGGCCGCGATGGCACCGGTCGGGGCCACGGCCATGGCAACGGCAAGCACTCGGCGCACACCACGCCGCCGGTCCCGACGCCGGATCCGGGTGCACCGCCGGACGATGCGTTCATCGTCGGCACCCCGTGCTCGGCCTACTTCGGCCAGCAGGTCGCGCCGACGCCGGACCTGTCGACCGCAGCGGTCACCCCGCCGTACGCGAACCCCGTGACATATGCGCCGTGCGGCTACAAGCCGGCGCAGATGCAGGGTGCGTACGACGTGTCGAGCCTGCTCAAGAAGGGCATCGACGGCAAGGGCGTGACGGTGGCCATCACCGACGCCTACGCCTCGCCGACCATCGCCGGCGACATCAACCAGTTCGCCGGCGCCAACGGCGGCGCCGCCTGGGGCAACAAGTTCAGCCAGATCAAGGAGCCGGGCACCCGCTTCGGCTACAACGACGCGGTCAACGGCGACCAGTGCGGCGAGCAGGGTTGGTACGGCGAGGAGACGCTCGACGTCGAGTCCGTGCACACGATGGCGCCGGGCGCGAAGGTGCTCTACGTCGGCGCGGCGAGCTGCCTCGATCAGGACCTGCTCGCGGCCGTCAACGACGTCGTCGACAACCACCGTGCCGACATCGTCAGCAACTCGTGGGGTGGCATCAACGAGGTCGTCGATCCGACGCTGCTCGACGTCTACAACGCGATCTTCATCCAGGCCGCACTCGAGGGCATCGGCACGTTCTTCTCGTCCGGTGACAACGGCGACGAGACCGGCGGCGACGGCGTGCCGGCCGACCGCACGGTCGACTTCCCGGCGTCGGATCCGTTCGTGACCGCCGTCGGCGGCACCACGCTGGAGATCGGTGCGCAGAACAACTACATCAGCGAGGGCGGCTGGGGCACCTACCGCGACGTCATCGATCCCGCCACGGGGCAGTTCACGGATCCGCTGCCGGGCTCGTACAACGGTGGTGCGGGTGGCGGCACGAGCCAGCTGTTCGCCGAGCCGGCCTACCAGCAGGGCGTGGTCCCCGCGTCGATCTCCAACTTCTGGAACACAGGCACGCCGGGTCGTGCGGTGCCGGACATCGCAGCGCTCGCCGACCCCACGACGGGCATCCTCGTCGGCCAGACGGAGACGTTCGGCGACGGTTCGGTGCACTACGGCGAGTACCGCATCGGCGGCACGAGCGTGGCGTCGCCGTTGATGGCCGGCATCGAGGCGTTGGCCGACCAGGCGGCCGGGCACGCGCACGGCTTCGCCAACCCGGCGATCTACCGGATCGACGCCTCGGCGCTGCACGACATCACGGCGCCGGCTCAGACGTTGGCCGCCGTGCGTGTCGACTACAACACCAGCGACGATCCCACGTCCGGCACCTTCACCAGCCTGCGCACGCTCGGCCAGGGCAACACCCTCGCCGTGACACCGGGCTACGACGACATCACCGGGGTCGGCTCGCCGATCGCGTCGGTGTACGCCGCCAAGCTGGGCCAGAAGTCCCGCCACTGATCCCGTCAGTGGGCGTGTGATCCCCCCGGGGCGTTGCTGCGACTCTCGCAGCAACGCCCCCTCGGGCCTATGGTCACGCCGTGACCACCCAACCGCTCGACGGCGTCCGGATCCTCGATCTGACGACGTTCCTGTCCGGGCCGTACGCGACGATGGTGCTCGGCCAGCTCGGTGCCGACGTCGTCAAGGTCGAGCCGCCCAGCGGCGACCCGACCCGCGGCGGTTCGACGGTGCCGAGCTCCGACTTCTGGTTCGCGTTGCACCGCGACCGGCGCAGCGTCGTGCTCGATCTGAAGCAGCCGGCCGACCACGCCCGACTGCTCGCGATGGTGCCGCAGTTCGACGTCGCGATCGACAACGCCCGGCCCGGCGTCATGGCTCGACTCGGCCTCGGTCCGGAGGTCCTGCGCGCGGCGCACCCGTCGATCATCACCTGCTCGATCACCGGCTACGGCGAGGGTGGCTCCGCGGCGCCGGCCATCGACGGCGTGATCCAGGCCGCGACCGGCGCGTTCGATCTCCAGGCCGTGTTCGGCCAACCGGTCGGGCCGATCCCCGCGCAGGTCGCCGATCTCGCGGGCGGCACGGCGGCGTCGCAGGCGATCCTCGCCGCGCTCGTGCGACGCGGCCGCACCGGCGAGGGCACGCACATCAGCATCGCCCTCACCGATGCGCTGCTGTCGTGGCTGTCGATCATCGACCGCACCGGCACGATGCGATCGCCCGGCACCATCGTCGCCGAGGGATCCGACGGCCGGCGGCTGGTCGTGCAGACACCGATGCACTTCCGCGACCGGCTCGCGGCGATGCTCGGGCTCGAGTACGCCGCCACCGACGACTACGCGCAGCAGGTGCGCGGCCGGATCGCGACTCGCCCGTCATCGGAGTGGTTGGCGGCGCTCGCTGCGGAGGGCATCCCGGCCGCGGCCGTGCGATCGTACGACGACGCGCTCGCCGCGCCGGAGGCCGCCGTCGAGGTCGTCGACGGCCGCCGGGTGCCGGCCAGCCCGTTCGTGCTCGACGGCGAACGGCGCGGGTCCGTCGCTCCCCCGCCGCCGCTGGGTGCGAACTCCGCGGAGCTCGCCCCGTGAGAGCCGCGCGGATCCACGCCCACGGCGCGCCCACCGACGTCGTGTGGGTCGACGACGTCGAGGTCCCCGTGCCCGGCCCCGGCCGGGCGCTGCTGCGCGTCGAGGCCGCCGCGCTGAACCTCCCGGATGCGATGCTCGGCCGCGGTACGTACCCACTCGCCGCGCCTCTCCCCTTCACACCCGGCCTCGATGCCGGCGGCGTGATCGTCGCCGTCGGTCCCGACGGTGACCCCGGCGTGATCGGCCGGCGCGTCACGGCCGTACCGGAGCTGCCCAACGGTGGGCTCGCCGAGCACGCGATCGTGAAGCTCGAGCAGCTGTTCGAGGTGCCGGACGCGGTCGGCATGCACGACGCGGTGGCCGGGCAGATCATCTTCCAGACGGCGCACATCACGCTCCGCCATCGGGCCCGGCTGCAGCCGGGCGAGACGGTGCTCGTGCTCGGTGCGGCGGGTGGCGTCGGCGTCGCGACCATCCAGCTGGCCAAGCGGTGGGGTGCTCGCGTCATCGCCGTCGCGGCCGGCGCGGCGAAGCTCGAGGCGTGCCTCGCCTCCGGCGCCGACGCGGTGGTCGATCACTCGACGGGCTCGATCCGCGAACGCGTCCGCGAGCTCACCGACGGCCGAGGCGTCGAGATCGTGGTCGACCCGGTCGGCGGCGCGCTGTCCGAGGACGCCCGGCGCTGCCTCGCCGTCGACGGCCGGCTGCTCGTCGTCGGCTTCGCCAGCGGCGACACACCGCGGTTCAACGGCGGCTCCATCCTGCGGTCGAGCATCTCCGTGATGGGCGTCTACATGGGCGCGTACAGCACCACGCCGACGGGCCGCGAGCTGGTGCAGGGCGTCCACGCCGAACTGATGGCGATGATGGCCGACGGCAGCCTCACCGTGCCGGTGTCGCGCGTGATCGGCCTCGCCGACGTCGCCGGCGCACTCGCCGATCTCGAGGCTCGAACCGTCGTCGGCAAGATCGTCGTCGACCCGTCGCGCTGATCACGGGACGATCCCGCAACGGCTCACACCTCGTACGTGCAGGAACCGTCGGTGTCGATGAGGGTCACGGTCTCGCCGACGATCGAGCGGCCGCTCAGCGCTGACGCAGCGTGCGGATCGGCGACGCGGGCACCGACGCGGCGGCCGTCGTCGAGGCGGATGATCGCGGGTGCCGCGACGGGGCCGCGATCGCGGTCGTGCAGCACGGTGGCCGCCTCCACCACACCGTGTCCGGATGCCGTGCGCACGGTGTCGACCGCGCCCGACGGATCCGGCGGGATCGTCTCGGCGCGGAACGGCGCGTCGGGCGCGTTCGTCGAGTAGAGACCGACGGCGAAGTCGTTGATCATCCCGCCGAGGCCCACCATCGCCCCGATCGAGCCGGGTTGGGCGCGGCAGTGCTCGACCAGGCTGGCGATGCCGTGCAGTGTGTAGCTCGCGCCCGGGCCACCGAAGAACGGCAGGCCGCCGGTGACGGTGCGCGGCCGAGGATCGTCGGCACCGATCCCGAACGCCGCCATGCCGAGCTGGATGGCCGCCGGGAAGCACGAGTAGAGATCGAACGCATCGACATCGCCGGCCGAGATCCCGGCCAGCTCGAGGGCGCGCTGCGCCGCGGACTCGACGGCCCGAGCGACATGGATCTGCGGTCGGGTCGACGGTGCACCGGCCTCCTTCGCCCCGACGCCCACCCACGGATGGACGCGCGACTCGCTCGGCACCTGCAGACGATCGGCGAGCGCAGTCGACGTGACGATGACGGCGGCCGCGAGGTCCACCGTGGGGAACGAGCACATCAGCTTGGTGTACGGCTCGGCGATGTACCGGTTGGCCGGTGTCGGCGTCGACAGCTCCGCGGCAGAGCGTGCGATCGGGAACCAGGCGAGGTCCGGCCGGCTCGCGGCCACGTCGGTGAAGCCCGCCATCAATCGGCCGAGGGACGCGCGGTGCTCGGAGGGCGAGAACCCCATCGCCGCGCCGATCGCGCTCTCGACGAGCGCGAAGAACGACGACGGCATCTGCGCGCCCGCGTCACCCTCGGCGACGTCCCATGAGTGGCGGATGTTCGGCTGCAGATCGCCCACGCCACCCGAGCCCTGCGACCACACCGAGGTCGGCGGCGCCGGCGGCGCGATGCCCAGGCGGCTGGCGTTGCGGTACGACGCGTCGGCGATGCCGCCGATCAGCAACACGGCATCGACCTCGCCACTGGCGATCTGCGCGCACGCCTCGGCCAGGTGCGTCTGCGGTGCCGCGCCGCTGTAGGCCCACTCGATCCGTTGGCCCGCGCCGAGCCCCAGCACGGTCGCCACCATCTCGCCACCGCGATCGTCGCCGAAGATCGACAGTGGCGCCGAGCGCACTGCCCCGATCCATGGCAACAGATCCGCGTGGGCGTCGGCGCACGCCGCCCGGGCCGCGTCGGCCATCAGCTCCACCGGGTGAACGATGCGCTCCGGGTCCTTGTTCGAGACCTGCCCGACACCGACGATCACGGGTGACCGTCGCTCGCTCACCGCCTCGATTCCCGCCTCGGATGCCATCGTCCCTCCCTGGCCCCACATTGTCATGCGGGGTCAGGAAGGGACCTGGTCGAACCTCAGCCGCCGGCGGCGAACTGCTGCGAGATGCGGTTGGCGTCGAGCTTGGCGGCCGCCAGTGCCGGAACGCCCGTGACGGGAGCGATCCACGAGTCGTCGCAGTCGTACTTGCCGGGCGTCGTCGGCTCGACCTGGCTGTAGACGGTGCCGGTGAGCTTGATCAACAGGCTGCACTTCGGCGGGTGGTTGCCACCCGGATCGTCCTCGGCGTGCAGGCCGTGACCGGTCCAGCTGTGCGTGTTCTTGAGGTTGGTGAGCACGCAGTCGCGGGTCAGCGTGTCACCGCACGCCGAGGAAGCCGTGGCCCAGAGCAGGAACGACGACGTGGCCTGCATGCCGAGCTGCGACGTGTCGCCGCCCGACGCCTTGAGCAGATCCAGGTAGTCCTGGGTGGCCTTGTTCTGGCTGGCCTCTTCGAACGGGATGTAGGTCATCCGGATGTAGAGGTTGTCCAGCGCGCCGTCGGTGTTGGCCGCTGCGCAGCCCGCCTCGTAGTGGTTCGTGTCGGTGATGATCGGCACGTTGAAGTCGTTGGCCGCGGCCGCCTGGGCGAACAGCTGCAGGTTCGGCAGGCACGATCCGGCCCAGAAGACCGCGGTCGAGCCGGCGTCCTTGAGCTGCTTGACGAACGGCGTCCAGTCCGACTCGCCGGCGACGTTGTACTCGAGCGTCGTCTCCGAGAAGTCCCAGCCGAAGTTCTTGGCGACGGCCACGGCCTTGTCGCGCGTCTCCTGCGTCGCCGAGTAGTTCGCCACCAGGACACCCACGTGCTTGACTGCGTCGCCGAGCAGCGTGGTGGTCTGCGCGAACACACCGGCCGGCGTCTCGTCGGCCGGGTTCGGCACCGCGTTGTAGACGTCCTTGCCCATCGCGAAGGCTGCGCTCACGGTGTATGCCGGGACCGCGGGCAGCCCGCAGGCGAGGCGGGTCTCCTCCTGGTTGGAGTCGAAGGCCCAGCCCTCACCGACGAGGAAGAAGTTCTTGTCGTCGCACGCGCCCTGGATGGCTGGGCCGACGTTGAGCAGCTGGGCGTCGTAGTAGTTGAACTTGATCTGACGACCGTTGATGCCGCCGAGCTCGTTGCACTTCG
>JAOBWK010000103.1 GCA_025463305.1 Ilumatobacteraceae bacterium
CAATTCAATTGCGCACTGCACAGTGTCGCCAGAGACGATGTCGAACGCAAGGATCGATCCCGCGTCGGCGATGTCGGAGCGTCCGGCCTCGATCGCCGCGTGCGCTGCAGCCGGTGCAGACACGGTCAGACGGGACACCGATGCCCGCTGGGTGACCTTCGCTTCCGTCTTTGCGCGTCGAACTTGGGCGACGATCTCACAGACCACGTCCAGCAGCTCGGCATCGCCACCGCTGTCCTCCGCCGCCGGCCATGCCGCGAGATGGATGGAGCCCGCGTTCCACCAGCTCCACACCTCTTCGGTGGTGAACGGGATGAACGGAGCGAACATCCGCTGCAGCGTGCCCAGCGCGGTGCGCAGCGCGACGCGCGCGCTGGCGGCAGCGCCGGGGTCGTCGGTGCCGTAGGCACGGCTCTTGACCAGCTCCACGTAGTCGTCGCAGAACCACCAGAAGAACGCCTCGGTGCGCTCCAGCGAGCGGGCGTAGTCGAAGCCCTCGAAGGCCGCGGTGCACTCGGCCACGACGGCTGCGAGGCGAGCGAGCATCGAGGTGTCGATCGGGTTGTCGGCGACCGCGTCGGCCGCCGGCTCGCCGAACCCGAGCACGAACTTGCTGACGTTGAGCAGCTTCATCGCCAGCTTGCGGCCGACCTTCATCTGGTCCTCGCTGTACGCGGTGTCGGCACCGCCGCGCGCCGAGCCGGCCCAGTAGCGAACCGCGTCGGTGCTGTACTGCTCGAACAGGCTGAGCGGGGTGACGACGTTGCCCTTCGACTTCGACATCTTCTTGCGGTCGGGATCGAGGATCCAGCCGCTGATGGCCGCATGCTTCCAGGGCGCGACGCCCTCTTCCCAGTGGCTGCGCACGACCGTGGAGAACAGCCAGGTACGGATGATGTCGTGGGCCTGGGCACGCATGTCCATCGGGAAGACGCGGGCGAACAGGTCGTCGCCGTCCTCGCCCCAACGCCCGGCGATCTGCGGGGTGAGCGACGATGTCGCCCACGTGTCCATCACGTCGGGATCGCCGATGAAGCCGCCTGGAACGCCGCGCTGGGCCTCGGTGTGGCCGGCGGGCGCGTCGGTGGACGGATCGATCGGCAGCCGTGACTCGTCGGGCACGAGGGGCGCGTCGTAGTCGGGGTTGCCGTCGGCGTCGAGCGAGTACCAGATCGGGACGGGCACGCCGAAGAAGCGCTGCCGGCTGATCAGCCAGTCGCCGTTGAGCCCGTCGACCCAGTTGGTGTACCGGTGCTGCATGTGCGCCGGGTGCCAGGTGATCTCCTCGCCGCGGGCGACGAGGCCGGCGCGGAGCTGTTCCTCGCGGCCACCGTTGCGGATGTACCACTGGCGGCTGGCGACGATCTCGAGCGGGCGATCGCCGCGCTCGTAGAACTTCACCGGATGCTGGATCGGGCGGGGGTCGCCGAGCAGCTCGCCCGACGCGGTGAGCATCTCGACGATCTGCTTCTGGGCCTGCTTGGTGCTGCGCCCGACGAGCTCGGCGTACTTCGCCTGGCCGTCGGTGTCGGTGATCCACGGCGCATCGGCGAGCAGCCGGCCGTCGCGGGCGACGATGGCACGCGACTCGAGGTTCAGCTCGCGCCACCACGTGACGTCGGTGGTGTCACCGAACGTGCAGATCATCGCGATGCCGGTGCCCTTCTCGGGATCGGCGAGGTGGTGGGCGAGGATCGGCACCTCGACGCCGAACAGCGGCGTGCGCACGGTCGTGCCGAAGAGCGGCTCGTAGCGCGCGTCGGACGGATGCGCGACGAGCGCGACGCAGGCGGGCAGCAGCTCCGGGCGGGTGGTGTCGATGACGATGTCGTCGCCACCGGCAACCGGATGGAACGCGAGCTGGTGGTACGCGCCGCCGACCTCGCGGTCTTCCATCTCGGCCTGGGCGACGGCGGTCTTGTAGTCGACGTCCCACAGCGTCGGGGCGTCCTGGGTGTACGCCTCGCCGCGCGCGAGGTTGTGCAGGAACGCCTTCTGGCTGGCGCGGCGGCAGTGGTCGTCGATGGTGGTGTAGAGCATCGACCAGTCGTAGGACAGGCCGAGCCGGCGGAGAACGTCTTCGAAGATGGCCTCGTCGTGCGCGGTCAGCTCCTCGCACAGGGCGATGAAGTTCGGCCGCGAGATCGGGATCGCACGGTGGTCCTTCGGCGGGTCACCGCGGAACGGCGGCTCGAAGCCCGCCTCGAACGGGAGCGAGGGATCGCAGCGGACGCCGAAGTAGTTCTGGACGCGCCGCTCGGTGGCGAGGCCGTTGTCGTCCCAGCCGATCGGGTAGAAGACGGTCTTGCCGATCATCCGCTGGTAGCGGGCGATGACGTCGGTGTGGGTGTAGCTGAAGACGTGGCCCATGTGCAGCGAACCGCTGACCGTCGGGGGCGGGGTGTCGATGCTGAACACCTGGTCGCGGGTGGCCGAACGATCGAAGGTGTAGGTGCCGTCGGTGTTCCATTGCTGGCTCCACCGGGCTTCGATGCCGTCGAGGGACGGCTTGTCCGGGATCGTGCTCATAAGCCGTCCAGGCTACCGAGCGGCCGGACCAGCCCTGTGGTCCGTTCCCGCCCGATCAACCAGCCCGGATCAGCCCGCCCAGATCGGTCGGGCCCGCTCAGCCGGCGTAGGCCTCGATCTCGGAGAGGCCGATGTTCTGCGCTCCGTCGTCGACGGCCGTGACGGTGATCTTGATCGCCGTCACGCTGACGGCGGGGAAGGTGATCGTGGTCGCACTGCCGTCGTTGTTCAACGGACCGGTGTGGATCGTGGTTCCGTCGGAGAAGAGGATGGTCGCATCGGTGACGTGTTCGACGAGGTTGGGTCGGTCGTGGAGCACGATCCGACCGATCGTCTGCGAGCCGGCCCAGTCGAGCTGGATCCAGGCGCCGGTCGTCTCGCCCTGCGTGGCCCATTCGTGCGAGTAGTCGCCGGGGTAGCCGTCGGCCGATCCGTCGATCACCTTGGCTGCGGTCTGCCCGGTGTCGTCGTTCTGCGTCGACGCCGTCACGGTCGAGGCGAGGGCGAGGTTCGGCCCGACCGGAGCGGTCGGCCCCGTCGGTGGCGGGGTCACGGGGGTCGTCGGGGCGCCGGGGCTGTACGTCTCGACCTCGGACAGGCCGATGTTCTGCGCACCGTCGTCGACCGCGGTGACGGTGATCCTCATCGCCGAGGCTGTGACCGCCGGGAAGGTGATCGTCGTCGCCGAGCCATCGTTCTCGAGCGGTCCGGTGTCGATCGTCGTGCCGTCGGAGAAGACGATCGTCGCGTCGGTGACGTGCTCGACGAGGTTCGGACGGTCGTGGAGGACGACCTTGTCGATCGTCTGCGGGCTGGCCCAGTCGAGCTGGATCCACGCGCCGGTCGTCTCGCCCGCGGTGGCCCACTCGTGTGAGTAGTCGCCCGGATAGCCCTCGGCCGAGCCGTCGACGACCTTGATCGCCGTCTGACCCGTCGATGCGTTCTCTGTCGACGCCGATACCGTCGCCGCGCTGGCGACGTTGGTCTCGGGCGCGGGCGGCGGCGCCGTCGACGACGACGTGGCGTCTGCCTCGATCTCGGAGAGGCCGATGTTCTGGCCGCCGTCGTCGATGGCAGCAACGGTGACCCTGACGCTGGTGGTGGTGACCGCGGCCGGGAGGGTGATGGTGGTGGCGGTGCCGTCGTTCTCGAGCGGCCCCGTGTGCACGCTGGTGCCGTCGGAGAACGTGATCGTCGCATCAGTGATGTGCTCGACGAGGTTGGGTCGGTCGTGGAGGACCAGCTGTGTCAGGGTCTGCGGGCTGGTCCACGTGAGCTGGATCCAGGCGCCGACGCCTTCGCCCTGCGTGGCCCATTCGTGCGAGTAGTCGCCGGGGTAACCGTCGGCTGATCCGTCGACGGCCTTGGCTGCGGTCTGCCCGGTGGACACGTCCTGGGTGGAGGCTGTGACCGTGGCGTTCGGGGCGACGTTGGTGGTCGTGACGGGAGGCGGGGTCACGGGGATGGCGCCGTCGCCGTAGGCCTCGATCTCGGAGAGGCCGATGTTCAGCCCGCCGTCGTCGATGGCCGTGACGGTGAGCTTGACGCTGGTGGTGGTGATCGCTTCGGGGAGGTTGACGATGGTGGCGGAGCCGTCGTTCTCGAGGGGTCCGGTCTGCACGCTGGTGCCGTCGGAGAAGACCAGCGTCGCGTTCGTGATGTGCTCGACGAGGTTCGGCCGGTCGTGGAGCACGAGTTGGGTCAACGACTGCGGGCTGGTCCAGGCGAGCTGGATCCAGGCACCGACGCCCTCGCCCTGCGAGGCCCATTCGTGTGAGTAGTCGCCGGGATAGCCCTCGGCCGAACCATCGCGGACCTTGGCGGCGGTCTGCCCGGTCGAGTTGTTCTGCGAGGACGCCGTCACCGCTGCGGACAGCGCGAGGTTCGTGCCGTCGGCCACGATCCGTACCGTCACCGTCGTGGGCGCGCTGGGGAGCACGCCGTCACTGACCACGAGTGCGAACGTGAGCGTGTCGACCACGGTCGGCGCCGTGAACGTCGGCTTCGCCGTGTCGGCTCCGGTCAGCGCGACCGTGGTCCCGCCCGTCTGCTGCCAGGAATAGGTGATCGCGTTGCCGTCGGCGTCGGTCGATGCCGAGCCGTCGAGCACCACCCGAGCACCGATGCGCACGTCGCCGTGTGCCGTGATGGCGGCGACCGGAGCTTGCTCGACCGCCGTCGGCGTCCACTGCGCGACTTCGTACTGGCGGCTCAGCCACTGGCCCTCGGACAGCGGCTTGCAGGCGTCCTCGCTCTGGCAGGTGCGCGGGTCGTACGCGGCGTAGGCGACGAATGCGTTGGTCTTGATCGTGCGGTCGTTGCCGTCGACGTTCTCCGGCAGCCCGGCGATCGAGTAGTCGCGGTAGGCGATGAGCGTGTTGGGCGTCGTGTACGCCTGGCGGGCGGCGAGCGCGAACTGCGCCGAGGCGTGGTGGTCGCTGTGGTCCCCGTCGGTGTACGCGCCGAGCGGGTCCTGGATCCTGATGGTGTCCGGCTGGTCGGCGGTCATGATGGCCGTCAGCGACGCGGTCAGGTCGGCCGACGTGAACGTGTTCGAGCCGTCGACGGCCTGCAGCGTCGTCTGCCGCCCGTCGTACAGCTGCTGGAGGCTGGTCCAGGTGGTGGACGGGAAGCCAAGGCCGTTGAGGAACCCGTCGGGCAACCGCACGTACGTCAGCGCGATCCGCGGTGCGGCATCGAGCGTGAAGGTGGCGAGCGTGTGGCCGGGGACCGTCGTGTCGTGCTCGGTCCAAGCGTTGGCCACGCCGGCCATGAGCGCGTACGCGGCCTTCGGGCCCTGCTCGCGGGTGGACCAGTACGAGGCGGGGGAGCCGTCGTCACCGGCGGTCAGGAACACGGTGTGCACGCAGCGGCCGCTGGCGACGTCGTGGGCGAGATCGGGGCTGAGGAACAGCAGGTCGTCGTCCTCGTGGGCCACGATCACGAGCGTCGTCCCGGTCGAGCACGACACGCCCGGCACCACCGCCGTGGCCTGGGCGACCTCGGGTCGGGTGACGACCAGCAGCGAGCACAGGGCCGCCACGGCGAGCCACACCGATCGGTGTCGCGGGCGCGCACCGTCGCGAAGGTTCTCCTTGGCCTGCCCACCGTCCACGGACCGAGGGTAACCCGAGAACGATTCTAAGATCTTCAAGGTCCTGTCAAGATGTCACGCTCCGTGCGCTCCACCGCAGGTCCGCCCGCGTGCGGGACCCCCCGCCGGCCCTCACCGCCGGCCCGGTTGGCCAGGCCGCTCAGCCCGTCGCGAGGATCGCCAGGTAGTGATCGACCACGCGTTCCAGCGTGTAGAGGCGCAGCACCTTCTCCCGACCGGCGCGGCCCATCTCGGCCCACCGCGGGCGGTCGGCGAGGCAGCGCTCCAGCGTGTCCACCATGCTCGACAGCTCGACGGCCGGCACGAACCAGCCGGTCACGCCGTCGTCGACGGTCTCGCGGATCCCACCATCGCCGAGGACGACCACGGGCCGCTCGCACGACAGCGATTCCACCGCGGCGAGCCCGAAGGCCTCGACGTCACGGGTGCCGCACAGCGCCACGTCGGCATCGGCGAGCATCGCGGTCACATCGTTCCGGTCACCGGCGAACGTGAACCGCTCGGCATGTCCGGATGCCGCGACGAGCGCGTGCAGCCCGGCGACGAACTCGGGTTGGTTGAGGTCGCCGCCGACGATCATCAGCGAGACGTCATGTCCGCGGTCCAGCAGTTCGATCGTGGCCGCGATCCACAGGTCCTGGGCCTTGATCTCGTTGAGGCGCCCGATCGTGACCAGGCGCACCGTTCCGCTGTTGCCGCGGTGCGGGGCCGCCATGCCCAGGGTGAACTCCGCCGGATCGATGCCCAGCATCAGAGTCGTGCTCGTCACGCCGACATCGGCGAAACGGGCCCGGATGTCGTCGGAGTTCGACAGCACGGTGAGGCGGTGGCCGCCCAGCACGCGGGGGAACAGCCAGGTCGCGAGCCGGTGCACGGGTGGCCGGTTGGGCGTGAGGTAGCAGATCCTCGTACGGGTCCTGCGCACGGCGAGCCGGGCGGCGACGACCAGCTCGATGTCGCTCAGCTGGATCAGGTCGAGGTCGTCGGCGATGACCGCGGCCCGCAAGCGGCGCGCCGTGTGGATGTTCTCGGCCAGCAGCCGGAGGATGCGCACCGACCGCAGGCGGGCCGTCCAGCCGGCGCGAGCGATGGCAGAGGTGAACACGGTGGTCGGCAGCTCGGCGGCGGCCGCCCGGTCGGCGATGGAGCCGGGATGCACGCTCATCACGTGGACATCGATCCCGCGGCGGCGGATCTCGACGACCATCCCACTGGTGATCCGCTGGACGCCGTAGCTCTCGGTCCCCATCACGAGCCAACCGATCCGTCGTGGACCGGTCCGTGTCGCGTCGGTCCGTGTGGTGGATCCGCTCGGCGGTCGTGGTGCAGGCATCGTCATTCGGTCGGCTGGCGCCGAGGGGCAGCCTACTGTGCGGTCGTGAGCACTGCCGAGATCTACAACGCCCGCGTCGTGTCGCCCGACGTCGTCACGGGCGGGCACCCCACCGCCGACCAGCTGCGCGACGCGGCCGACGAGGGCTATCAGGCCGTCGTCAACCTCGCGCCCGTCGACCACCGTTCGGTGCCCGACGAGGCCGGCGTGGTCCGCGCCGCGGGGATGTCCTACCACTTCATCCCGGTGGCGTGGGATGCACCGACCGCCGCCGACTTCGCGGCTTTCGAGGCGACGATGGAGGGGCTCGACGGCCGCCGTGTGCTGATCCACTGCGCCGCCAACTTCCGGGTCACCGCGTTCTACTCGCTGTACGCGCGCAAGCACCTCGGATGGTCGCCCGAGCGGGCAGCCGAGCTGCGCGCCTCGATCTGGACCGGCAGTGACCATCCCGTCTGGGAGACGTTCATCGCCGAGGTGGACGCGACGATCTGAGCACTGGACGCGAGATCGGCCCCTTTCCGGGCCGTGTGAACGTCCAGTTCGCGGATGCGGCAGGTCGAGGCCGTCTCAGTCGGTGCCGAGGGCGCGGTCGACGCGGTCGGTCCAGTCGACGTCCTCCGTGCTCGCGCCGGCTGCGTGGATCTCGGCGCGTTGGCGACCGAGCTCGACGGCCGCGGATTCGGCGGCGGCGGTGAGGTGACCGGCGGCGATGTCGTCGCGCAGCCGGCCGGCCAGGGCCGGGCTCGAGCCGCCGGTGCTCACGGCCACGCTGAGCAGGCCGCGACGGGCGACCGCAGGCAGGATGAAGCTGCAGTTGTCGGGATCGTCGGCGCTGTTCACCCAGATCCGATGCTCGGTGGCGTCGCGGGCCACGGCGGCGTTCACGGCGGGATCGTCGGTGGCCGTCATCACCAGTTGGAACCCGACGACGTCGGTGGCCAGGTAGGCCCGGCGCAGGACGTGGCGGGCGACAGCGGCGATCCCCTCGACCGTGTGCGGCGCCACGACGGTCACCGCTGCGCCCGCCTCGGCGAGGCCCGTCGCCTTGCGCAGTGCGACCGGGCCACCGCCCACCACCAGCACCGGAACGCCGTCGAGATCGAGGTAGACCGGGTAACCGAACGCCATGGCTCGACGTTAACGGCGTTCCAAATCCCGACCATCCACCGAAAGGTGATCGGATTTGTCGGGATAGCATGCTCGACATGTCGCTGATCACGTTCCCCTCCTCGCTCGAGACCGGACAACCCGCCGACACCCTCCGCTGGGCCGCCGACCGGTTCGGCGTCGATGGCCTGGTCGTCACCGCCAGCTTCGAGGACGCCGTGCTCGTCCATGTCGCTGCCACGGCCGTCCCCGGCATCGAGATCGTGCTGCTCGACACCCAGTACCTGTTCGCCGAGACGAAGTGGTTGGTCGACGAGCTGACGAAGAAGCTCGACCTCAACCTGCGCATCGTGAACCCGCTCCCTCATGTGCAGCCCGACAACCTCTGGCAGACCGACATGGAGGGATGCTGCGCGATCCGCAAGGTCGAGCCGCTCAACCGCTCGCTCGAGGGCAAGCGGGCGTGGATCACCGGCGTGCGCCGCGCCGACGGACCGACCCGGGCCAACGCGTCCGTCGGTTCGTTCGACATCGGCCGCAACATCGTCAAGCTCAACCCGCTCGCGGCGTACACCGACGACGACATGGCGCTCTACGCCCAGCTGCACGAGCTGCCGGCGAACCCGCTCACCGAGCGCGGCTACCCGTCCATCGGCTGCTGGCCGTGCACTCGCCCCGTCGCCCCGGGCGAGGACAAGCGCGGCGGACGCTGGGCCGGCAGCGCGAAGACCGAGTGCGGGCTGCACGCATGAGCACCGACGTCTCCCCGTCCGAGAGCAGCATCCAGGCCGGGTTGCACCTCGACGCACTGACCGACGAGGCCATCACCATCATCCGCGAGGTCGCGGCCGAGTGCGAGAACCCGGTGCTGCTGTTCAGCGGCGGCAAGGACTCGGCGGTGCTGCTGCACCTCGCCCTGCTGGCCTTCGCGCCGGCGCGGCTTCCCTTCCCGGTGATGCACGTCGACACGGGGCACAACTTCCCCGAGGTGATCGAGTACCGCGATCAGCTCGTCAAGGACTGGGGCGTGCGCCTCGTCGTCGCGAGCGTGCAGGCGTCGATCGACGCCGGGCGCGTGGTCGAGGACACCGGCCCGCGGGCGAGCCGCAACCGGCTCCAGTCCGTCACGCTCCTCGACGCCATCGGCGAGCACGGCTTCGACGCCGCGTTCGGTGGCGGACGCCGCGACGAGGACAAGGCCCGCGCCAAGGAGCGCATCCTCAGCTTCCGCGACCGCCAGGGTCGTTGGGACCCGCGCCAGCAACGGCCCGAGCCGTGGGGCGTGCTCAACGCACGCATCCGCAAGGGCGAGCACCTGCGTGCGTTCCCGCTGTCGAACTGGACCGAGGTCGACATCTGGAACTACATCGCGGCGCACGAGGTGCCGCTGCCGAGCATCTACTACAGCCACACCCGCACGGTGGTCGAGCGCGACGGCATGCTGCTGTCGGTCGGCGGTCCGGTCGAGCTCGAGCCCGGCGAGGTGCCGTTCGAGGCCGTGGTTCGCTACCGCACCGTCGGCGATGCCAGCTGCACGGGTGCCGTCGAATCAACGGCCAGTGACGTGAACGACGTCATCGCCGAGGTCGCAGCCGCCCGGATCACCGAGCGTGGCGCCACCCGGGCCGACGACACCTTCAGCGAATCCGCGATGGAAGACCGCAAGCGAGAGGGCTACTTCTGATGACCGCCAGCGCCACACTCGATCGTCCGCGCGCCGGACAACTCGGCACCCTCCGCATCGCCACCGCCGGCTCCGTCGACGACGGCAAGAGCACGCTCATCGGCCGGCTGCTGCACGACACCAAGACCGTGTTCGAGGATCAGCTCAGCGCCGTCGTCAAGGCCAGCCGCCGCTACGGCGACGGCGAGACCAACCTCGCCCTCCTCACCGACGGCTTGCGGGCCGAGCGCGAGCAGGGCATCACGATCGATGTCGCGCATCGCTACTTCGCCACGCCGCGCCGCAGCTTCATCGTGGCCGACACGCCCGGCCACGCGCAGTACACGCGCAACATGGTGACCGGTGCGTCCACCGCCGACGTCGCGATCGTGCTCGTCGACGCCCGTCACGGCGTCGTCGAGCAGACCCGTCGTCACGCGTTCATCGCGACGCTGCTCGGCGTGAAGGGCATCGTTCTCGCGGTCAACAAGATGGACCTCATCGACTGGGACGAGACCGAGTTCACGAACATCGCCAAGGAGGTCGACGAGTACGTTCGTGCCCTCCCGACCCCCGTCGCGGTGGTGCCGATCCCGCTGTCCGCGCTGCTCGGCGACAACGTCGTCGACGGCTCGCAGCACACGCCGTGGTACGACGGTCCGCCGCTGCTGCAGCTGCTCGAGGAGTTCGACAACCAGCCGCGCGTCGAGGTCGGTCCCCGCGTGCACGTGCAGCGCGTCATCCGTCCCCAGGGCGGCGACCTCCCCGACTTCCGCGGCTACGCCGGCGTGCTGTCCGGTGGCACGCTCGCCATCGGCGACACCGTCACGGTGCAGCCCGCCGGCCTCACCACCACGGTGCGCGCCCTGCACCGCGCGGGTCGCCCGATCGAGTCCGCCGAGATCGGCTACGCACTGGTCGTCGAGCTGGCTGACAAGGTCGACGTGTCACGTGGCGACGTGCTGGTCGGCGCGTCGTCGGCGACGCCGGCCGCCGTCGGGGAGTCCGTCGAGATCGACGTGTGCTGGATGATCGATCAGCCGCTCACCGTCGGCAGCCGCTACTGGTTCAAGCACGGCAGCCGCACCGGGCGGGCGACGGTGACGGGCATCGACCACCGCCACGACCTCGCCACGCTCGACAAGCTGGCCGCCGACCAGCTCGGGCTCAACGACCTCGGCCACATCCGCTTGCAGCTCAGCGAGCCGATCGTCGCCGACCGCTACGTCGACAACCCCGACGGCGGCCGGATGATCCTCATCGACGAGGCCACGAACACCACGGCCGGCGCCGCGATGGTCACCGCAATCTCTGCCTGACCCGCGCCTCGCACCAGGTACCTTCTCGGTCATGTCATCGACGGACGCGCCCCGGGCCGGGCACATCGCCCTCGTCGGCGCTGGACCCGGTGACCCGGAGCTGCTGACCGTGCGCGCAGCGCGGCTCATCGCCGAGGCCGACGTGGTCGTCCACGATGCGCTCGTCGGCGCGGGCGTGCTCGCGCTCGTCCGTCCCGATGCGGAGCTGATCGATGTCGGCAAGCGACCGGGCGCCGGCGTGGCCCAGGAGCTCACCAACACGCTGCTGGTTCGCCTCGCCACCGAGGGCAAGCGGGTCGTGCGGTTGAAGGGCGGCGACCCGTTCGTGTTCGGTCGTGGTGGCGAGGAAGCGATCGTGCTCGCCGCGGCCGGGTTCGCGTGCGAGGTCGTCCCGGGCATCACCTCGGCCGTTGCCGCGCCCGCGGCCGCGGGGATCCCGATCACCTATCGCGGGCTGGCGGCCTCGTTCACGGTCGTCACCGGCCATCGCCAGTTCGGCGAGCTGCCGGTGAACTGGGCTGCGCTCGCCCAGTCGGGCGGCACGCTCGTGGTGCTGATGGGCGTGGCCGAGCGCGGCGTGATCGCGACTGCGTTGATGGATGGTGGGCTCGCCGCCGACACGCCCGTCGCGGCCATCCGCCGGGCCACCACCGATCAGCAGCTCGTCGCCCGATGCCGCCTCGATCAGCTCGCCGATCTCGTCATCGAGTCACCGGCCACGCTCGTGATCGGCGCCGTCGCGGCCCTCAATGTCACCGATGTCGCGTCAGCAGCCGCATACGCTGTCGACCCATGCTGAACCTGTACGACACCGCGACACGCACGGTTCGCCCGCTCGCGATGCGCGATCCGGGCACGGTGAGCTTCTACGTCTGCGGCCCCACGGTCTACGGCCCGCCGCACCTCGGCCACGGCCGGGCCACGCTCGTGTACGACATCCTCCGTCGCTACCTGGAGTCGACGGGCCTGCGCGTGCGCCACGTGTCCAACATCACCGACATCGAGGACAAGATCATCGAGCGCGCCCAGCGCGAGGGCCGGCCGTGGCAGGACATCACGGCCGAGTACGAGGCCACGTGGTGGCGGGCGATGGACGCGATGGGCGTGCTGCGGCCCACCGACATCCCGCACGCCACCGAGTACGTCGACGGCATGGTGACGATGATCGGCCAGCTGATCGAGCGCGGCGCGGCGTACGTCACCGACGACGGCGTCTACATGTCGGTCAAGTTCGTCGCCGACTACGGCCTGCTCGCCCATCAGCGGCTGGAGGACATGCTCAGCGGCGGTGGCGACCGCGAGGTGTTCGGCGCCGAGAACAAGCACGACTCGGCCGACTTCGCGCTGTGGAAGTTCACGAAACCAGACGAGCCCAGCTGGCCCTCGCCATGGGGCGACGGGCGTCCCGGTTGGCACAGCGAGTGCGTCGTGATGAGCCTCGAGCTGCTCGGCGAGCACTTCGACCTGCACACCGGTGGGCAGGACCTCAAGTTCCCCCATCACGAGAACGAGCGGGCGCAGGCCGTCGCGCTCGGCAAGGGCTTCGCCGAGCACTGGATGCACCACGCGTTCGTCGTCGACGGTGAGGGCGAGAAGCTGTCGAAGAGCCTCGGCAACTTCACCAACCTGCTCGACCTCGTCGACACGATGGATCCGCGCAGCTACCGGCTGCTCCTGCTGCAGAGCCACTACCGCTCGCCCGTCTGCGTCAACGCCGACACGGTCGGCGCGGCCGAACGGGCGCTCTCCGGGCTCGACACGTTCGCCCGTCGTGCCGCTGGTGCGGGCGTGGCATCGGTCGCCTCCGATCCGGCGCTCGTCGCGTCGTTCCGCGAGCGGATGGACGACGACCTCGACACCGCGAACGCGATGGCGCTGGTCTTCGACGCCGCCCGCCGCGGCAACGCGGCCATCGACGCCGGCGATCTCGCCCTGGCGGCCACACTGGCGGCCACCGTGCACGAGCTGGGCAACGCCGTCGGCCTGATCCTGAAGGTAGCCGACGACGTGCCGGCCGATGTGCTCGCCACGGCTGCGGCACTCGACGCGGCGCGCGCCGCCAAGGACTTCGCCGCCGCCGATGCCCTCCGTGCCCAGCTCCAGGCCGATGGCTGGCTGGTGGAGACCACCAAGGCCGGCACCACCGTCCGGCGCTGAGCCGCCCGATGTGCCTCGCCCGCCGGGAGGCGTGTTGGGAATGACGGGCCGGAGGTGGCACGCTTGAACGTCGTGTCGAACCGTGGATCCAACCTCAAAGACGGTTCAGGGAAGACACCCCTGCCGCGCGGGTTCTGGATCATCTGGACGACGGTGGCGCTCGACCTCGTCGGCTTCGGCATCGTCGCACCCATCCTCGGTGTGTATGCCGAGCGCTACGGCGCCAACGCGTTCACGGTCGGCCTGCTGTTCGCGAGCTACTCGCTGGCCCAGTTCGTCGGCGCGCCCCTGCTGGGGCGGCTGAGCGACCGGATCGGGCGCAAGCCGATCATCCTGATGTCGCTGTTCGGCACGGCCATCGCCAGCGTGATCACCGGTGCCGCCGGGGTGCTGTGGCTGCTCTTCGTCGGACGCATCATCGACGGCGCATCGGGGTCGAGCGTGTCGGTGGCCCAGGCGTCGGTGGCCGACGTCGTGCCCGGCAAGGACCACGCCCGCGCGTTCGGCCTGCTCGGCGCCGCGTTCGGCGTCGGCTTCGTGCTCGGACCCGCGCTCGGCGCGCTGTCGGCGCTGCGCGGGCCGCACCTGCCGTTCTACGTGGCCGGCACGGTGGCCTTCATCAACGGTTGCGTGGCCATCGTCCGCCTCCCGGAGACCCACCACGAGCGCCGCGAGAAGCACGCCAAGGTCAAGTCGGTCCACTCCCGTGAGCTGTGGCGACTGGTGACGGTGGCGTTCATCGCGATCGCCGCCTTCAGTGGCTTCGAGGCCACGTTCGCGCTGCTCGCCAAGTCGCGGTTCGACCTCGGCGAGGCCGGCATCGCGGTGATCTTCGTGTGCATCGGCCTGATGCTGGTGGCCGTCCAGGGCGGCATCGTGCGGCCCGTCGGTGCCCGCTTCGGCGTGCGCGGCTCGGTCTCGATCGGGCTCGTGTTCAACGCCGCCGGCCTCGCCGTGCTCGCGTTCGCGTCGCACTGGGTCGTGCTCGTGCCGGCGCTGCTGCTGCTGACGATCGGGCAGGGCCTGACGGCGCCGAACTTCACCGCGCTGGTCACCAGCGGCGTGTCGCCCCAGCAGCGCGGCGAGGCGCTCGGCTTCCAGCAGAGCGGCAGCGCGTTGGCGCGCGTCGTCGGACCCGCACTCGCCGGCTTCCTGTTCCACCACATCGGCATCCCCGCGCCCTACCTCGTCGCGGCGGCGCTGTGCGGGCTGGGACTGGCGACGTTGAAGTGGGAGCGCACGCCGGCCGTGTGACGGCTCAGCCGCTGTTGTCGGCCGTGCACGGCGCGCCGCCGCAGACGTCGACGAGCGTGTCGTCGAACAGGAACGACGCCTTCTGCGACTGCGCGTCGGGATCCGAGCGGGGATCCTCGTGCGGATCGCGTCCGGTGGATGGTGGCACGGCCTCGAGCGGGATCGGATCGCTGCCGCTGTCCCAGATGACGGCGCCGGAGCCGGTGCTCGGGTAGACGGTGGACTGGAGGCCCCACGCGAGGTCGGCGTCGTCGCTGCGTCCGGCGGCCAGGATCGGGCGCTGGATCGTGACACCCATCGTGCGCGCCGCGACCAGACCGGACAGCTCGCTCACCTGCCAGTCCCCGAACGCGATGTCGAGCAGCACGGTCTTGGCCTTGGTGCCCTCGTACGGGTTCGACGTGACGTGTTGGGCATAGCCACCGCCCTCCCCGCGGTCCCACAGCATCTGCAGCAGATCGATGTCGATCATCCGGTCGAGGTCGTTCGGGTAGGCCGGCTTGAACACGGCCTCGTACTCGGCGAAGTCGACGCTGCGCGGCAGCAGCAGGCTGTAGTTGATGCCGGGCACGCCGAGCACGGCGCGCTCGATGTCGGGCGACACCGCGGCGAGCATCACGCCCATGATGCCGCCCTGGCTGTTGCCGTCGTAGTCGAGATGTGAGGTGTCGAGCATCGAGGAGCCGTCGGCGCGCGTGAACGCCGGCAAGCTCGACAGCCCGCCCGTACGCGTCATCAACCGTCCGAGGAAGATCTGGTTGAGCACGCCCTGCTGCAGTCGATCGGCGACGGTGGGGAAGTTGCTGATCTCGCCGAGCGTCGCCGCGGCGTTGGCGACGTCGTCCTCGCTGAGGCCGGCCCACTTCGTCGCGCAGAACACGATGTTGTCCGTGTTCGCGAACGCGCGCACGTTGCCGGCGTCGATCTCGGTGTTGCTGCCGAGCAGTCCGTGGCCGTACTCGACGAGATGCGCCGGCTCGGTGGAGTTCTGCGTCGCCGTGGAGATGTTGCACACGAAGCCGACCTGCTCCGTTCCGTTCTGCGCCGGCAGTGCGTCGAGGCTGTCGGGGTCGTCGCCATTGGCGTTGGTGTTGGCATCGTCGGCGTAGTTGAAGCGGTTGCCGGGGCTGCCGTCGCCGGTGAGGTAGTTCGGGACCGTGTACGTGCCGACGATCTGCTCGGCGACGTTGTCGTCGGTGGCCGGCGTGACGGAGGTGACCGTGAACGCCGGTGCTGCGTCGCCCAGCGACTTCAGCGCGTCGTCGCGGATGCTGAGCATCCGCTCGCTGAGGTTGCGCTCGCTGGCGACGGTGAAGTCCCACGCGAGGTAGAGGCCGGCGCGATCGATGCCGCCGTCGGTCAGCGCGTCGAACGTCGCCTCCATCGCCGGGCGGCGAGCATCCAGCGCGTCGGAGGCGATGCGGTCGCGGTAGGCGCGGAACACCGCGCCGGGCTCGATGACCGTGCCGTCCTCGTCCTTCATCCCGCGCAAGGCGACGACGAAGTGGTGGCCCTCGGTCAGCGCGATCGCCGGATGGATCACGAGCGATCGATCCGCGGGATCGGTGGCCTTGGCATCGAGCTCGGCCCACAGCGGCACGCGTTGCTTGGTGTCGGTGTCGATGATGACCACCGTTGCGTCCTCGTCGAGCGACGACTGCAGGTCCTTCCACGACGGCAGCTTCGACTGGGTCACGTCGATGCCGGGCACGTATGCGAGCAGGCTGCTGTTCGGGCTGAAGCCGTCGTTGCGGTTCCACTCGGTGAGATCGATCGGCACGCCCGAGGCGTTCGCCCCGGCCGCACCGTCGGGCATGTGCACGCGCAGGCCGGTGTCGGTGGCCGTGTCCGTCGCCGTGTACTCGTTGCTCGGGAACGGCAACAGGCAGGCCCGTCCGTCGAGCGGATCGCAGCCCGCTGGGCTCTTCGCCACCGCGTCGGCGATCGCCGCCGAGGTGTCGGCGTCTGGATCAGACAGCGCGGTGTCGGTGGTGACCGGCTCGGTGGCAGGCGTCGTGGCAGCGGTCGTCGAAGGGGCAACGGTTGTGGTCGGCGCTGCCGTCGTCGCCACCGTCGTGGTCGGCGCCGCAGTCGTGGGAGCGCTCGTCGCAGCCGTGGTGCTCGCCGACTTGCTGTCGCTGGAGCACGCTGCGCCCAACAGCGACCCGGCCAGCACCAGACCCGCGACCGTGCGGCGCGTGTGGTGACGTGTGTTCATCGGTCCCCCCGATTCGTTCGACCCCGTCGCCCGGACGTGATCCGGGCGGCGTCACTCTGCCATCGCGCCCGCCGCCGCCGCTCGCTGGACCGTCCCGACGAGCGGCGATTTCTCGGATCTCGAAGTTGCCGGACGTGGTTACCACGCGGTAACTTAGCTCCATGGCCGAATTCTCGCTCACGCTCAACGATGATCAGCTGCAGATCCAGTCCTGGGTCCACGACTTCGCCAAGGACGTCATCCGCCCCGCGGCCCACGAGTGGGACGAGGCCGAGGAGTTCCCCTGGCCCATCGTGCAGGAGGCCGCCAAGAACGGCCTGTACGGGGTCGACTTCATGATGAACGCGATCTCCGACAACAGCGGGCTCACCCTGCCCGTCGCGGTCGAGGAGATCTTCTGGGGCGACGCCGGCATCGGCATGGCCATCATGGGCAGCGGCCTCGCCGCCGCCGGCATCTCCGGCAACGGCACGCCCGAGCAGGTCATGGAGTGGGTGCCGCAGTGCTACGGCACGCCCGACGACGTGAAGCTCGGCGCGTTCTGCGTCAGCGAGCCCGACGCCGGCAGCGACGTCTCCTCGCTGCGCACCCGCGCCGTCTACGACCAGGCCAACGACGAGTGGGTGCTCAACGGCACCAAGGCGTGGATCACCAACGGCGGCATCGCCGATGTCCACGTGGTGGTCGCCGCCGTCGAGCCCGACCTCAAGGGCCGCGGCCAGGCGAGCTTCATCATCCCCGCCGGCACCAAGGGCCTCAGCCAGGGCCAGAAGTACAAGAAGCACGGCATCCGCGCGTCGCACACGGCCGAGGTCGTGCTCGACGACGTGCGCATCCCCGGGCGCCTTCTGCTCGGTGGCAAGGAGAAGCTCGACGCCAAGCTCGCCCGTGCCCGCGAAGGTGGCCACAGCGGCGGCAAGCAGCCGGCGATGGCCACGTTCGAGGCCACCCGCCCCACCGTCGGCGCCCAGGCGCTCGGCGTGGCCCGTGCCGCCTACGAGTACTCGCTCGAGTACGCCAAGGAGCGCCACGCCTTCGGCAAGGCGATCATCATGAACCAGGCGATCGCCTTCAAGCTCGCCAACATGGCCGTCGAGATTGATGCCAGCCGGCTGCTGATCTGGCGTGCCGCGTGGCTCGCCCGCAACGGCGGCTACAAGAACGGCGAGGGCTCGATGAGCAAGTACAAGGCGTCCGAGACCGCCGTCCGCGTCACCGAGGACGCCATCCAGATCCTCGGTGGCTACGGCTACACCCGCGAGTACCCCGTCGAGCGCTGGCACCGCGATGCGAAGATCCACACGATCTTCGAAGGCACCAGCGAGATCCAACAGCTGGTGATCGCCCGGGCGATATCGGGCCTGCGTATCGAGTGATCAGGCCAGCCGCTTGATCGCGTGGGTCTCGCCGTCCTCGATCGTGCCGGTCGGTTCGTAGCCTCGGGCCAGATACATCGGCGCCGGTGAACCGGGGCCCTCGGTCCACGACACCTCGATGGCGGTCGCGCCGAGGTCGACGCACCGTTGCTCGAACGCGTCGAGTGCCGCTGAGCCGATGCCTCGGCGCTGGTGCATCCGGTCGATCAGGAACCGCCACAGGTACGGGTTGGGGTGGGCCTCGGTCATCTCGGCCGCCATCATGAAACCGGCGATCTCGCCGTCGGCCTCGATGGCGCGGAACCACGGCACGACCGGTGCGCCGAGCCGCAACGGCGGCACCAGCGCGTCGCGGAAGTTGGCGAGCATGCCCGAGACGAAGCGCTCTTGGGACTTGTGGGTGGCCAGAGCGCCGACGGCGACCCGGTTGGCCGGGGTGACCGGCACCAGCTCGACCCGGTCTGGTCGCTGGCGGGGGCGGGCGCACCACGCGTCCCAGTCGGCGCGGGTCATGCCGTAGAGCATGTCGTCGGAGCACTCGTCGCCGACCCAGAACGACTCGCGGGTCTGGCCCTCGTAGATCATCCCGCACGCTTCCAGCACACGAGCGGACGGCGGGTTGTCGGGATGCAGCGACGACTCGATCCGGCCGACGCCGAGGTCGTCGAACAGGTAGCGGACGAGGGCTTGCGAAGCCTCCGTCGCGTAACCGTGCCCCCAGTGGTCGGGATGGAACGTGTAGCCGAAGTAGCCGGTACGGCCCTCCCACCGGAGCTGCACGGAGAGATCGCCGAGGATCCCGTCCGGCGCTGCGGCATCGACCACCATGATGGTCCATCCCTGGTCGACCGCGGGTCCGTCCATCGCCGCGGTCCGGGCCATGGACTTCTCCGCCCGCTCCATCGTGTACGGCATCTCCCAGTCCTGGTAGCGGGCCACCTCGGGGAGGCTGCGGCGGTCGTACGCGGACTGGGCATCGCTCAGGCGAGGTGGCCGCAGGATCAGGCGCTCCGTGCGGATCGGTTCGAAGCTCACGATCCGACGGTACCCGGCGAGTCGCTTGGCCGAGACGGACGTTTCGGGGGGGGTGCTGCCCACCCACGGCGGCGACGTCGAATGATCAGCGGCGTGACGGGACGGGGATCCGGTCGAAGTCGGCGGCCACGATCACTTCGTCGAACTCCGCTCGGGCTTCGACGGCGAACGCCTCGACGTCGGTGTAGCGGCGGGAGAAGTGGGTGAGCACGAGCCGGCGCGCGCCGGCCACGGCCGCCAGGCGACCGGCGTCGCGGGCGGTCATGTGCCCGTAGCGCGTGGCCAGACCCTGGTCCTCGGCGAGGAACGTGGACTCGCAGACGAGGAGGTCGGCACCTCGGGCGAGCTCTACGGCGGCGTCGCACCACGCGGTGTCCATCACGAACGCGAACGACTGTCCCGGCCGGTGCTCGCTGACGTCGTCGAGGTGCACGGTGCGGCCGTCGACCTCGAGCTGACCCGCCTGGTGGAGGCGGCTGACGTCGGGGCCGGCGACTCCGAACGCGGCGAGCCGATCGGGCAGGAAGCGGCGGCCGTCGGGCTCCTGTACTCGCCAGCCGAGCGTGTCGACCCGATGGTGCAGCGGCGCGCACGACAGCGTGAACTGCGCGCCGCGAAGGGCGACACCGGGCACGTGGACCGGGTGGGTGTCGACCGGCACCCACTCCTGCCCTGCCGTGGCGAAGCGCAGCCGATCGAGGTAGCGCTGGCCGCTCGCCGGGTAGTGGACGGAGACCGGCAGCCGACCCTCGTCGAGCGCGATCCGCATGATCATCCCGGGCAGACCGAGGCAGTGATCGCCGTGGAAGTGGGTGATGCAGATCTGCGTGACGGCAGCGGCCGACACTCCGGCCAACGTCATCTGACGCTGGGTGCCCTCACCGGGATCGAACAGGATGCCCTCGCCGTCCCAGCGCAGCAGGTAGCCGTTGTGGTTGCGATGCCGGGTCGGCGCCTGGCTCGCGGTCCCCAGTACGACCAGCTCGCGTTCCGACACACCCCGTGTCTAGCGCGGTCCGTCGAGGTGCGGCCTCTCCATTCCGGGAACTGTGTGACACCCATTTGCGATGATGGTTGCATGAGTTCGGATGCACTGCTCGCGGCGCTTGCCGAGCACGCGCACTTCGATCTGTCATCGATGTCGCGGGCGGGTTTGCAAGGTGAGTTGTCGTTGTTGGGGCGTGGGTCGGGTTGGATCGATGCGCGTCGTGCGGCGGTGACGCGTGCGTTGTTGGATCTGTCCGGTTCGGGTGGTTCGGCGGAGCAGGATGTGGCGGCGGCGTCGAAGTCGTCGTTGTCGAGGGCGAACTCGGATGTGAAGCGTGCGGGGACGCTGGGCGAGGTGCCGGAGATGTCTGAAGCCCTCGCGGCCGGTGCGGTGTCGACCGAGCATGTCGACAAGCTGACCTCCGCATTGGACCGTGTCGGTGACAAACGCGCCGAGCTCGCCGCCGACGGTGCTGAGCTGGCGGAGTTGGCGGCGCGGACCACGCCCGGGCAGTTCGGGAAGCGGTTGGAGGAGCGGATCGCCCGACTCGACGAGTCCGAGGGGTGTGAGCGGTTGGCGAAGCAGAAGAAGGCGAACCGGTTCCGGTTCTGGACCAACCAGATCACCGGGATGCTCGAGCTCTCCGGCCACCTCGACCCCGAAACCGGTCTCGCGTTCGTGGCTGCGTTGGAGGCCGCGGTGGAGACGATGTTCCACGGCGGC
>JAOBWK010000035.1 GCA_025463305.1 Ilumatobacteraceae bacterium
TGACGATCACGCCGGGCGCCGGAACGGTCTGGTAGACGACACCCTCTGGTGCCTCGGGATCGGCTTGAGCGACGCTGACCGGTTTCAGCCCGGCGTCGAGGATCTTCTGAGTGGCCTCGTCGACGGGCAGGTTGGTGACGTCGATCAGGCCGAACGAGGTCTTCGCGTTCTTGTTGTTGAGCGCCTTGAACAGCAAGAACCCGCCGACGGCGAGCACGACGATCGCGATGAACGCGGCGATGCCCCACCAGCCGCGGCGCTGCGGAGGGTCGTAGTACACCGCCTCGTTCGATCCGGTCGGGTAGGCGGTGCGTGCACCCGCGCGCACGGCGCCGGTGGACACGGGGACGGCGCCACTACGCGGCACGGCGGCAGTCGCGCTGGCGTACGCGCCGACTCCCGTCGTCGCGTTCATGGCGCCCACGGCGCCCGTGTTCGGCCGCGGCGGCGTCACGGTGCGGGCCACTGTGGTGCCTCCGGGCGTGGGTCCCTTCGAACCAGCAGCGGCGCCCGTGCCGGCGAGCGCCTTCACCGGTTCGCCGTTGCGGAACCGGCGCAGGTCGTCGCGCAACGAATCGCCGTCGGGGTAGCGGATCGCCGGGTTCTTGGCAAGCAGCTTGGCGACGATCGCTTCGTAGGGGCGGGGCACGTCGGGGGCCAGCTGGTTGAGCGGCTGCGGGTTCTCGTGGACCTGCTTGTAGGCGATGCTCACCGGGTTGTCACCGGCGAAGGGGGGCTTGCCGCCCACCATCTCGTACATCACGATGCCGAGCGAGTAGAGGTCGCTGCGCGGGTCGGGCTGTGCGCCCTGGGCCTGCTCGGGGGAGAAGTAGGTGGCCGTGCCCATCACCAGGCCGACCTGCGTGAGGTTGTTGTCGGCCGCCGAGTTCATCGCCCGGGCGATGCCGAAGTCGGCCACCTTCACCTGGCCACTGGAGCCGATCAGGATGTTGGCCGGTTTGATGTCGCGGTGGACGA
The DNA here is from genome assembly GCA_025463305.1 of Ilumatobacteraceae bacterium. The sequence goes on from JAOBWK010000035.1 coordinate 979, forward strand.
CGCCGTTGCGGTGCGCGAACGCGAGCGCGGCGGACACCTCGCTGGCGATCTCGGCGGCCTGCACCGGTGAGACCCGGCCGTTGACGCGGATGATGTCGGCGAGCGTGCGACCCTCGACGTACTCCATCGCGATGAAGTAGGTGCCGCCGTACTTGCCCCAGTCGTAGACGCTGACGATGTTGGGATGGTTCAGCGCGGCAGCCGACTGGGCCTCGCGGCGGAACCGCTCGACGAAGCTCGGGTCGGTGGCGAACTCGGCGAACAGCACCTTGATCGCGACGGGCCGGTCGAGCAGGAGATCGCGCGCGAGGAGCACGTCGGCCATGCCGCCGCGTCCGATGCGTTGCTGGATCTCGTAACGGTCGTTGAGGACCGTGCGCTCGCCATGGTTCGTCACGTGTTGCTGCCTACTTCGCGACGACGCCCACGTTGGGCAGCGCCTTGGAGATTCTGTTGCGCACGAAAGTGCTCATCGAGGATACCGACCCCATCTGTCGAGTGTCCGGTCACCGTCTCTCCCGGCATCATCCCTGCATCCATCATCGTTCAACCATCATCTTCACCCCAGGGGATGCGACAACGCGTAGTCGAGGACGGTCTTGGCGATCGGCCCGGCGAGCTTACCGCCTGTGCCGGAGCTGATCTCCGCAGTGGTGCCCTTGAGGATGACGGCCACGGCGTACTGCGGTGCGGTGGCCGGCGCGAACGCGGCGATCCACGCGTGCGAGCGCTGCGGCTGGCCGGTGGCGTTCAGCTGGGCCGTGCCCGTCTTGGCCGCGGCCTGGATCCCGTTGTCGAGCTGCAGGCAGCACTTCGCGGTGCCGGTCTTGACGACGCCGATCATCAGGTCGGTCATCTTCAGCGCGGTGGTGGGCGAGATCGGGGTGTTCCACACCTTCGGGGCGGTCTGGTCGAGCACCTTGCCCTGGTGGTCGAGCGTGGCGGCGACGACGTACGGCTGCATCTGCACGCCGCCGTTGGCGATGGTGCCGGCGATCATCGCCATCTGCAGCGGCACGATCAGGTCGTCGCCCTCGCCGAAGCCCTGGATGGCGAGCTTCGGCGTCGCGTCCTTGAAGTGGGCCTCGTCGCCGAAGTACGAGACCGCGCCGCCCGGCAGGTCGAACGGGATCGGCTGGCCGATGCCCCACTTGTCGGCGCCGGCCACCATGTTCGGCACGCCGACCTCGACGGCGGTCTGCGCGAAGGCGGTGTTGCAGCTGCGCGCGAACACGGTGCGCAGATCGCCACCGCACACCTCACCCTCGAAGTTCTCGATCGGGTTGGTGGTGAGCGGTGGCGTGTACGACTTGTCGTTGGTGAAGACGGTGTCGAAGTCGACCACGTTGTTCTCGAGCGCGACGCTGGCCGTGATCATCTTGAACGTCGACCCCGGCATGTACCGCTCCTGATACGCGTTCGCGAGCGTCGGCTTGCCGGGCGCGGCGTTGAGGAACGTCAGCACGTCGCCGGCCTTCTTGTTGTCGTGCACGGCCACGAGGTTGGGGTCGTAGCTCGGGTAGCTCCACATCGCCAGCACGGCGCCCGTCTTGGGGTCGGTCACGACGACGCTGCCCTCGCGCTCGCCGAGCGCGGTCTTGGCCACGAGCTGGAGGTCGGCGCGCATCGTGAGCTGCACCGAGCCGGTGTTGTCCTGGTTGCTGAAGATGTTGGTGATGGCCCGCAGCTGCTGCTCACCGGTGGACCCGGTCAGCACGTCGCTGTACTTCTTCTCCAGCTTGGTCGCGCCGTAGGCCTGGGTGAAGTAGCCGCTGACGTTCGCGAACAGGTCGTTGGTGGGGTACTCGCGCTGGTACTTGAGCGAGTCGCCCGGCGCGGACGGCACGGAATCGGCGATGACGACACCGTCGGCCGTCACGATCGGCCCACGCGGCTTGTCGAACGTCTTCAGGATCTCGCGCGTGTTGTCGGGGTTGTCGGCGAGCTGGGTCCGCTTCACCACCTGGAGCAGGTTGAGCTGCACGAACAGGATCAGGTAGCAGACGAGCAGTCCAGCGGCGAGCCGTCGGATCTGTTTGTTCATCCGCTCACACTGCCCGCTGGCCGGAACCGAGTGTCGTCGCCATCGACCGCGCCGACCTGCTTGCGCAACCGGCGGCGCAGCTTCCACGCCGCGAAGCGCTCGTTGATGGTGGGGTCGTCGGGCAGCTCACCGATGCGTCGCGCGGTGCTGTCGCTGACCCGGATGAGGAGTGCGAGGAGGATGTAGTTGGCCACCAGCGACGAGCCGCCATAGCTGACGAACGGCAGGGTGATGCCGGTGAGCGGCACGACGCGGATGACCCCGCCGATGATGATGAACGCCTGCACACCGAGCAGCGCGGTGAGGCCGGTGGCGAGGAGCTTCTCGAACGGGCGCTCGGCGCGGATCGCGACGCGCAACCCGGCGCCGACGATGAGCATGAACGACATCAGGATCGCGGTCGCGCCGAACAGGCCGAGCTCCTCGGCGATGCCCGCGAAGATGAAGTCGTTCTGCACCGCCGGGATCAGGTTCGGATGGCCCTGGCCGAGGCCCGCACCGGCGAGGCCACCATCGCCGATCGCGAACATGCCCTGCACGATCTGGTAGCCCTTCCCGGCGTATCGGCTCCACGGGTCGATCCAGATGTTGACGCGATCCTGGACGTGCGCGAACAGCCGGAACGACAGGTAGGCCGCGGCGCCGAACATCACGAAGCCGAACAGCAGGAACGTCGCCCGCTCGGTGGCCACCCACAGCATCACGACGAACAGGGTGAAGAACAGCAGCGACGAGCCGAGGTCCTTCTGGCCGACCATCACGATGACGGCGAAGCCCCACGCGAGCAGGATCGGGAAGAAGTGCCGCGGCTGGGGGAGGCGCAACGGGCCGACGTGCCAGGTGCCGGCGGCGATCAGCTCGCGCCGCTCGTAGAGGTAGCCGGCGAAGAACAGCGCCAGCAGGATCTTGGCGAACTCACCCGGCTGGAAGTTGATCGGCCCGACCCGCACCCAGATCCGTGCCCCGCCGACGCTGCGGCCGACGCCGGGCACCAGCGGGATGAGGAGCAGCCCCGCGCCGAGGACGAAGAAGGTCCACTTGTACCGGGCGAGGTCGGGGGCGCGCTGGACCACGACGAGCGTGGCGATGTACGCGGCGATCGCGATGAAGCTCCACAGCGTCTGCAGGCCGGCGAGGTGGTCGTTCAGCCGGGTGATCATCACGTAGCCGATGCCGTGGAGCATCGCTGCGAGCGGCAGGAGCGTGGCGTCGGCGCCGCGGGCCATGATGCGCGTCGCGAAGTGGGCGACGAGGAGCAGCCCGATGAGGATCGCGAAGAACGGCACGATGCGCGGCGGGATCGTCGAGTTCTTGCCCAGCGACGCCAGCACGTAGGCGCCGCAGGTGATGACGCCCGCCATGATGACCAGACCGAGTTCGGTGCTGCGGCGGGACAGCGGATGCATCTAAGGACCCGAGGGGACGGTGGTGGTGGTGGTCGCGGCGGGGGTCGTGCCAGGGACGGTGGTGGCGGCCGCGGTGGTCGCTGTCGTGTCGGCGACGGTGGTGGCGGGCGCGATCGTGGTCGTCGTGGTGGGCGGTACGACCAGCTGCAGGTTCTTCACGGCCTCGTCGACGGAGTCGTACACGACGTGCTGATCGATCTGGGTGACGACCGCGGCGGGGAGATCGCCGCGGGTGTAGGTGGTGGCCCGCTCGACCGTGGGGTGGAACCACAGCACGCCGTCGGGCTGGCCCTTGAAGACGACGACCTTGTCGCCGTCGAAGCCGGCGTAGTAGCCGCTGCGGGCGTGGACGGCGATCAGCGTGAACGTGGCGATGATGATGGCCGCGAGCACGACGATGAACAGGAACAGCCCGCCGGTGAGCCGCTTCTTGCGCGGCCGGCTCTCGACCGTCTTCGGCGACGGCGCCGGATCGTCCATCCGCATCGATGCCGCCGGCGGGAGGCTGGGTGAGGGGTTGCTGCCCGACGACGATGACGACGGCGTCGGCGCGGCCAGCGCCGCCGCTGGCTCGCCGGCCGACGGAGCGTCGGCGAACGTGGACGCGAGCGCGGTCGGCTGCGCGACGGGCACGGGTCGGTCGGACTCGTCGATCTCGGCGCCCGGGAGTGGCGCGGCCGGCGGTGGCAGGGTGGGCAGGCCCATCGCGGCGCCCACCGGCGCGGGCATCGGCTCGGTCGCGGCCGTGTTGGTGACCGGCTGGGTGGGCACGGGCTGGGTGGTCGGGGCGTTCTCGGCCCAGATCGGCGGCCCGGCGGAGTCGGTGATGGCCTCGGCCCAGCGCGGATCGATGGGCATCTCGCCCGTGGGATCCGGCGGCTCGGCGCCGTCGAGCACGTCGAGCACCACGACCGTCACGTTGTCTCGCCCGCCGTGGCGGTTGGCGAGGTCGACCAGCTGCTGCGACAGCGACTGCGGATCCTCGACCGTGGACACGAGATCCAGGATCTCCGGATCGGGGACTTCGTCGACCAGGCCATCGCTGCAGAGGATGAACCGGTCGCCGCGCACGAGCGGAAGCGTCCACATGTCGGTGCGCACGTTCGGCTCGATGCCGAGCGCACGGGTGACGATGTTGCGGCGCGGGTGGGTGCGCGCCTCCTCCATCGTGATGTGCCCGGTGGCGACGAGCTCCTGCACGTAGCTGTGATCGACGGTGACGCGCTGCAGTCGACCGAGTCGGAACCGGTACGTGCGCGAATCGCCGACGTTGAGGAGCACGAGCTGCTCGGGGATGGATCCCTGCGCCTTGAGCACCGCCACCGCGGTGAGGGTGGTGCCCATCCCGCTCTTCGACGCGTCGACGCGAGCTGCGCCGTAGATCGCGGCGTTGGCCTCGTTGACCACGGCGACTGCGTAGTCCTCGCTGTCGGCACCCTTGCTGAGCCGGTCGCGCACGATGCTCGCGGCGAGCGCGCTGGCCACCTCGCCAGCCTGATGGCCGCCCATCCCGTCGGCGACGGCGAACACCATCGACTCCGCGACGAACGTGTCCTCGTTGTCCGAACGCACCATGCCCGGGTTGGTGGTGGCACCCCAGCGCAGCTGTGGCATCAGTTGGCCTCCAGCACGGTGCTGCCGATCTGGATGCGGTCGCCCTTGTGCAGAGCGGTCGGCACCGTCAGTCGGGTGCCGTTCACGTACGTGCCATTCGTGCTGCCGATGTCCTCGATGATGATGTTGCCGTTGTCGTTGAACACGCGGGCATGGATCTGCGACACGAACGTATCGTCCGGCACGCTCACCGTGCAGCCTGACGCCCGACCGAACGTGATCTCGTTGGCCACGCTGATGGCCGTGCCCTTGCTCGCCTTCGGCTCGAGCACGATGAGCCGGGCGATGCCGCCGCGCTTGGCGCGCACCTGCTGGCCGGCGGGCGCGTTGATGATCGGCGCGTTGACGGCCGGAGCGGCGCTTCCTGGCTCGCTGCCCTGGCGTGCGGTGGCGGCGCGGGGACCGCGCACTTCACTCCAGACGGCCCAGAGCACCCGCGCGAAGAACAGGTAGAGCAGCGCGAGCAGCGCGAACTTGAGGATGTTCAGGAGCGAATCCGTCATGCGGGTCGGTCGCCTCTCGCGACGTCAGCTGGCCTCGAAGCGGATGTGCGTCCCACCGAAGCTGATGATGTCGCCATCGGACAGCACCTGCTCGCCGATGATGCGCGTCCCGTTGACCTTCGTGCCGTTGGTGGAACCGAGGTCGGCGATGATGAAGTCGCGGCCCCGGGCCCGGAACTCGGCGTGGCGCCGGCTCACGTTGGCATCGTTGAGCGGGATGCTCGACTCCGGCAGGCGGCCGACCGTGAAGATCTGGCCGTTCAACGGGAGGCGCTCGCCCGACGGCATCACCAGGGTGCCGACACCGCCGCCGCCACGCGCTTCGCGCATGCCGCTGACGATGGTGAACCGGCCGGCCTTGGCCTGATCGTCGACCATCAGGCTGACGGACACCGGCCCCATGAAGTGGTAGCCCTCTTCGCGGGCGTGCTCGCGTGCGGCCTCACCGAGCTCGGTGACCAGCGCGGCCTCGATGTCGGCGAACCCGGCGTGGTCACGCGGGCTGATGTGGAACTGGAAGTGGTTGGGCACGATGCGGCGACCCTTGACGTCGACCGAGCGGTGATCATCCATCTCGCGCACAAGCCGCCTGCCGAGCTCGATCGGTCGGATGCTGCTCTTGCCAGAACGCGAAAACACACCCTCGACCATACGCTCTACACCGTGCTCGAACGACTGCAATCCCATGTTGAGTCGACAGAGTAGTGGTCAGCCCGGTTGAACCCGTGCGCGGTGACGGCACACGGGCCCGCACCTGGTGCTCCGTGTCCGAGGGGCTGATGCGTTCGGACTAACCTCGGATGTATTCCTGGCGGGAAACGGGAGGTTGTCATGTTGCGTCGTCGTCTGGCTGTCGTCGGCCTGTTGGCTGCAGCGTCGTTCGTGGTTCCGCTGGCGGTCCACACCGGTTCGGCCGCGCTGCCCGTCGTGCAGACCTTCCACGGGCTGACACCGGCCCGTCTGCTCGACACCCGCGCCGACGGTTCGACCATCGACGACGAGGCCGAGGCCGGTGGCGCGCTCGGCGCGCGATCGACCATCGACATGGCGGTGACCGGACGAGGTGGTGTACCGCTGTCAGGGGTCGGTTCCGTGGCGCTGAACATCACCGCGGTCAACCCGACGGCGCCGAGCTACATCACGGCATATGCGACGGGAGCGGCCCAGCCGACCGCGTCGAACCTCAACGTCATCGCCGGGCAGATCGTCGCCAACATGGCCATCGTCGCTGTCGGCGACGGCGGCCAGATCCGCCTCTACAACAACGGTGGCAGCGTCGACCTCGTGGTCGACGTGCTCGGCTGGTTCCCGACCGGTTCGTCGTACACCGGCCTCACGCCCGCACGTCTGCTCGACACCCGCGCCGGTCAGCCGACGGCGGACGGGCTGTTCCAGACGGGCGCCGCGGTCGCGGGCGGCACCAGCCTCGATCTGCCGGTCGCGGGCCGTGGCGGCGTGCCGACGTCGGGCGTCGGGTCCGTCGCGCTCAACGTCACCGTTGCCGGCGCGACCTCCTCGGGCTACGTCACCGTGTACCCCACGGGCGCGGCACAGCCCACCGCCTCGAACCTCAACTTCACGCCCGGCCAGGTCGTGCCGAACATGGTGATCGTCCCGCTCGGCACCGACGGCAAGGTGTCGCTGTTCAACAACTCGGGCACGACCGATCTCGCCGTCGACGTCCTCGGCTGGTTCCCGTCCGGCACCTCGTACGCCGGTCTGACCCCGGCGCGTCTGCTCGACACCCGCGCCGGGCAGACCACGATCGACTCACAGTTCAGCGGCGCCGGAGCGGTCGGCACCGCAGGTCAGCTGGATCTGACGGTCCTCGGCCGTGGTGGCGTGCCGGGCAGTGGAGTCGGCGCGGTGGCACTGAACGTCACGGCCACCAACCCCACCGCCGACAGCTACATCACCGCGTGGCCGACCGGCGCCGATCGCCCCACCGCGTCGAACATCAACGTCACCCCCGGCGCCACCGTCCCGAACATGGTGATGGTCAAGGTCGGTGCCGGCGGCAAGATCAGCCTGTTCAACAACGGCGGCAGCATCGATCTGATCGTCGACGTCCTCGGCTGGTTCCCGCTCGACACGAGCGGTGGCGGTGGCGGTGGCGGCGGTGGCGGTGGCGGCACGACGACGACGATGCCCGGCGGCACGACCACCACCACGATCCCGTATGTTCCCGGGCCGACCAGCCTGGTCAGCGTGGCCTCGTCGAGCCCGCCCGGAAGCGGCGCATCGACGGGTCCTGCGATCACGCCGAACGGTCGGTACATCGCCTTCTCGTCGGTCGCCGCGAACCTGGTCACCGGTGACACGAACAGCCACAAGGACGTGTTCGTCCGTGACACGACCAACGGAACCACCAGGCGGGTGAGCGTCCCCACCGGCAACGGCGCCGGTCAGGCCAACGGCGACTCGGACAGCGCGTCGATCTCGGACAACGGGCGCTACGTCGCCTTCCACTCCGTCGCGACGAACCTGGTTGGTGGTTCCACGGACGGGAGCGGCGACATCTTCGTGCGCGACACAGTGAGCAACGTCACGTTTGAGGTCAGCGTGAAGGCGAACACCGTCGTCGACGGCGACGGTGAGTCGACACAGCCTGCGATCTCCGGTGACGGCACGAGGGTCGCGTTCACGTCAACGGCCGACAACCTCGGCTTCGCCGGATCCGGCGGCGGCCACACCGACATCTACCGGATGACGATCAGTGGCGACGCCGTGGTGGCCGGGCAGTGGATCACCAAGGCGCTCGTCGCCGGCGGCGTCGGCAGCGCCGCCGACCCGACGCTGTCGACCGACGGCTCGGTGATCGCCTTCGACTCGGACGCCACGAACCTGGTCCACGACACGAAGCTGCACCGCGACGTCTTCTTGTTCGGGTACCCGGGCTACGGAATGGTGCTGATCAGCCGGGTCAACGACACCGGGCTGGCGGACGCCGACTCGAGCAAGCCTTCGATCTCCGGCGATGGATCCGCCGTCGCGTTCCAGTCAGACGCGATCCTCGACGTCGGCAACGACTACGACAACTACACCGACATCTACCTGTACGACGTCAACTTCGGCGTTTCGGTGGTCACGTACGGCCTCAACGGCGACGCGCCGAACGGTCCCTCGTTGACCCCGTCGATCTCCCGCGACGGCTCCCACATCGCGTTCGCGTCCGACGCGTCGAACCTGGTGGCCGGCGACGGCAACGGCGTGCGCGACATCTTCATCGCGGGTCCCGACGGTCACGGATTCCCGAGGGTCTCGATCACCACCGCTGGCGTCGCAGCCGACGGCGCCTCGCACAACGCTGCGGTGTCGAGCAACGGCAAGTACGTCGCCTTCGACTCCACCGCCGACAACCTCGACAGCGACATGAACACCATCGCCGACGTGTTCGTGCACGACGTCAACCCGCCCTTCTGAACGGGTGTTGGGGCGACGTGGCGGAGTTGCTACCGTGTGGGCTTCCACTCGGGCGAGTGGCGGAATAGGCAGACGCGCTGGCTTCAGGTGCCAGTATTCGAAAGGATGTGGGGGTTCAAGTCCCCCCTCGCCCACGTTGAAGCCCCTGCTCAGCAGGGGCTTTTGTGGTCTCTGGGCCCCCTCCTCTACCGGTCTTCTATCGGGCGTCGGATCTTGAAACGTCGGATCGTGACGGTTGTGCGGTTTCGGTTCATGGTGGACGCGGATCGTGACCTTCAACCGGCTGACATGACCGCGGTTGGACGGCGCTTGATGCGCCGAAGTAGCGCGGTGCTGACTCGAGCAGCACGCGAGTCGACAGACATGTTCGCGGACCGTGATGCGGCCTGAAGCCGACCAGCGGTGTTGCCGCCGATTGCGAGCAGTTCCGGCCCCTTCGCTCGTCAGGTGCTTGGCAATCCAAGAACTCTGCTCAGGGCATTGAACACGGCGAGGTCCGCCTTGCTATGGGGCGGGCCATTGCGCAGTCGCGCAGTCATCGCATCGACTAAGGCCCCCTGGCGCGGTCCGAGGAGTGGCTCGTCCGTGACCGTTCTTACGGCGCTGTCGAATCGGTCGTCCATCGATTCAGTGTTCTCCTGCTGTCGGTCCGTGTTCACGGGGTCCGTACTGGAGACCGATTCTCCGAGGTCGTGTTGCTCCAGCGTTCGTAGCTGGTGGCTGACCTCCGAATTGGAGTGACTTTGAACGTACCGCCGGGCGGCGTCCTCGACACCCGCTGGGGGTGTCTGATTGCCGCTCAAGTATCGAGACATTGACGACTGGCTCCGGTGGGGCGCGTCGAACTTTGTCTGAAGTTCGAGGATGCACTGCTCCTGAGTCTGACCACGAGCGATCCGAATGGCGTCAACGCGCCCGAGAAGCAGGTCTGCCGAGCCCACCGGAGCAGGCTAGTACCATCCGCCACCGATGCACATGGGCCGCGTATTATGCACACGTATGCATGCAGGGGAGACTCCGGGTGCTGCCCGTCTTCGTTCAGCGGGGCACCTCGCTCGTCGAGAACGAGAGCGGCACCGCCTCGTTGGCACCGTGGACGTCGAGTCCATTCTGCGGGCGCTCGGCCACACGGTGCAGGTCAAGCACCTCCGCGCCTCAGTCGGCGGCCTCGAGGCCTGCGTGGTCCCGCTCTCCAGCGGTGCTTTCGCGTTCACCTGTGACGACGCACCGACGCCGTCGGAGGCCCCGGAGGTCGCTGACCTCCCTGACGCTCGACGGTTTCGGGTGTCCTTTCGGCTTGCGCATGAATATGCACACACCCTTCTGGCGCCCGCGGGTCGCGGGCTGAGGGCTCAACACAAAACCGACAGCCTGGAGGAGGCCGCTTGCGACGCGTTTGCCGCATTACTGCTCTGCGACGGGAACGATGCGCTGCGTGCTACGAGATCGGGTCCTGCTGAGTCCACTCAGTTGTGTCAGCGATTGAACGTGGCTGAACCGGTCGTGCGCCTCGCGGCACAAGTCGCGGGGCTTCTCGGGGCCGCATGAGTTGCCCATATCGCACTCTCACCAGGGCTGATAGCGTTTCCCCATGTCGACTTGGGGGAACCTACAGCTAAACGGAGCCGAGCGGACCCCTTGGGGCCTGCCGCGAGAACTTCTTGCGCCATCGAAGACGATCACGGATCCGATACACGGCGACATCCGTCTAAACGAACTTGAGCGCTTAATCGTTGATTCTCCTGCCTTCCAGCGCCTCCGAAACGTAAAGCAGCTCGGAATGACGTTGAAGGTCTTCCCCGGCGCCGAGCATTCGAGGTTTACTCACTCGCTCGGCACCCTGGAAGCGGCCCAGATCATTCTTGACCGCGTAGTTGGCGCGTCGAACGGGCCCGATCCGTCGCCGAGCCTGCTCGATGACTGGCGTAGTGAGGGCACGTACGACCTCAAGCTCGCGGAGGCGACCGTGCTGGCTCGCCTTACGGCGTTGATCCACGACCTGACCCATGTCCCGTTCGGTCACACGATCGAGGACGACCTCGGCGTCCTCACCAGTCATGACAAGAATGTCGAGCGATTCGTGCGGCTTTACGACACGCTCCCTGAGAAGGTTCGAACGGCGATCGCCGGCGCCGAGTCCCAAGCACCGCTCGAGGGTCGCTGCAGCTCGTTGTTCAAAGAGCTCGAGGCGATCGTCTTGGATAAGGTCCCCGAGAAGCAGGTTTCAAGCCTGTATCCGTTCGTTGGCGACGTCGTGAACAACACGATCTGCGCGGACTTGCTCGACTACCTCCGGCGTGATCACTACTTCATGGGGCTGCCCATCGCTCTCGGAGAACGGTTCATGGACAGCTTCTTCATCGCACCCCGTGACCTGCAGAGTGAGTACGCCGAACGGTTGATCTTGTCCGTCACGCGGCGCGGCGAGTTTCGTATCGACATCGTTACGGAGCTGATCAAGTACCTGCGATATAGGTACGAGGCCACCGAGCGGGCGCTCTATCACAAGACGAAGCTCGCCTACGACGCAATGCTCGGAAAGCTGCTCGAGATGCTGCGCGACGACTGGTGGATGTCGTCTGCCGTCGATCGCTACGACGTACTGGCGAATTTCGAGGGTCGGATGCGGGACGAAGACCTACGCGCCAAGGTGGTGGAGCTAGGCGGTCAGGATGCTGCTGAGGAACTGGATTTGCGAGTCAGTGCTCGCCTCGAGGAACTCTTCCTGTCGTTCGGCGACGAGGGGCTGATCGAGCACATCATTTGGCAGTCAAAGGCGACGACCGCTCCAGACGAACGCCAGCACGGGATTTCGGACCTTGCCAACCGATTGAGAAATCGTGACCACTTCCGGATGCTCGCCCACGCTGGCGGACGCGAAGTGCTGCCAGCTGCCAACGACAAACACAAGCAGTTCGGCTCGGCTGACGCCCGTCGCAAGCTGGAACGCCTGGCCGCCCGGTGGGCCGGAATCGACCCCGCTTGGGGCATTGTCCTCTGGGTCCCTGGGCCAAAGATGCGTCTGAAGCTCGCCGACGTATTGATCGAGGATCGCGGGATGATCTCCAAGCTCGTCGAGAGATACGAGGATGCTGCCATCATCGCGAGGAGGCACCAGGAGCTGTGGGCGGTTCGCGTCTATGCCACCGACGACGTTCGTCTTGATGAGGATGCCCGGGAGATCGTGCTGGCAAAGTTGCGAGATGAGATGGGATTGCCCTTCGTAAATGCGCACGGCGAGCCAGTCATCACGACGTCTCGCCTTGTAGCTGAGCGCGTTGGCGCTGCCCACCGATTCGGGCGATCCAAGATCGCGAAACTCGAATCTCATGGAATCGCAGCGAAGGCGGAATCCATGACGTTCGAGGATCTACAGACAGCTGTCGAGCAGGTCGCGCTCACGTTCGACGACGACTTCGCGTCGGAGTAGCTAACTGGCGAGGACCTGGTTCTCGATTTGATGTCGAATCAGGATCCCCGACACGCCGAAATGATCCGCAACATCGAGTACGGATTCGTCGGAGGTATCTATGGTCTCGCCACCCAGCAGCTCTTGGATCCCGGCCGCCCGGCATCTCCTCTACGACGGCTCACTCGTTGCACGGTGATCTCGAATCCGGTCGGCGCAAGCTGCGAGCCGGCGACGTCCTCGTGATCGACGAGGCAGGAATGCTCGGCACCGAACTGATGGCCGACCTCATCGGCAAGGCACACCGAGCGGAGACGAAGGTGATCCTCGTCGGCGACCCCAAGCAGCTTCCATCGATCGAAGCTGGCGGTCTGCTTGCATTGCTGGCCAACCGGATCGAGATCGTCGAACTCGTCGAGAACCGTCGGCAGATCGACCCGGAGGAGCGCTTCGCTGCGGCAGCGCTCCGGAAGGGTCTGACCGAACTGGCCGTGCGCCGGCTCGATCAGAACGGCCGGATCACGATCGCCCACAACAGCGACTCCCTGCGCGACCAGATGGCGCTCGACTGGTGGCAGATGCACACTGACGGTCGCGATGCCGTGATGGGATCGGTCCACCGCAGCCATGTCGACGATCTCAACAGTCGAGTCCATGCACTGCTCGAAGCGTCCGATCAACTCGGGCCGCTCGTCGCGGTTGCGGACGATCGCCGATACTGCATCGGCGACGGCATGCTCGGCCTGCGCAATCGTTACGACCTCGGCATCCTCAACGGCGACGTCGGCACCATCACCGGAGCTGACGAACATCGGCTCCACGTCAGCTTCAGCGACGGGCGCGAAGTGCGGCTGCCGCTCGACTACGTGGCCGAGCATCTCCGACACTCAAACGCGCGCACGGTTCACAAGACGCAAGGGCTCACGTGCGAGGTCGCACTCCTCCTGGGCGACGACGCCCTGTACGCAGAACTCGGCTACACCGCCATCACGCGAGGCACGCATGAGAACCGCATCTACACCGTCGTCACGACCCAGGACTTCTCAGACCGGCACTTCCACCTCGAGCACCTCGTGCAATCGCTCGACCGCAGCCATGCCAAGACGGCGGCGATCGACTACCTCGAGCCGCCGGAACGGTGATGAACACTCCGCACCAGAATGCTCCCGATCCACTGGAGACGGTGGCCCTCGGCGTGCTCATGGTCCTCGGGGTCGTCAGCTGCGGACACTGGCTCGCTGCGTCGATCGCCGCGATCGTCGGTCGACATCGATCACTCAGTGCGGGTCTCGCCGAGTCGATTGGTGCGCTGCGCAAGCTCCCGGCGCACTGGGAAGAACCCTCGCCTCGCGTGGGCCGAACCGGCATCGTCGAACCTCCCCGGCCCGATCCTCTACTGGCTGAGCGTCGCGGTCGTGCTCGCCGTTGTCGTGGGCGCGCTTCTCGTGTGGCTGAAGTACCGACGTCGCCGGCACGTGCCGATCGACAAGCGTCGCCGACTCGGAGTTGATGCTCAGCCCAGGCTCGCAACCGCCAAGGATCTCGCATCAATCCTCGGCCGCGAGCCGGAGGCAGGTCGGCTCGTGCTGGGCCGGTGGGGCAGACGAATGCTGATGACCGAAGGAGAGTCATTCCGGGGTCGACGGGGTGTGCGCGGTGCGGTTCTGCTCTTCGGTCCCAGCCAGTCCGGCAAGACGACGCGCCTCATCGACAGCGTGAACGCCTGGCACGGACCAGCCGTGATCTCATCGGTGAAGACCGATCTGATGCGCGCCACAATTGAAAAGCAGAGAGGCCGTAGGCGAGGTGAAGGTGTTCGACCCCATCGGGATCAGCGGCATGCCCTGCGCGACATGGAGCCCCCTCCGCGCTGCAGGCTCGCTGCCTGGCGCGCTGGCTGCCGCACAATTGCTCGCCCGCGCCGGCGGAGATGACGGCCCGTCGGATCGGTTCTGGCGCGGCCAAGCCGAGCAGCTCCTGGCGGCGATGCTCTGGGTGGCGGCGAACACCGAGGGCCACTCGATGCGCAACGTGGTCCGGTGGGTCGTCGAGATGGACCGTCCGGAGGGTGAGAACACCGGCACGCTCTCGCCGCTCGTGCGACTGTTGACCGACCACGAGGACGAGTTGATTGCGCTAGCAGCGAAGCAGGTCCGAGGCTGGCTCCACGGCCAGTGGGCCACCGACCCTCGGACTTCGTCGAGCGTCTACGCCACGGCGCGCAACGCGGTGTGGCCATGGACGGATCCAGGACTGGCGTCGAGCGCCGAGGGCTCCGAGATCACTCTCGAATGGCTGTGCTCTGGATCGAACACGTTGTACCTGTGCGCGCCGCTCGGCGACGAGAGCCGAGTCGGCGTGGTTTTCGCCGCGCTTCTCCACGACCTCATCGCCCAGGCGTTCGACCGGTACAACCGAGACGGCACGCCGATCGATCCACGCCTCCTCGTCGTGCTCGACGAAGCTGCCAACACGCCGCTGCCGAAGCTCCCACAGTGGGCAGCGACGATCACCGGTGCTGGCGTCCAACTCGTGACGGTCTGGCAGTCGAAGGCCCAGCTCGATCAGGCCTACGGCAAGGACGCCGACAACGTGCTGACGAACCACCGCACGAAGCTGATCTTTCCGAGCGGCCTGAGCGACCTGTCGACCATCGAGTACATCAGCACCCTCGTCGGCGACGAGCACGTGCGTAGCGAACTCGACGAGCCACGTGCGCGCGATCTGATCAACCGACTGCCCGCACGGACGCCGTCGACATCGGTTCCATACGTTGCCCCAAGCGTCCTCCGGCGAGTTCAAGTCGGTGATGCCCTATTGGTTCACGGTGCGCTCCCGCCGGCGCAGTTGCCCGGCCGCGCCGGTTGCGTTCGGCCGTAGGCGCGGGTGGCGATAGGTCTGACGCTCTCGGCGCACAAACGACCCGACGCGAAGCGGACACTACCCCGGCTACTTCAACGACCCACGAGAGTGTGCGAACGCAATTGCTTCCGTCGTCGACGAATTCACCACTCCACACCTCGATCATTCCGGCGCGACGAAGCGGAGTTGGGGATCTGTCCGGTTCACCGAGGGCCGATATGACGGTCAAGTGGTATCCGGCTACGTCCGCTTGAGCGACTGGGGTTTCAGGTTCAAGCCCGTCGAGCCAGGCGCGATCATCGAGTTTCCTGCGTCGATCGAGATCGCTGCAATCGCCACGGCTGACGGAATCTACCTCCTTGTGCCCTGCGACGGCCTTGGTTACAGGCAGTACGACCCATGGGGTTCAGACCGACAATTCGACGTTCCCGACACACCGCTGACTGACGAATACGGCAACCGGCTGCCGCAGCCCGCTGATGCGGATCCGTCCACCACGGCCGCACCCGAGGAAACGCTTGCACCAGTGGACAGCGCCTCTGTCGGCGACAACGAACCGTGGGCAATGACTGTAAAGGCGGTCGATGTCGGCCAGTACGTGCAGGATGTGGCCGCGCTGAAGTCGAGTGCCCGGTGCCCCGTGATCCTTCCAGCCGGTCTCACGGGTGGCATCGAATCCGACGCATCCGATAGTGACGAACCGTTCTGGTGGGCGAGCGACGAATTCCTTGACGTTGGCCTACATGTGTACGAAGACGAGGCCGCCTACATCGACAAGTATGGGTTCGTCTTCGCTGACCCAGAACCCACCTTCAGCTACCCAGACGGCAGCATTGTTTCGGTCTACGGCACGGCGGACGGAACTGCCGTGGCTGCCATCCCGGCCGGCGCCGCGTGTGCGTGGGTGTTCACGATCGCTGACGACTACGGACCGAATATCGACGTGCTCGTTGGAAGCCTGCGCACCGTCACCGAGTGAGTCGCCGTAGGCGGCCTCCGACTCGGTCCGTTGCCTTCGTCGATTCCGTCTCGGCGACTGGATCGCTTGGTCAAACGCGACGCGACAGGGGATCGTCTCGGTCGCGAGCGAATTTTCGACACAACCGGCAACCATCCCTTGTCCACTCGTTGAGACCGTCGTCGGGCAGATGTACTGTTGATGCAGAACTCATGCAGATAACGTGCACAACGGATATGGTGATTTGAACCCAGCAGCAACGATGAGGAGATGACATGGCAGTCAGCACTCGATCTACATCGACCGCGAGTAGCAAAGCCCATCGCGAGACGGTCTCGGAGTCCGTCGCCTCGATCACCAGCTTCCTCGCCGACCTCCTTGGCGCTCGACTCACGGCCCGTCTGGCAGGCGTCGACACGTCATCGATCAGTCGTTGGAAGTCAGGGACGGCAACCCCTCAAGAGGACTCCGAGCATCGGCTGCGAGCCGCTCATCAGGTGGCTCGGCTGCTGCTTGCCGTGGATGCCGATCACACCGTCAGAGCGTGGTTCATCGGGATGAACCCGCAGCTCGACGACGAGGCACCCATCGACGCCATCGCAGCAGGAGACACCAAAGCCGTGCTCGCCGCGGCTCGATCGTTCATCGATGGTGCATGACAGCCATCGTCTCAACAGCGCCGCCTCCCGACGGGCTCTGGCGCGTCGGTCGTTCTGGGTCTGTCGGTCCAGTTTCGCCGCCCGCTTCGCGTCGATGACACGAATCCACTGGGCGGAAACCGCTTCGACTCGTTCACCGGCGCGTACGGAACCTTGTACTTCGGGACCACGCTCGAGGTGTGTTTCGCTGAGACCCTCGCCAGGTTCAGACCCAAGCCGGCGTTGCTCGCGCTTGTCGATGAAGAGTGGGACGCCAACGGTTGGATGCGGCCGGGCAACATTGCGGCCGACTGGCGGTTGGGTCGAATGATCCAGCGCAGCGTGATCGATGAGCCACTGCCGTTCGTCGACATCGATCACCCGGACACTCTTGCAACGCTCAACACGATTCCGGAGCTGATGGCCGGGCTCAGCCGTTTCGGAGTCGAGGATCTGGACCTCGGATCAATCACGGGAAGGGATCGGCGAGTCACTCGCTTCGTTGCAGAGTTCCTTTACGACTCGACCGACGCGGAAGGCAACGCGGCGTGGGGCGGAATCCGTTACATGTCACGGCTCGGCGAGGGCTGGGAGTGTTGGGCCGTGTTCGAAGGAGCCGAGATCCGCGATGTAGAGCTCCGATCGGTTGGCCGTGCCGATCCCGACGTGCTCGCAGTCGCCGATCGATATCGGCTGACGATCTACTGATCGAAGTCGGCCGCGGTCTACCCCTCGAAGAATCGACCGGGCCACCATCGACGTACGACACAATGGTCGAATGAGATGCCTGGCGGGAGCAGCCGGAGACGCCGGGCATCGTCCGTGTCGCTGTCGCGAGGGCAAAGCTTTTCGGCAGTCCGCAAACGTGAGGGAGTCAAGTGCTGACGGGTGAGATTCGGAGTCAGGTCGATCGCATCTGGGACGCGTTCTGGTCGGGTGGCATTTCGAATCCGCTGGAGGTGATGGAGCAGATCACATACCTGCTCTTCCTGAAGCGACTCGACGAAACCCAGACGGCCGCCGAGAACAAGGCAACCCGGCTCAGCCAGCCGATCGACCGGCGCATCTTTCCCGTCGGGCTCGACAACATCGGCAAGGGTGACGGGCGCGCGTACGAGGATCTGCGCTGGTCGCGCTTCAAGAACCTCGAAGCCAAGGAGATGTACGAGCTCGTCGGCGAGCACGCCTTTCCGTTCCTACGCGAGCTCGGTGGCGAAGGCTCGACCTACGCGACGCACATGAAGGATGCCCGGTTCACGATCCCCAACCCGGGCCTGCTGCAGAAGGTGGTCGATCTGCTCGACGGGGTGCGGATGGACGACCGCGACACCAAGGGCGACGTCTATGAGTACATGCTCGGCAAGATCGCCACGGCCGGCCAGAACGGCCAGTTCCGCACGCCCCGACACATCATCCAGCTGATGGTCGAGATGACCGAGCCACGCGCCGACGATCTGATCTGCGATCCGGCCAGCGGCACGTGCGGCTTCCTCGTCGCTGCCGGCGAGTACCTGCGTCACCACCGACCCGAGGTGCTGCACGACAAGCGCGCCAACGCGCACTTCAACCACGGAATGTTCCACGGCTACGACTTCGACAACACGATGCTGCGCATCGGCAGCATGAACATGCTCCTGCACGGGGTGGAGAGCCCGGACGTGCGCTACAAGGATTCGCTCGCAGAGGAGCATGCCGGCGACGACGAGGCCTACACGCTGATCCTCGCCAACCCTCCCTTCGCGGGCTCGCTCGACTACGAGAACACGGCCAAGGATCTGCAGCTGATCGTGAAGACGAGGAAGACCGAGCTGCTCTTCCTCGCCCTGTTCATCCGTCTGCTCAAGCCCGGTGGCCGGGCCGCGGTGATCGTGCCCGATGGCGTGCTGTTCGGTTCCAGCAAGGCGCACAAGGAGTTGCGCCGGATCCTGGTCGAGGACCACCGCCTCGACGGCATCGTGTCGCTTCCGAGCGGTGTGTTCCGCCCGTACGCCGGTGTGTCGACGGCGATCGTGTTGTTCACCAAGACGAACCGTGGCGGCACCGAGCACGTCTGGTTCTACGATCTGAGCGCCGACGGCTACAGCCTCGACGACAAGCGCAACCCGCTGCTGCCCGCCGACCATCTCGGCCCGGCACCCGCGGTTGCGTTGGCCGAGGGCGAGCACGCCAAGAACAACCTCCCCGATGCGCTGGCCCGATGGCACGAACGTAACGGCGATGAGCTGCAGCGCCGACGCACGGCGCAGAGCTTCTGCGTGCCCAAGGCCGACATCGTCGCCCAGGGATACGACCTCAGTCTGAACCGCTACAAGGAGGTCATCCACGACGAGGTGGAGCACCGGCACCCCAAAGAGATCCTCGCCGATCTCGCCCAATTGGAGCAGGAGATCCAGCAGGGCCTTGCCGACCTCGAGGCAATGCTGTGAAGACGGAGTGGCCGGCAGTACGACTTCGCGACACGGGTACGTTCATTCAAATCGGTCCGTTCGGCTCGCTGCTTCACCAGAGCGACTACGTGCTGGGTGGGATCCCTCTGGTCAACCCGACCCACATCGTCGCAGGCAGAATCAAGCCTGGCGATCGGGAAGCGGTGGCCCCCGCAAGCTTGGCGCGGCTATCTCGCTACTTGCTCAAGTCGGGCGATGTCGTGATGGGTCGAAGAGGAGAGATGGGCCGGTGCGCAGTCGTTGACAGTGGTACGGAGGGGTTTCTTTGTGGATCGGGATCGCTCATCATGAGGCCCGATCCATCTCGGTTGACCTCGGAGTTCCTGCAGGCGTACATCAGTTCTCCCGCAGGCCGGGCGAAACTGGAGCGAGTCGCTCAGGGCGTGACGATGCCGAACCTCAATGGAGACATCGTGGGGGACCTTGAGATTCCTGTCCCGCCAATCGAGGAGCAGCGACGGATTGCAGCGATCTTGGACAAGGCCGATGGTCTCCGAGCGAAACGCCGAGCCGCCCTCGCCCACCTGGACGCACTCACCCAGTCGATCTTCATCGACATGTTCGACTCGGGCGGCGAGACTGCGGCGCTCGGCGAGGTCGTGTCAGCGCCGCTCAAGAACGGCACGTCGCCAGCAGCAGCCGGCCTCGTTCGAGGGCGTGTTCTCACGCTGTCGGCGATCACCCGTGGAAGGTTCGACGAGTCTGCGGTGAAGGATGCGCTGTTCGTGAAGGACCCTACCATCGAGCGCTCGGTGCGGTATGACGACTTTCTCATTTGTCGCGGCAACGGGAACCCGGACCTTGTCGGCCAAGGCAGGTATCCACTGCGGGGCATGCCTGACACCGCCTATCCGGACACGATGATCGCGGCGCCAATCCCATCCGACCGAATGGCGCGCCGATTCATGGAGGTTGCCTGGTCACAGCAATCCGTGCGCGAGCAGATCGCGGCCGCGGCGCGCACAACCAACGGCACCTTCAAGGTCAACCAGGAGTCGTTGGAAAAGATCCGGGTCCCTCGCCCACCCCTCCATGAACAACAGCGCTTCGAAGCAACGGTGTTCGCCTTGGACGGAATGAGACAGAGCAGCGTTCAGTCCGGCAGCGTCGTCGACGAACTCTTCACGTCCCTCCAACAGCGGGCGTTCGCTGGGGCGTTGTGACGGATCCGTTTGACTTCCTGGCGGCTGAATTCGGCGTCGTGCACGCCGACGCGGCGAAGGCGGCGGCGATGGCGATGCCGGACGCGCGGACGTCGTGCTTCTATGCGCGGCGGGCATTGGAGCTGGCGGTCAACTTCGCGTTCGACAACGACCGGGCGTTGACCCGACCGTACGACAGCAACCTCAGCGCACTGGTGAACTCGCCGGCCTTCAAGGCGGTGGCGGGCGAGGGGATCTACAACTTCGCTCGGGAGATCATCCGCTTCGGCAACCAGGCGGTGCACAGCAACCGGCCCGTCCATCAGGTCGACTCCGTGAACGCTGTGTCGAAGCTGTTTCACGTCACGTACTGGTTCGCCCGTACGTACGGGCGCTCGACGAAGCCGTCGCCGGGTCTGACGTTCGATCCGAACGCGCTGCCACGCACGTCGCCGATCCCTCGGCGCACGCTGGAGCAGTTGCAGACGTTGGAGAGCGAGCTCGCAGCGCGCGACATCGAACTCGCCGAGCAGAGGGCAGCCAACGTGGAGCTCGATGCCGAGATCCGCAGACTGCGCGACGAGATCGCCGCGGCCAAGGCCGTTGCGGCGGCGCAGCCCGACACGCACGACTATTCCGAGGCCGAGACTCGCACCCACCTGATCGACATGCTGCTGCGCGAGGCCGGCTGGCAGCTCGGCGACTCGCGTGATCGCGAGTTCCGGGTGACGGGTATGCCGACCGACAGCGGCATCGGGTTCGTGGACTACGTGCTGTGGGGCGACGACGGCAAGCCGCTCGGCCTGGTGGAGGCTAAGCGAACGAGGCGGTCACATCACGAAGGCCAGCACCAGGCCAAGCTCTACGCCGACTGCCTCGAAGCGCAATTCGGGCAGCGACCGGTGATCTTCTGCTCGAACGGTTACGAGCACCAGATCTGGGACGACCAGATATACCCGCCCCGAGCGATCCAGGGCTTCCTGACCAAGGACGAACTGCAGCTGAGCGTGCAGCGCCGCACCACGCGGGCGAGTCTGGCGATGGCTGAGATCAACGGCACAATCGTGGAGCGCTACTACCAGACCCGCAGCATCCGTCGTATCGGCGAAGCCTTCGAGATCGACAAGGATCGCAAGGCGCTCGTGGTGATGGCTACTGGGGCCGGCAAGACCCGCACGGTGATCGCGCTGTGCGACATGCTGATGCGCAGCAACTGGGTCAAGCGAGTGCTGTTCCTGGCGGACAGGCGCGAGTTGGTCAAGCAGGCGGCGCAGACGTTCACCACTCACCTCCCCGACACGACAACGATCAACCTGTTGCGCGAGCCGGACAACGGCTCGGCCCGCGTGGTCGCCTGCACGTACGCGACGATGATGGGGCTGATCGACAATCTGAATTATCACGAGCGCCGCCTCGGCGTCGGGTACTTCGACTTGATCGTGATCGACGAAGCGCACCGCAGTGTGTTCCAGAAGTACCGGTCGATCTTCGACTACTTCGACTCGTTGCTGGTCGGCCTCACCGCCACCCCGCGCGACGAGATCGATCGGAACACCTACAGCTTGTTCGACCTCGAGACCGGTGTGCCCACGGACGCCTACTCATTGGAAGAGGCCGTCAGCGACGGGTTCCTGGTGCCACCGGTCGCTGTGTCCGTGCCGCTCAAGTTCCAGCGCGAGGGCATCCGCTACGACGATCTGCCCGATGAGGACAAGGCTGCATGGGACGAGCTCGAATGGGATGCGGACGACACTGCTCCGCCCGATGAGGTGAGCGCGGCGGCGGTGAATCGGTGGCTGTTCAACGCCGACACCGTCGACAAGGTGCTGGAGCACCTGATGACCCGCGGGCAGACCGTGGCCGGCGGTGACCGGCTGGGTAAGACGATCATCTTCGCCGCCAACCAGGAGCACGCCCGGTTCATCGTCGAACGATTCGACGCCAACTTCCCGCACCTGCGCGGCGAGTTCGCCCGCGTGATCACCCACAGCGTGGAGCAGGCGGGCAACCTGATCGACAAGTTCAAGATCAAGGACGGCAGCCCGCACATCGCGGTCAGCGTCGACATGCTCGACACAGGCATCGACGTGCCCGAGGTCGTCAACCTCGTCTTCTTCAAGCTGGTGCGCTCGAAGACCAAGTTCTGGCAGATGCTCGGCCGCGGCACCCGGCTGTGCCCCGACCTGTTTGGCCCGGGACGCGACAAGCGCGACTTCCTGATCTTCGACTTCTGTCAGAACCTCGAGTACTTCAGCCAGAACCCGCTGGGCTCCGATGGCGTGGTCACGCCATCACTGCACACGCGACTCTTCCGAACGCGCCTGGTGCTGCTCGGCGAGCTCGACGAATCAGGATTGGAACCAGCCCACCGCGCAGCGATCGGTGAGCTGTTGCGCGCCGAGGTGGCCTCGATGCATCTCGACAACTTCGTGGTGCGCCCGAACCGTCGGCTGGTCGAGCGGTACGCGGCTGCCGAGGCGTGGGGTTCGCTGAACCCCGAGGATCTGGCGACGCTGGCCACTGAGGTCGCCGGCCTGCCCAACCAGCTGCCGAACGAACCCGAGGAATCGAAGCGCTTCGACCTGTTGATGCTCAACCTGCAGCTTGCCCTCGTGCGCCGCGAGCCAGGATTCACCCAGCTGCGCGACCGCGTGATCGCCATTGCCGCCGTGCTCGAGGAGAGCCAGGTACCAGACGTGGTGCGCGAGCTGGAGCTGATCCAAGCTGTGCAGACCGACGACTGGTGGCAAGGAGTCACCCTGGCGATGCTCGAGAACGTTCGCCTCCGCCTGCGCGGTCTCGTGACATCGATCGAGCGGCGCAAACGCAAGGTCGTGTACACCGACTTCGAGGACGAGATCGGTCTCGGCCGCACCATCGATCTCGCCGGATTCGACGGTGGACCCGATTACGAGCGATTCCTCTGCAAGGTGCGGGTGTACGTGATCGAGCGCAAGGACCACCTCTCGCTGCGCAAGGTGTACAACAACTTCCCGCTCACCGAGACCGACATCGAAGACCTGCGCAACATCATCCACGAAGCCGCCGCCGGCACCGCGGAGGACGAAGCACGTGCCGCCGAGGAAGCCGGCGGATTCGGCGTGTTCATTCGCTCGCTCGTCGGCCTCGACCGCAACGCAGCTAAGGAAGCGTTCGCCGGCTTCCTCGACGGCAAGCAGTTCAACGCGACCCAGATCGAGTTCATCAACCTCGTCATCGACCACCTCGCGGCGAATGGCATCGTGCCGGCCGCGCGCTTCTACGAGAGCCCGTTTACCGACCTCAGCCCTACCGGGCCCGATGGCCTCTTCTCCTCAGACGAAGTCGACCAGATGATCGAGCTACTCGATCAAGTCCGCCGCAACGCTGGCGCGGCTTGAGAATTGGCGACGAGCGAAATGGATGAGTCGCAGGAGAGTCGCGACTTAAACGACCTATACCTGGCATTGAGCGGACATCGGATGTGGCCCATCGACGAGCCTGACGGCTTTCGAGCATGGATCCACAATCTGCACGACGTCTACCTCAATGTGCAGACCGCCAATCTGGCGCTGCGAGCCGTACCTCCCTCGGATATGGAATCCACCTTGGAGTCACAGGGCGCATCGCGCCACCAACGCCTGTCGCGGTTCGTGGCGAGAGATACATGGGTGCTTCTCGAAGCGTGGCAGTGGCGTAAGGAGTTCCACACTGCTTTTCAGTACCGGACGCCGCACTTCACCGCGCGACTCGATGAATTGATTCAACGTGGCCAGTCGAAGGGATGGATGAAGCACCTTCGCCAGATTCGCGACTACATGAATCACCGCGACAAGAAGGACTACAACGATCCAGGTCGACGAGACCTGCCCGCTGAAGCTATCCAGTGGGTACACGAGGTCCGGCAGGCCTTCTCCGATCTGTTGCTGTCCGCGATGGGAGCTACGCCCATCCGCCTGAATGATTCCTTGGTCCGAACCCCCGAACCAGATACGGCTGAGCGGATCACGGCTGAGCGGGTCTCAGCGAGGGCAGTCGCCACGGAGGCGGTTGACGAATATCTCACTGGTTCGGTGATGCTCCTAAATAGCCCCGATCTGGATGACGCCGAGTCCCGCGCTACGGCGGTCGGACACTTCGGCCGGTCGCTAGTTGGTATGTCAAGCGCCTCCGACCTCAGTTGGTCAGAGAGTCTGACTGCACTGATTCGTCGGGCCGCCGTTGCATGGCACGGCATCCAGAGTCCGGAACTGAGCCGCTCGTTGTTGACGAACTTCAGCGGCAGCGACATGGCTCCCGTGCTCATTGCCCTAGTCACGACACAGGACGAAGCACCGCCGCCGACTGCGGCCGACGTCAGCCGTCTGGCGACTCACCGAATCGTGGACTGGTCCAACGGTCATGGCGACCGTGAACGCTCAATCGCTGCCGCACTTGGGGTCACGTCGATGCTCGCCAGCCTGGCCCACGGATCCTTAGAGCCCCCGCCGACCACGGTTGACTTCGTCGCAGGCCTCGGCCGCGAGGCGGACGCACTCTTTTCGAACGAGTAGTGGTTCTTTCGATCTTCTTCCGGAGATCTGGTTCGATCGGTTTCCTTCAACGCTATCGACATGACGACTCACTCAAGCCAGCTGGAGCATCGTTGGACGCGGCGTGGACCCTGTGATATCTCCGCCACCGTGCAGCGCTTCGCTACGTTGCTCGATTCGGCGGACCGTTGCGGCTTACCTACAGCTCTTGAGCTTGGGCTTACGTCAGCCGATCGCCCTGGGCCCAGCAACGCAATGACGTCCTGAAGCTTGCAGCCTCGAGGCATCTCGGGACCACGTGGTCTTCCACCGCTTGCCAGCGTCGTTCTTCGACGTCGACGACCGCGGTAGCGTCCATTCAGCTGCATCATGAGGGGGAGGCCATCGATGGAGGTTGAGTCATTGACGTGCAACGCTCTCGTTTACGAGGCCGTACAGCGGACATATCGCAACGCGATCGTCGGTCTCTTGCGCGATCGGCTGAGCAACACTTATCCGAATGACTACGAAAGCCGAGTCTCGTCGACATTTCCAACGTGGCCTGAGATAGTCGCAGGGGCAGTGGCGTCAGGAGCCACCGGAGTTGTAACGCACGACCACTCCGATGTCTTCGCCTATCTTGATGTGAGCCACTTCACCGTTTTGGTCAACAACTACTTCGAGGTGATTGCTCCGGTGGACGGTCTGCCCCCGGACGTGACGGCCAAGATCAAGCAGCAGACAACGTCGTTCCTTCGCGAAGTGAAGACGATTCGTGACCCGTTGTCGCATCCGACAGACGACGACCTGGATCCGTACGACGCGCTCCGAGCGGTCGATACGGCAATGCGGGCGTTGAACAACCTCGGATTGGAGGCGACGTCGAAGGCCCTTGACGAGATCCGTTCGGAACTCGCGCGCCGTTCGGCCGACTCGGGCCTGTCTGTGGTGATTCCGATGGCAGGTGCCGTGAGTGACAGCCTCCCTCCTCGCGACAGCATTGTCGCTGACTTCGTGGGCCGCGCGTCGGTGTTGGAGCAGCTGTGGGATTGGTTGGCCGACAGCCGTCAGTCTCGCTGGCTCATCTGTGGCGAAGGCGGCAAGGGAAAGTCTGCCATTGCATACCACTTCGCCTCCGAGGTGGCGCGACGAAGTTCGACGGAAATGGCGGGAGTCTTCTGGATGTCCGCCAAGCGGAGAAAGTATGCAGATGGTTCCGAGGTAGCCATCGCTCAGCCTGACTTCTGGGACTTGGAGTCGGCCCTCGACCGGCTACTGATGGACTTCGGATGGACCGAGCATCGTTCGAAGCCTGTGGAGGCCAAGGCAGCGTTGGTGGCCGAGTTAGCGCGGGAGTTTCCCGCTCTCGTCATCGTTGACGACGTTGACTCGCTGGACGCTGACGCAGAGGACGCAATCGAGTATCTGACTCATGACCTGACCAACGCTGGCGCCAAGGTATTGCTCACGTCGCGCAGGGCGATCCTCGGAATGGGCAAAGCGACTCTCACCGTGTCCGGCCTCAACGACGACGAATCCGAGGAGTTTCTGCAGTCCCGACTGCGCTTGTTTTCGATCGAGAGCGGTCGGATAAGCCGGAAGCAGTCGCGTCGGATCATCGAGATCTGTGAGGGCTCACCGCTCTACATGGAGGACCTCCTTCGGCTGTGCATGTTTCTGTCACCGTCAGAGGCCATCAAGGCTTGGCTTGAACACTCGGGGGACGGCGTTCGAAGGTACGCGCTTCAGCGTGAGATCGAAATGCTTTCGACTCGGGCGAGGGACGTACTTCGGGTGTGTGCGCTGAGTGAGGCTGCGGTGACTGCGGAGGAGATTCGGCGCGTCCTGGGCGTCGCGGAAGACAGCGTCGTGGAGGCATTGGCTGAGCTTCGCCGGACGTATCTCGTGCCAACGCCCGTGCCGAGTGCAGATGGCGCACCTCGCTTTCTCGTCAATCGCAATCTGGCCCAGCTCGTCCATGCCGAGGTCGAAGGGACCCAAGCAATGGGAACGCTCCTTGCCGGGCTCAATGCCGTCGTTGGTCTCGACCTGAAGCGCGCTGCCCCGTACGTCCTAGATGACTATCGACGCCAGGCAGAGCTCTTCGTTCAGAAGCGCGACTTCAATCGGGCCGAGGAGACCCTTCAAATCGCGCTGAAGGCATACCCAAACGAACCGAGGCTTCTCAGTGCTTTAGGTTACACGTACTCGCGTTGGTCGCCCGGTCGTCCCACGGACGCTCGGAGCGCATGGAAGCGGGCGTACGAGCTCGGCTCACGTGACCGACGCATGTATCTCTCATGGGCCGACTTCGAGCAATCTCATGAGAACTGGTCGAATGTTCTGGAGGTTGCAGAATGGGGCCTTGAGCGTCTGGGATCAGACGATCCTGCCCTCCTTCAACGGGCGGGCTTCGGCGCAAGCCGCCTCGCCCAGAGCCTTCGTTCCGCGCTCGTCTCAGCACGCGCGGAAGAGGAGTTCACCCGATCCGACTCGTTCCTTCGCCGAGCGATCCGCAGCGGAATCGACGATGGAGCAGAGACGGCACACATCTCGCGGAGCTATCGCGCCTGGGTCGTCAACGCAGCGCTCCAACAGAAGGATGAAACACTGTGCCGGCGGCTCACCGAATGGCTGAAGTGGAACTCGGCCGATCCAATGGCCCTTGAGGAGGCCAAGCGGCAGGGGAAGAAGTGTCCCGAAGTTACGAAGCTTCTCGCCTCACTTCAAGCGAGCTGAACTTCAACCGGATCTTCTACCGGACGGGTAGAAGTCGGCCGGTTTCGTCCAGCACACTTCAACATGACGAATCGCGGAAGCCCAGTTCACACAGCATGAGCAGCACGGGACAACACCCGTCAGAACCCCTTCAACGAGAGTTCAAGTCTCCCCTCGCCCACGTGAGGCCCCGGCATCGCTGGGGCCTGCGTCGTTCGCGACAACGCTGGTTCGCTCGATGTCGGGCTGGCGACATCGTCGGCGCGGTGTCGCCGCACGAGGGCGATGTTTGGGCGACGCTTCACGTGGGTAACGGCATCACAGCTCGCCGGCCACCCTCTCTCCCCCGAGTCGGCCGCGAGCCGGTTCCACGGAATCGAACCCACGAGACCACCCGCCCCCATCGGCACGGGGCGGGTGTCTCTCGTTCCGGGGACCCATCCGGGACCGACCGGCTGCCGTCCTCTGCGCGGATGATGTGACGCCCGTCTCAGTGTGCCAAGATGACGTCGTCACGACGCTCCGGGGGGAACGTGGCGGGCCGGTCCTTCGGGACCGGCCCGACGTGGCGTCGGAGGGACGAGATGAAGCGAGCCAGCTGCGAGTTCGACGCACTCATCGGTGCGCAGGGCTTCGCCTATCGCTGCCGGGTGTGGGCTCGGTCGCGGCAGTGCATCGCGACGCACGGGTTCACGCTCGCCTCGGTCGGGCTGGTGGCGATGATCATCACCGGCACCGCGGCGTTCCCGATGCTGTTCCTGTCGACCGAGCACGACCTCGCCCGGCTCCTCAGCCGCTGACGCGGCGGGTCGCTCAGAACAGCTGGCGGATCAGCCAGATGACGAACGCGTCCACGGACGCGATCACCGCGAGGCCGAGGATCGGGTAGCTCCGGTCCGAACGGAGCGCCCGGCGCTCAGCGCGACTCGGTCGCGAGCCGACTGCGGCATCGGCATCGGCATCGGCAGCCGCATCGTCGTGGTTGGCAGCTCTCGCCGACTCTTCCCGGCGCAGCGCTTCGAGCGCGGCGTTGAGGGTCTCGCTCACCGAGCTCTGACGTCGTTGCGCCAGCTCGTTGACGAGCTCTCGTTGTGATTCATCGAGCCGAATGAGAAGGCGTGCGCTCATGTCTTCTTTCGTGGCAGGTGGCAAGAACGTTGCGTGGCCCAGTGCGGGCACCGGATGTCAGGACGGTGACATCCGGTGCCCGCGGGCCCCGCGGGGGACTTGTTGACGGACGGGCCCTACTTGACCCAGCCGAAGACATCGACGATGAGGTGCGTCCCGCTCTGGGTGAAGAGCTGGATGTTGCCGTCAGCGCCGACGGGTACGAACGCCAGGTTGGCGGCGATCGATCCCGAACCGTCGAGGTTGAGGTTCGACGCCGTCGGCGCCGTCACCCCGCCCGGGAAGACGGTGACGTAGCCGGCCCCGGACGCCTGATCGGCGGTGAGGTTGACGACCACGTACTTGACGTCTGCCGGCACTGCGCCGACCCCGGCGACCTTCACCGTGACGGTGGCCCCGGCGTCCGGCTTGGCGCCGGTGTAGCCGATGACCGGCGTCCGGGTGTCGAGCACCCGCTGCGACGGCTGGATCGCGTTGTAGTTGGCTTCGGGGGTGAAGTACCCGACGACATCGACCACGAGATCGGCCGAGGTCTGCTGGAACACGTTGACCTTGCCGTCAGCGCCGATCGGCACGATGACCAGGTTCGGGCGGGTCTGCCCGGCGTGGTCGACGTTGAGGTTCGACGTGGTGGGCTGGGTGGCGCCGGACGGCCACACCGTGAGGTAGCCGGCACCGCTCGTGTTGACGTCGGTGACGTTCATGATCACGGCGGTCGCACCGGCCGGTGCACCGGGGACCGAGGTCACCGGAACCGACGTGGTGGCGCCGTTGCCGGGCCGAACCGTGTCACGGGT
The DNA here is from genome assembly GCA_025463305.1 of Ilumatobacteraceae bacterium. Next base: position 30,558 of record JAOBWK010000035.1, read on the forward strand.
GTCGAGCACACGGGTCGGGGTGACGGCCGTGTAGCCGATCCCGGCCGGGATGTAGCCCATCACGTCGACGATGAGGTCCGTGCGGTTCTGCACGTAGAGGTTGACGTCACCGTTGACCCCGACCGGTGTGACCACCATGTTGGGGATCGTCTGGCCGGCAGTTGCGACGTTGAGGTTCGACGTGCCGGGACGATCCGTCCCGCCGGCCCACACCGTGACGAAGCCGGGCGCCGAGGCGCCGACGGCCGTCACGTTGAGGAACACGGCCTGGGCGTTGCTCGGGACGCCACCGATGCCGGTGACCTTGAGGTTGGTGGTCGAGCCCGACGCGGGAGTCGTGGTCAACCGGGTGTCCAACAGCCGGGCCGGGGTGACCGCGACCGGCGTCGCTGCGCCGAGCGGCGCTTCCGATGCGACCTGGTTGATGGTGACGGTGGTCAGTGCGTCTGCCGGGGGGAGCACCCCGTTCGATGCACGGAGCAGGAACGTGAACGTGCCTGCCGTCGTCGGCGTCCCGGAGAGCACGCCGGCGGGGCTCAGCGTGAGACCGGCCGGCAGTGCGCCGCCCGCCGTGCTGAACGTCGGTGCCGGGGTGCCGGTGGCCGTGAAGGTGAAGGTGTACGCCGTGCCGACCGTGCCGTTGACCGGGGCGAACGACGTGATCGTCGGAGCCGCGGTCGGGATGGGACTGACCGTCACCGTGACGAGCTGGCTCGCGTCGGGGAGCACGCCGTTGGACGCCTTCACCAGGAAGGTGAACGTGCCGCCTGCCGTCGGCGTGCCGGACAGCACGCCGTTCGTCAGGGTGAGGCCCGCCGGCAGGGTGCCGCTCGAGGTGATGACCGGCGTCGGGGCGCCCGTCGCGGTGAAGGTGAAGCTGTACGGCGTGCCCACAGCAGCCGCGGTCGGAGCACCGGAGGTGATCGCCGGGGCGACCGCGGTGACGAAGTCGTACGTGTGGCCCAGGAAGGTGAGGTTGTCGAGGTAGCTCGTCGCACTCGGGTAGGTGTTGCGACCCATCGACGCACGAGCGTCGATCATCTTGGCGTCACCGCAGACCGTGATCAGGTCGGTGATCTTGACGGCCGTGAAGCCGGCGAAGCCGGCAGGTGCCGTGCCGCCGTCGGTGGAGACGAAGACCTTGCCGGTGGCGTCCGTGGCGCTCGGGTAGTGGTAGGTCTGCCAGGTGTTGACCAGCGGACCGCTGCCGTTGTCGTCCAGCGTCACGCCGGGCAGGTCGGGCGGGCTGATCAGCACCGCACCGGTCCAGCCGCCGCACTGGAAGCCGAACTGGAAGTTGGCCTGGCCGTTGCTGCCGGCCTGATCGGCCGCGAACACCGAGTACGAGGGTCGCGAAGCGAGCACGTCGATCAACCGCGGCGCGGTGGCCGGGTCGAAGGTGTGGGCGACTCGTGCCTGCTGCGACAACGTGGTGTTGGCGAAACCGAGCGTCGACAACTTGAGGTTGCCGTTGGTCAGCGAGGCGTTGCCGGCGGCAGCGGCCACGGGAGCGGCATCGGTGACGACGCTCTCGGTGCCGGGCACCTTGGGCTCGATGTGGTCGTAGCTCCACTCGGCGGTGGTGTTGTTCTCGCCGCCGATGGTGTTGCCGAGGACCGTTGTGGTGACCGCGGCCGGAGCGGCGGTGTTCTCGAAGTTGTTGACGGTGGTGGTGATGTTGCCGGCGCCGTCATCGACGCCGATCGTCACGTTGTCGACGTCGGAGGTCAGGGGGTGGGTCCAGCCGACACTGCTGCCGTTGCGGACGAGCAGGGCACCGAGGATGCTGGCCGTCGGCCAGTTGTCCTGGATCTGGGCCCAGGTGCACGGGTGCGTCTGATCGCACTTGCCGTTCGAGTCGTTCACGCCGTTCTTGCTGGCCCACCACTTGCCGGACAGTGCCTGAATGGAGTTCCAACCCTGAACGACCGGAGTGTTGCCGTTGCTCGGCTCGTAGGTGAGACGACCGTGGTAGCCACCGACGGCCGGGTCGTACTGCACGTCGAACGCCAGCGTCAGCGACTCCGTGTCCGGTGCCGACTGCTGGAAGATCGAGTAGTCGAGCTGGGTGATGTTCGCGAGCTTGGTGCCGGCGTAGGCGTTGGTGGCGACCATGCGCTGCTGACCGGGCGTGGTCGTGAGCTCGGCGCTGCCCGTGCCGAGCGGCGGCGTGGTCGGCCCGGTGACGAACGTGGACCCGATCACCTTGTCGGCGCCGTCATCGATGAACCGCCAGCCGTGCGAGTTCTGCGGATCGACGACGACCGTGCTGCTGGTCGACGTGACCGGCTTGGCGACGATGGTCGCGAGTGGCCGGTAGCCGGCAGAACCGGCGGAAGGGCCGTCGCACGCGGTGGGATCACCGTCGTTGCGCAGAACGCCGACGCCGCCAGCGGCGTGGCAGTACTCGCCCGACCAGGTCGACGACACGAAGTTGGCGCTCTCGTCGAGGTCGGTGCCGACGAAGGCGTTCGGCGACAGGGTGAGATCGGCGACGTTCAGCGAGTCGTACGGGCAGCCCGAGGTGGTGCCGTAGCAGGATGCGCCCTCACCGATCGGGGCGTAGCCGTGGTGTGTCGTGTTGTAGGCGATGGTCCACACGATGCGGCTCGGCACGATGGTGCCTGGGAACGTGAACGTCACCGGCGCGAGCTTGCCGCTGTAGCAGGCGCTGTTCGCGGCGTCGTGCCACTGGGTCTGGTCGGCACAGGTCGGGTCCGCGGACGGCCGGTAGGGGATCGTGAACGTCCCGGTCGCGGTCGCGATCGGCAGCCCGCTGATCACGGGCGCCGAATCGGGGCCGCTGACGGCGTAGACGTTCAGTGTCAGCGGATGCGTGAAGGTGGCACCCGGAGTCGTGGTGCAGGTCAGGCCCGTACCGGTCTGGCATGCCCAGCTGGACATGTCGACGGTGACCGAGGTCAGTGCCCGCGGTCCAGGCGCCAGGCGCACGGCGTCGCCGAGCTCCGACGTGGATGTGGCCTCGAAGCCCGTGCTCGGCGTGTTGCCACGAGTCGTGGCGCCGATGCTGTCGTAGACCACGACTGGATCATTGGGCGCTGCGCCCACGGAGACTGCCGATGTGGCACTGATGACCGGGACGGCGAGCGCGAGCGCCAGCCCTCCGACCAACAGCTGCCGGCGGCGCGTGATGCCGCGCCCCTTCAATGGATTTCGCATGAATTCCCCTTCGTTCCCTGTCCGCCCTGGCGATTTGACTGCCGAGAGTGGTCGATCCGTCCGACCGCCCGGGAGACCATAGTCACGCTCCGTGGAAAAGTCACGTGCCGAGAAAGAATCGGTGTTCCGGCTATCTCCGTCCGCAGTACATGTCCCGATGGGCATTGACCGTGCACCGGAACGAAGCAATGTGCGCTCTGAGCTGGGACGAAATACGGACTGCCGTGTCTCGCAACAGTGGAGCAGGTCTGCTGCCTGGGGTGATGCGTTCGAATTCGACGCGACGATGGCGAAATCGGCACTGGCTAGCAGCTACAGGGAATGCAAGGAGTTGTCACGGCCATGTTACGTCATTCCCACGCAGCGCGGTCGACATTCCACCTCGCGAGACTGCCGTCAATCTTCCTTGAGCATGCCAAAACGTCCTGGATCGGGCTGATTTGGGGCGCTTGCGCGTCGCTGGCCGCAGACATCCGCGTGGAGCGGACATCTGACGCGAGCGTCGGCGACGGTGCCGTTGGCCCGGTGTGGCCGCTGAGCTTGACATGGGGATCGTGCGGATCTGATCCGGCTCTGATCCGATCTTGACGCGTCCTTGATCGCCGTTGGCAGACGATGATCTGGCTCCACCGAGGTCCGGCGGCGCCACGAGACAAGGACACAACGTCATGATCACCACCAGCCCCCGCCGTTCACGCCGCCTGCTGCTCTGCGGGGCGATCGCCCTCGGCAGCATCGGCTTCACCAGCCTCGCCGTCACCGGCGTGGCCAACGCAGCGCCCGCTGCCCGCCAGGCCCCGGCCGTCCACGCTTCCGACGCTGCCAGCTGCGACGCCACCCCGAGCACCGATGACACCACCGTGACGGACGACAGCACGGGCACCGACGACAACGGCACCTTCGACACGACGGACGACAGCACGGTCACCGAAGACAGCACGGCCACCGACGACAGCACGGCCGGCGACGACGGCGACTGGGGCAACTGGAGCGACGACACGTCCTGGATCGCGGCGAGCAACGCCGAGCAGGATCAGCTCGGCGCCTACCTCACTGCCCACGGCATCGCCTACACGACGCAGGTCGACGACAGCGGCGAGGGCGACTACTGGGTGGTCGTCGACGACACCGATCAGGCAGCCAACGACGCGATCGACGACTTCTACTGGCAGCTCAACCCGACGCCGCAGGCCGACATCGATGCCGCCAACGCCGATACCGATGCGCTCACCGCGTACATGCAGGCCCACGGCGTCGCCGTCACGGTGACCACCGACCGCCACGGCTACCGCAACGTCGATTGGAACTACGACGATCCCACCGCCGAGGGCGTGTACGAGGACTACGAGTGGACCCTGTACCCGACGAGCCCGGCCGACATCGCCTCGATGAACGCCGACACCGAGGCCGAGAACGCCTACCTCGTCGGCTGTGGCTTCACGGCCACGATCACCGCCGACAAGCACGGCATCGAGACCGACACGTTCGACCAGAACGACGAGGCGATCTGGACCGCCCTCGACAACTACTGGTCGAGCGACGCCTACCAGAGCACGGTCGACACCACCCCCGGCGAGTGACGGCTCTGGGATCCAGGGCTGGGTGATCCGGGAAGTGACCGAGATCAACGTCGATCGAGCGCATCACAACCTGGGGAACGTGCCGCGGCGACGCGGCACGTTCTCGTATGGTTGTCCCACTCGACGAGAGGGAGACATGGCGCGCATCATTGTCGCCGAGGACGATCGCAAGCAGGCCGAGCTGTTGCGCAGCTACCTCGAGCGGGACGGCCACTCGGTGGTGCTCACCCACGACGGCAACGACGCCCTCGACGAGCTGCGCGCCCGCCGCCCCGATCTCGTGCTGCTCGACGTGATGCTGCCCGGCATGGACGGCTTCGAGATCTGCCAGGCGATCCGCGCCGAGAAGCTCGCCACCGCGGTGATCATGGTGACGGCCCGGGTCGGCGAGGACGATCAGATCGCCGGCCTCGACTACGGCGCCGACGACTACATCACCAAGCCGTACAGCCTCCGCCAGCTGATGGCGCACATCCGGGCCGTGCTGCGCCGCACGGGCGCCGAGGACGAGCACCCGACCACCACCATCGGCGGGCTGCGGATCGATCACGAACGGTGCGAGGTCCGCGTCGACGGGAACACGATCGAGCTGACGCCGCGCGAGCTGTCGATCCTCGAGGCGCTGGCTGCCAAGCCCGGTCGCGTCTTCACCCGCCGCCAGCTGCTCGCCGAGGCCGCCGGGTTCGACCACTACGCGCTCGAGCGCACGGTCGACATGCACGTCGTCAACCTGCGCCGCAAGATCGAGGCCAACCCGGCCGAGCCGCGCTACGTGCTGACGGTGAAGGGGCGCGGGTACAAGCTCGCCGAGCCACCGGCGACCGACCAGCCCCCGACCGCCGACACGTCCACCAACGGCGCGCCGTGAAGCTGCGCCTGGTGCGCGCGTGGAGCGTGCGCGCCCGCGTCATCGCGCTGACGGTCGGCGTGGCCGCCGTGGCGATCGCCGTCACCGCCTGGCTCGCCACCCGGTCGGCCGAGCAGGCCGTCAAGTCGCACGCCGAGCAGTCGCTGGAGACCAACGTCGGGATCTACCAGGCGCTCGTCGACTACGGCTCGGCCCACCAGACGTGGGCCGACGTCGCGCCCGTGTTGAGCGAGCTCGAGGACAAGACCGGCCGTCGCGTCGCCATCACCGACGAGCGTGGGCGGATCGTCGCCGACACCGATCTGATCGACGGCAAGGCGTCGCGTCCGTTGCCGCGCATGGCGACGGCACGCATCGACGCAGCGAACCCGACCATCAGCGGCTACGACGACTCGCTCGTGCCCACCACGACGATCGGCACGGACACCGTCGATCAGGTCATCCAGTGCCTCGAGGACCACAAGGTCCCGTACACGATCGACGACACCGACCCCGGTTCGTATCCGTCGCCGGGCGACGACATCACCGATGCCCAGTACAAGCAGTACAACGATTGCACGGACCCCCTCGCCGGCAACCCGGTTGGCTACACCGAGCGGCTCAACGCCGATGTCGAGGCGTGTGTGCGTGGCGACGGCTTCACTCCGGTGTACTCGAGCGGATCGGTCGACGTGATGGAGACGACCGACGCTGCGTACACCGCGCTCGACGATTGCTACACCTCGGCGGTCAACAGCCGCATCGCACCGCCGGTCATGCTGTACCTCGGCACCCGCGACGAGTCGCCGAGCCCGTTCAGCGGGACGACGCTCGGCACGACGTTGCCGCTGATGCTCGGGTTGTTGGTGCTCGGCACGGCGCTCGCGTGGTTCCTCGCTCGCCGGCTGACCCGCCCGCTGCGGCGGTTGACGACCGCCGCCGATGCGCTCGCATCGGGCGACCTCTCCCACCGCGTCGACGTCACGGGCGACGACGAGATCGGCGTGCTGTCGAACGCCTTCAACTCGCTGGCGTCGTCGCTGGAGCGCAACGAGCAGCTGCGCCGGCAGATGGTGAGCGACATCGCCCACGAGCTGCGCAACCCGCTGCTGACGATCAACGGCACGCTCGAGGCGATCGAGGACGGCGTGTACCAACCGACCGGCGAGGTCATCGCCTCTTTGATGGACGAGACCGAGCACCTCTACCGGCTCGTCCTCGACCTGCAGGACCTGTCGGTGGCCGACGACGGAGGCCTGCGCGTCGAGCTGCGCGACGGCGATCTCGCCGACGTCGCGTCCTCGGTGCTCGACGCCCATCGCCCGGTGGCGGAGCGCGCGTCGATCACGTTGAGCCTGATCATCGACGGCTCCGCACCCGTGCGGATCGACCCGTCGCGGATGCGCCAGGTGGTCGGCAACCTGGTCGGCAACGCACTGCGGCACACCAACCCCGGCGGCCACGTCGAGGTGCGCGTCGGCCGGGGTGAGGTCGACGTCACCGACGACGGTGAGGGCATCGCGGCGGAGGATCTGCCGAACGTGTTCGAACGGTTCTGGCGCAGTGACAGCTCGCGCACCCGCGGCACCGGCGGCGCCGGGCTCGGGCTGGCGATCGCGACCGAGCTCGTCAAGGCTCATGGCGGCACGCTGTCGGTGACGTCGGCGGTGGGTGTCGGCACGACGTTCAGCGTCCGTGGCCTGGAGGTCTCGCCTCGGCCCGCAGCCCCGTTCTGAGCCGGACGGACCTCAAGACCACGCATCGGCCTGCCGATGAACTCTTGACATCCGTTGCCGGTGAGTCGGCTGTGGCTGCTCGTGAGGCGGCGGTTGGAGCGGGGCGTGGTGGTGGACGAGATCGTGAGTTCGACATTCGAGTGGTTCCCCGACGCGGTGACCCTGAGCCTCGCCGTGCGCGATGCCGACGGCCGGGCCATCGACATGCGGCTGCTGTCGATGAACCGCCAGGCACGAAGCGGCCAACCCGATCCGGAGGGCTCGATCGGCCGGCTGTGCAGCGAGCTGTGGCCGCAGATGGTGGTCAACGGATCGTTCGCGGCATGCATGCGGGTGCTCGACACGGGCGTCACCGAGGCCGCCCAGTTCTGGTGGACCGAGGAGGAGACGTACGCGCCGGCTGGCTACGACTACAAGGCCGCGCGCGTCGGCGCTGACCATCTGCTGTGGGTCCTGCGCGACAGCACGGACACCGTGCGACGGTTGGAGCACGACGAAGCGCGCTTCCGCGCCGCGTTCGACGCGGCGCCGGCCGGGATGGCGATGGTGACGGCGTCCGGAGAGATCCTGCTCGCCAACGGCGCCCTGGCCGACATGGTGGGCGGTGAGCGCTCGTCCTTCGGCGGCACGACCCTGCAGTCGTGGATCGTGCCGGATGATCGCCAGCACGTCCTCGACTCGCTGGCCACGGTCACGGCCGACGTGCCGTTGGTGCACGGTGGCGAGGTGCGGCTGATGACCTTCGAGATGCGGTTCGGTGTCGAATCGGCTCGCAGCCGCATCGCCCGCGATCCGGTCGGCATCTGGGCCGGGCTGTCGATCGCGCCGCTGTCGATCGACCACGAGACCACCGACTGCTACGTCGTGCACCTGCTCGACGTCACGGTGCAGAAGAAGCTGGAGACCGAGCTCACCCACCAGGCGCTTCACGATCCGCTCACCGGGCTGGCCAACCGGGCTCTGCTCAACGACCGGATGGAGTCGGCGATCGCCCGGCTCGATCGGCATCGATGCGGGGTCGCGGTGATCTTCATCGACACCGATCACTTCAAGGTGATCAACGATGGTCTCGGCCATCGCGCCGGCGACGAGGTGCTCATGGCCGTGGCGAGCCGCCTGCGCCGCATCGCGCGCGTGGGCGACACGGTCGCCCGCTTCGGCGGCGACGAGTTCGTGGTGGTGTGCGACGACCTCGACGACGAGGCCGAGGCGCATGCCCTCGCGTTGCGGATCAACGAGGAGTTCCGTCGCCCGCTGCTGATCAGCGACCGGGCCATCAAGCTCAGCGTCAGCACCGGCGTGGCCACGACGACGGATTCGTCGTGCGATCCGCAGTCGTTGCTGCGCGATGCCGACGTGGCGATGTACCGCGCCAAGGCCGAGGGTCGCGATCGCTCCGTGATCTTCAACGACGATCTGCGCGCCAGCGCACTGCGACGGATGGAGCTGGAGCACGAACTGCGCCACGCGATCAATCACGACGAGCTCGTCGTGCACTACCAGCCGATCGTGCAGCTCGCCACCGGCCGCATCACGGGTGTCGAGGCACTCGTGCGCTGGCAGCATCCCGTGCGCGGCCTCGTGCTGCCGAACGAGTTCATCCCGCTGGCCGAGGACACCGGTCTCGTGGTCGCGCTGGGCGAGTGGGTGCTCGCCCACGCCTGCCTCGACGGCCGGCGCTGGCACGACCTCTACCCGGACCTGACGATCAGCGTGAACCTCTCCGCCCACCAGATCGAGCATCCGGACTTGATGGCGTGCGTGCGCACCTCGCTGGCGATGTCGGGCATCGATCCCACCGCGGTCACCCTCGAGCTGACCGAGACCGTGCTGATGCGCGATCCTGACTTCGCCGCGGTCACGCTCCACGGGTTGAAGAACCTCGGCGTGCACCTCAGCCTCGACGACTTCGGCACCGGCTACTCATCGCTCGCGTACCTCCACCAGTTCCCGATCGACTCGCTGAAGATCGACCGCACGTTCGTGGCCGGGCTCGGCGACAACCCCGGCGACGCGATCCTGTGCACGGCCATCGTCGGACTGGCGAACGCGCTCGGGATGGACACGGTCGCCGAAGGCGTGGAGACCGAGCTGCAGCTCGAGCACGTGCGCCAGCTCGGCTGCACGAGCGCGCAGGGCTTCTACCTGTCGCGCCCGCAGAGCGCGGAGAGCATCAGCCGGCTGCTGACCGAGCAGCGCGTCGGCGTCGTCCAGCCGCTCGGCTGACGATCCCCTGCACGTCGGCGCGCTCAGCAGTACTTGCGCACGGTGGGGTACGGGTTCACCGCGGCACCCTCGCCGGGATGGATCTCGAAGTGCAGGTGGTTGGCCGACGTGTCGCCCGTGTGGCCGACGTAGCCGATCACCTCGCCCTGTGAGACGTGCCGTGACTGGCCCTCCCACGAGCTGAGGTGGGCGTAGTAGTAGCCGTTGCCGTCGTCGCCCTTGAGGACGATCACGTTGCCGCCGAGGGTATTCGTCTTGAAAATCGCGTCGCCCGAGACGACGGCGACCTCGGGTGTGCCGAACGCCGCCATCATGTCGACGCCCTCGTGGTGACGACCGCCGGAGCGGGCGTCACCCCAGGTGTCGCCGAACGCGGTGGGCCCCGCCATCGGGCAGACGAAGCTCGTGTCGATCACGACGACGGGATCCTTGATCTGCGGATCCGTGCCGTCCCCGGGTGTGGGTGCTGCTGGCAGGACGGCGACAGCGGAGTCCTTGGTGCCGGCTGCCGCCGTGTCGGCCGTCGTCCCGGCGTCGTTGCCGGTGCCGGCGGCCGGCGCGGACGTGGTGGACGTCGGCACGACCGACGTCGACGTCGTGGCACCGTTCGTCTGCTCCTTCGCCGTCTTGGCTGCTGCTTTCGCGTCGGCCTTGGCCTGCGCCGCTGCTTCGGCGGCTGCGTCGGCGGCCTTCTGCTTGGCGACCGCGTCGGCGTAGGCCTTCTTGGCCTCCGCGTCGACGAGCGTCGCCTTCAGTGCCACCAGCTGCTGGAGCTGGTCGTCGATCTGGTTCTGCTGGTTGGTCATCGTCTGCGTCAGCGCATCGTTCTGGGCCTGCAGATCAGCGAGGTGGGCCTGCTCGACCTCGAGCGCCGACTTGGCCGTCTCGACGTCGTCGAGCGTCGTCGCACCCGCGTCGTACGCAGCGGCCGCCAGAGCCTCGGTCTGGAGCTCGTCGATGGGGCTGCCGAAGAAGATGTCGGCCGGACCGCTGCTCGAGCTCATGTACCGATCGACCGCGAGGCTGGCGAGCTGAGAGGTGAGCCCGTCGTACTCGGCCGTCCGCGCGGCGACGTTCGTCTCCGCCACTGTGATCTGCCCGGCGATGTCGTCGTGCTCGATCTCGGCCTGGGCGAGCGCGGCCGCCGTGCGGTCGGCCTTCGACTGCAGCTTCACGATGCGATCGGCGACGTCCTTCGACGTCTGCCCGGAGCTGGAGGCGCCGGCCGATGCGACCGGCACGAGGAAGCCGACGAACGCCGCGACCGTGAGCAGGCGCGCCAAGGGACGCCGAAGCGCAACCTCCCCACCGAGACGTGTCGAATGCATGACCGAGGGAGAGTACCGGCTCGGCACAGTGGTGCGACAGGCGCGCAGAGTGATTTGTGTGCGTCAGGCCTTCGCCATGCAGATGCTGAGGTCCTTGCCGACGAACTCGCCCCACGGCTCGCACGGCGCGTAGCCGGCCCGCTCGTAGCGGCGGATCGCCTCCGGCTGGCGGGGGCCGAGCTCGAGCACGAACCGCTCGATGCCGATGGCCCCGGCGCGGCGCTCCAGCTCGGCGAGGATCGCCGTGCCGATGTCCTGCCCACGTGCGGACGGGACCACGAACATCCGCTTGATCTCCGCCGTGCGCGCCTGCTCGGGCAGCACCTTGAACGCACCGCAGCCGACGGGCCGGTCGTTGTGGGTGGCCATCAGCAGCGCGCCGACACCGTCGACCACGTCGGCCGCCTCGAGGCTGAACACCAGCGCGCCGGGCTCGGGGTAGCGCGCGAGGAGATCGGCGTTGAGCTGGGCGATGAGCGACTGCACATCGACGTCGTCGAGCGACACCCGGTCGATGGCCAACGGCTCGCGCAGCCGACGGGGAGGGAACGCATAGGGAGACGGGCCGTGCTCGCGCAGGAAGGCGAGGCGGGAGATGGCTTCGTCGAGCGATGGCTCGTGGCGCACGGGGATCCACCACGCCACCGAAGCCGGGTCGTCGGCGCGCGCCGGCACCTCGTGCAACCACGACTGCAGCGCGGCGGGGCCGTCGAGGACCTCCAGCTCCGACGTCGTGTCGAGCACCCGATAGCACGCGACCTTCACGTTCCTCGCACCATCTCCTTCACGCCGTCCCGATCCGCTCGGGACGCAGTGCGGGGATTCTACGAACCACCCACGACCAGCGCGTTCGCCGAGCGCACCTTGTCACCGTCCGTTCACGATTCGGTGGGTCGTGCCCGGGCGTCACGCCCTCGTGACGACGAAGCTGACCACCGTCGTCGCGCTGCCGCCGACGTTGAGGGTGGCGAACGTGTCGGCGCCGTCGACCTGGTAGTCGCCGGCTGTCCCGGTCACCTGCTTGGCGGCGTCGAGCAACATCCGCACGCCCGTCGCTCCCACCGGATGGCCGAGCCCGATCAGGCCGCCGCTCGGGTTGATCGGCAACGCTCCGTCGTGGGCGATGGTGCCGTCCTCGACTGCCTTCCAGCTCTCGCCAGGAGCAGTGATGCCGAAGTGGTCGATGGCCATGTACTCGGTCATCGAGAAGCAGTCGTGGGTCTCGATCCCGTCGAGGGCGCGCACGTCGGCGACCCCGGCGCGTGTGAACGCGTCGGTGATGGCCTGATGGACGTGCGGCAAGACCAGGCCGCCGCCGGCACTGCGCGCCACCTTGGCGTCGAAGCTCAGCGACGCGGTGCGATGGCCCCAGCCGCTGATCCGGGCGAGCGACTCGAGCGCGATGCCGTGGGCGCGGCAGTGCGCCTCGGCGAACGACTGCGAGGCCAGCACCACGCCGGCGGCGCCGTCGGTGACCTGCCCGCAATCCTGGCGGCGGACCCGTCCCTCGATCACCGGGTTGGCGTGATCGTCCTCGGTGAAGCTGCGGTCGTCGAACTTCCACGCGCGGGTGTGCGCGTTCGGGTTGCGCTTGCCGTTCTCGAGGTTGATCCGGGCGATGCCGGCGAGGTGCTCGTACCGCACGCCGTAGCGCTCGTCGTACACGTCGATCAGCCGGTCGAACATGTACGGCCACATGTACTTCGCGTCCTGACCCTCGTGGCCGATCCACGCTGCCGCGCCCAGGTACTGCGCGGCCGTGTCGCCGGGGACGTTGCGCTGCTGCTCCGCGCCGATCACGAGCGCGGCGTCGTACCGGCCGGCCTCGATCTCGGCCATCGCGGCCAGCACGGCGATGCTGCCGGACGCGCACGCCGCCTCGTGGCGGGCGGCGGAGATGCCCCAGAACGCGTCGTCCATCGTCGCCGGCATCGCGCCGAGCTGACCCTGCCCGGTGAACAGTTGGCCGAACGCGTTGCCGACGTGGATGGTGCCGATGTCGGACGGATCGACGCGCGCGTTCGCCATCGTCGACGCGACGATCTCGGCGAAGAGGTCGCTGATCTCCACACCCTCACGGGCGAGGTTGCGAGCGAAGTCGGTCTGCGCGCCGCCGAGCACGTACACGGGCGCGGTCACGAGAAGAACCCGGCGTAGAGGTACAGCGTCATCTTCCCGTCCTTCACCACGAGCGTGTCGGTGTGGATCTCGTCGGTCACCGTCAACGGCATGATGCCCAGCGAGTTGCCGTCGGCGTCGAAGTTCTCGTTGTAGGCGGTCTGCAGCAGCAGCGTCGGGGCGTCGCCGCTCTTGAACAGCAGGCCACCGGAACAATCGAGGCTCTCGCCGCTGAAGCCGTCGGCCGGCGCCGCTGTGAGCGTCGCGATCGCGTCGCCGCCGGAGCTGACGATCGGGAACACGGTGCGGTTGTAGGCAGTGTCGAAGGCCGTGAACAGCGCGGCGAGGTCGGCGCCGTTGCCGGTCTTGTCGGACGGCTGGCAGTCGTAGCCGGTGAGCCCGACCGCGAGCGCAGCGGTGAGCGGCAGGCTGAGGTCGTACGGGTCGTTCGGATCGACGCCGAGCTCGGTCGGCTCGAACGGATCGCCGGTGTCGATGCACTGGTCGGGGAGCTGCGTGCAGGGGACGAGCTTCTCCACGCTCAGGTCGAGCACGTTCGGGTTCGAAGCGGACCACGGCGTGGCACCGGGCGACACGGGGTACAGCCCGTCGGCGAGTGGCTGGCCGGCGGCGGGCAGCGCCGGCGACGGCACGCCGGTCCAGTTGCTCTCGTCGAACGGCGGGAAGACCTCGTTCGGGAACGTGTCGACCGACGTCCAGCCGCCGGGGACGGCGGGTCCAGTGGTGGAGGGCCCTGTCGTGGGTGGCGCGGTGAGCGGCGGGATGCTGACCTCGACCGTTGTGGCTTCGGTCGGCGTCGTGGTCGCCTCGGTCGGCGGTGGCTCCGTCGTCGGCCCCTCCGTGATCGGCGGCACGAACGGCACGGTGTCGGTGGTGGCCGTGGTGTCGTCGGGCCCGCTGCTCGCGCTCACGACCGACGTCTCCGACTGCACGGCCTTGCCGGTGCTGACGCCGCTGTTGCTGCTCCCGCAGGCCGTGACGGCGGCAGCGAGCGCGAGCGCCGCAACCAGGGACGTGAGCCGCACCGCGCGAGGGTGCTTCACCTCGTCGCGGTCCATCACGCCGTGGTCCAGATCGTGGTCTTGCATGGTCGGCACCCTCCGGCCGCATTCATAGCACCGGCCATGTGCGGGGATCGTCCGCTACGCACCCGGCGCGAGGTCGCGTGCGTCCCAGAACCCGGTCTCGGCGAGCTGGGTCGAGCCGCCCTTGGCATACCGGGCGAGGCGCTCGAGTCCGTCGGCCGACAGCATCTCGATCGCGTCGAAGAACGCATCCGGCCCGGCGGAGCGCATCGCCGCATCGCCCTCGCCCGGTCGCTTGGGCAGGTGGCTGGTGAGCAGCACCAGCGGGATGTCGCCGCGGATGTTGCGGATCGCGGCCGCCCGGCCGAGCGAGCGCCACACGGCCTCGCTGCGCTGCAGCCCGCCGCGGTGGCTGGTGAACGCGCCGGCGACGTCGAAGTACCACGCGTCGCCGGCTGCGTCAGTGGCGACGAAGCTGACGCTGACGCCGGTCTTGCGCAGGCGTTGGTTCTCGGCGGCGATCGTGAAGCCGGCCTCGGTGATGACGTGCTCGGCGAGCCGGTTGGCGGCACGACCGTCGTGCTCGACGGCCGCGGCGAGCGAGGGCGACGCGAGCGCGCCCGGCACCTCCGACGCGGCGACGCGCTCGCGTGACATCTCGACGTACGCGGGGTCGAGGTCGTAACCGGCGTAGCGACGACCGAGTCGGGAGGCGGCGACGAGCGACGAGCCGCTGCCCATGAACGGATCGAGGACGAGGTCGCCCGTGTACGTGTAGAGCCGGATCAACTGCTCGGGCAGCTCGACCGGGAACGGTGCCGGATGACCGATGCGCCGGGCGCTCTCCGGCGGCATCTCCCACACGTCGAGGGTGAGCGCCATGAAGTCGTCGGTGATGACCGTGGCCTCGTGGGGCAGCCCCTCGACGGCGCGCTGCTTGGCCGAGCGGGCGCGATCGAAGCGGCCCTTGCTGGCGATGATGATCCGCTCGCTGACGTCGCGCAGCACCGGGTTGGCGGGGCTGCGGAACGAGCCCCACGCGCACGAGCCGCTGGCGCCGTCGGCCTTCTGCCAGATGACCTCACCGCGCAGCAGGAGGCCGAGATCGTGCTCGAGGATCCGGATCACGTCGGCGCTCAGGCTGCGATACGGCTTGCGGCCGAGGTTGGCGACGTTGACCGCGATGCGCCCGCCGGGCTCGAGCGTGCGCACGCACTCGGTGAACACGTCGGTGAGCATGCCGAGGTACTCGAGGTACGAGGACGGCACGCCTTCGCGCTCGAGCTCCTCCTCGTACTGCTTGCCGGCGAAGTACGGCGGCGAGGTCACCACCAGCGCGACGGACCCGTCGGCGATGTGGTGCATATCGCGCGCATCGCCGCACAGGAACGGCTCGGCGACGGGCACGGGCGCGAGCACCGTGTCGTCGCTCGACAGCTCGGGTGCGCGGAAGCGGTCGTAGAAGGGTGAGGCGTCGTGGTTCTCGCGCGTGCTGACACCGAAGTTCGACGTCGAGGTGGCACGCCGGTCCTTCTTCACGAGTGGCAACCGTACCGAACACCCGCGCGCGGCATCGCGATACCGCGTTGCAACGCAGCTGTCGTCGCCCCCAGCAGCAGGAAACGATGAACGGCGCGAGAACATGCGGACAGATCGTGCGGTGATGCGTCGTTGCCGGGCTTCGGTGCAGGTAGCGTGCGTCGCACATCATGCGTGAAATGACTCGGGAGCTCGAGTCGGCTACGTGGGCGGTCGCCGAAGGGCGTGCCACCGCGGATCAACTCGCTCTGTTCCAAGCTGAACCTGACTCGTCGCGGCGGATGTTGCAGCGACTGATCGACGACACCGAGGACAACCTCGCGTCCGTGCGCGGGTTGCGTGGCGAAGAACGCGATCAAGTGGTGGCCGATTTCGAGGAGGAGCTCGCCAAGCTCATCGCGATCCAGAACTCGATCACGCCCGCGCCCGGCCTCGTCGCCGAGCAGCAGGTGGGCGAGGTCATCGGCGAGGTCCGCCTCCAGGCCTCGTGGGACGACGGCAAGATCGTCGTCTGGGCGGCCGGTCCCGGCACCGCGGCGGCCTCCAACGACGAGCTCGCCGATCGGCTGCAGGCCATCGGCGGCCCGATGCTCGGCTGGATGATCCACCCGAGCGTGCTGCTGCCATCGGGCGTGCGCGCCGACGCGTCGGCCATTCCGGTCAAGGAGGCGCTGGGCTGGCTCATCGCCGTCGCCGGTGGCCTCGGTCGCACCGGTGTCGGGCAGAGCGTGGTGTGGCTCGGCCGGGTCGCGCTCGAAGGCGTCCGCCTCGTCGCCCAGGGCGCGGTCGTGCCGGCGCTGCGGTTCGACAAGCGGGCCCAGGGTCGCGTCGTCGACGCCGCCGTGCGCTGGATCCCGGCGCTCGTCGACGATGCCCGGCTGAAGCCGCTCACCGCATCGATGCCGGGCCCGGTGGCCACGATGTCGACGGCCGACGCGCGCACGATCACGCTGTCCGTCCTCGGCGCTGTCGTCGAGGCCATCGTCAGCGAGGCCGCGACGCGGCTGGAGCTGCCGGCGCCGCCGCCCACCATCAACAACTCGGTGCAGCTGGCCGAGGCGTTCACCACCCGGCTCAACGGCTCGCCGTTCGTGGCCCCGACGGTTCCCGCCAGCGACCTCGCTCGGCGGATCAGCGGATGGTCGGGCTCGGTCACGTCGTTCTCCCGCCCGCAGCTCATCGTCCAGCTCGATCCACCGGACTCGGGCAACGCCTGGCACCTGTCGGTCCTCGGGCCCGGTGCGAAGGGCAAGCCGCTGCCGATCGAGGTCGCGCTCGGCGACAGCCGCGACACCAAGCAGCTGGCCGACGAGCTCGCCCGGCTGGAGCGTGCGTTCCCGATCCTGCGCCGCGCCGGCGAGCTGCGTCGCGGCCAGGTGGTGCTCAGCCAGTCAGAGGCGTGGGAGCTGATGACCATCACCGGCGCACAGCTCACGGCGGCCGGGTTCGAGGTGCGCGTGCCGGCGCTGTCGCGTCGCAAGCCGACACCGTCGCTGCGCCTCTTCGCCGACATCACGGGCGACTCCGTGGTCGGTGCGCACCAGCTCGCCAACGTCCACTGGTCGGTGCTGTTCGACGACGTCGAGCTGACGGCTGCCGAGATCACCCGCCTCGCCACCGAGGCCCGCCCGCTGGTGCGCTCGCACGGCAAGTGGGTCGAGCTCGATCGCGTCGACCTCAAGGAAGCCGCTGCGGCGCTCGCCGAACGGGCCGGCACCAAGCAGCTCACCGGCGCCGAGATCCTCCGTCAGGGCCTCGGGCTCGAGGGCTCACCGCTCGCCGGTGGCATCACCATCGAGGGCAGCGGTTGGGCCACCGAGCTGTTCCAGCGGGCCAGGGAAGTGTCCACCGAGCCCGTCACCCGGCCCGACGGGTTCAACGGCGAGCTGCGCAGCTACCAGGCCCAGGCGTTGGCCTGGCTCGGGTTCCTCGACGCTGCCGAGCTCGGCGGCTGCCTGGCCCTCGACATGGGCCTCGGCAAGACGCCCACCGTGCTCGCCCACCTCGCCCGCACCCCCGGCAACGGTCCGGTGCTCGTGGTCGCGCCGCCCGCCGTCGTCGGCAACTGGGCGCGTGAGGCCGCACGGTTCGCGCCGAGCCTGAAGGTGCTCGTGCACCACGGCGCATCACGCGCCGAGAACGCGCAGCTCGATGCAGCCATCGCCCGCCACGACGTGGTGATCACCACGTACGGCACGGCCGTGCGCGACATCGACGAGCTGTCCAAGCAGCACTGGCACCGGCTGGTGCTCGACGAGGCGCAGGCCATCAAGAACCCGGCCAACGAATCCGCGCAGCAGCTTCGCCGCATCGATGCACGGAGCAAGATCGCGCTCACCGGCACGCCGGTCGAGAACGGCCTCGGCGACCTGTGGTCGATCCTCGACTTCACCAACCCCGGCCTCGTCGGCACCCGCCCGGCGTTCATCTCGCAGATGTCGGGCGAGGGCGAGGCCGCGCTGCGTGCCCTCAACGGCATCCTCGTCTTCCGCCGCACCAAGACCGAGCCCGAGGTCGCGGCCGAGCTGCCCGACAAGATCGACGAGCTCGATCACTGCTCGATGACGCCGGAGCAGATCGGCCTCTACCAGGCCGTGCTCGACGGCCTCGTCGCCAACGCGGCCAACGCCGACGCCGAGCCGAAGCAGGGCGCGATCCTCGCGGCCATCACTGCGCTGAAGCAGATCTGCAACCACCCTGCGGCCTACGCCGACGACGGCGGCTCGTTGTCCGGTCGGTCCGGCAAGCTGTCGCGCCTCGAGGAGATCATCGAGCAGGTCTTCGCGGCCGGCGAGCGGATCCTGATCTTCACCCACTTCGCATCGTGGGGCCGCCGGCTGGCGAAGCACCTCAGCGAGGTGTTCGGACAGCGGATCGAGTGCTACGACGGCAGCCTCGCCCGCGGCGCACGCGATCACCTCGTCACCGACTTCCAGGAGGGCACCGGCCCCGGCGCGCTCGTGCTGTCGTTGAAGGCGGGCGGCACCGGCCTCAACCTCACCTCGGCGAGCCACGTCGTGCTCTACGACCGCTGGTGGAACCCGGCCGTCGAGGACCAGGCCCGTGACCGCGCCTGGCGCATCGGCCAGACCAAGACCGTCGTCTCTCACCGTCTCGTGTGCCCCGGCACCGTCGACGAGCGGGTCGAGGAGGTCGTCAACGGCAAGCGCCACATCGCCGACCTCGTCCTGCCGAAGAGCAGCTCGCTGTCCGACCTCAACGCCCAGCAGCTGCGCATCGCGCTCGGCCTGCGCAACGAGGACCTGCTCACCGAGGAGCACGTGTGAACCAGCCGCGCCGCAACAACAACCAGCAGCAGAACCGGCGCCCGGTGCGTCCCGCCGCGCTGCCAAAGCCCACCGATCTCTGGCGGCCCGTGCCGCAGCTGCCCGACGTGGAGCTCATCGTCGCGGCCCAGGATCCGGCTGTGCTGCTCCGCTCGCTGGGTGACCCGCCGCTGATGAACAAGAGCACCGTCGCCGGCCACTACATCGCCACCGTGATCGAGCGCTCGGCCGCGCTGGCCAGCGCACTGGCGGCCAGCGCCGACCTGCTCGCCCTGCCGGACCACGCCGACCCGGACTGACCCTGCTGGGTCGGTCTAGGGCTGGGCGAGAACGGCGTCGTTGCGCGGCTTCGGCGCGGTCACGAGCGCCGCGAGGGCCAGCACCAGGACGAGGATGATGCCGATGGTGGTGACCGGGTTCGGCTTCAGGTCGCTGCCGAGCGAGAAGAAGCCCGGGGGCGTCGGCATGTCGCCGAGCGTGGCGATCGACGACAGCCACTGCCAGACCCAGATCGACGACGCACCGAGCGCGAGCCCGACGCCCCAGCGGTTGCTGCGCAGGAACCCGACGACACCACCGATCGCGACGGCGGCGAGCAGCCCGAGCCGGCCGAACACGATCGCGTGGGTGCCGAGGCTGGTGTCGAAGTTGTCGCCGAACGAATGGCCGGTGCCGGGGATCAGCTGACCGATCGCGGTGATCACCGCGGCGAGCGCGCCGGCCACGCTGATGACGAGGTTCAGGCCGGGTCGGCCGTCGTTGCCGGACTGCACGATCGACACGATGAGCGCGATCACGCCGACGACCGCGGCGCCGAGGATGACGTACAGGCCGATGTCCTGCTTGGCCCGGTAGAACGTGCCGCCGGCACCGGCGGCGACCGCGGCGAAGGCGCTGTCCTCGCCCACCTTGGACTGGAAGTCAACGATGCCCCAGATCGTGACGGCGACGGGGATGACGGTCAGCGCGGCGCCCGCCGCGAGCCCGGCCGCGATGCGCTTGCCCATCGTCGCCAGCAAGCCGCCGGCGACGAGGCACACGGCGGCGAAAACGAATCCGATCAGCACGTTGGTGCCGAGCGGGATGAAGTCGTTGACCTTGTACTTGCCGACCTCGGGGATGGGCGCGTCGGTCTCGATGGTGAGCACCGGGAAGAAGCAGCCGATGACGAGTGCGACGCCGGCCAGTCCGGCCAGCGCGGCGAGCACCGACGAGCCGCGTCCGGGGATGTTGAGGACGTCGACGATTGGCGGCGCGTGGTACGGCGTCGCCTCCGTTCGGGGGCCGGCCTGCACCGGTGCCTGGTTGCCGGTCAGCAGATCGGCCTGGCGGGGCTGGGCCTCCCAGCCGCCGGTCCACGTGGCCGCGCCGTCGAACAGCTCGGGCTTGTCGCTCGGCGCGGCGAACGGGGACTGGAGCGCGACGGTCTGCTCGACGATGGCGAACCCGTCGGGCGGTGGTGCGAGCGAGGCGAATGGTGCGAGTGGTGCGGCGACCGTGGGCGGAGCGGCAGCCTTCGGCGCCGGGGTCGGCTCGATCGCCACGGTGGGCGGCGCCACGGGCTTGGCGGGTTCAGGTGGCTTGGTGGGTTCGTGCGGCGTGGCCGGTTCGGGCTCGGCCGGCAGCGGCCCAGCGGGCGGCAGGGGCAGCGTCAGCGAGGTCACGTTCGCGCCGCACTGGATGCAGAACTTCTGACCGGACTCGATCCCCGCGCCGCACGTTGGACAGTTCATCCCTGGGCAGCCTATTCGGCGGCACAATGATCCGGTGAGCAGCGACGTCGGCCGATTCGCACCGTCGCCCACCGGTGACCTGCACCTCGGCAACCTGCGCACCGCGCTCGTCGGATGGCTCGCGGCACGCTCCGTCGGCGGAGATTTCGTCGTGCGGATGGAGGACCTCGACCGGGTCACGTCGTCGCGCGCGCACGAGGATGCCCAGCTCGCGGCACTCCACTCGCTCGGCATCGATCACGACGGTGAGGTGGTGCGCCAGAGCGACCGGTTCGCGTCGTACGACGCGGCGATCGACGCACTGACCGCCGCGGATCGCACCTACGACTGCTTCTGCACCCGGCGCGAGATCCGCGACGCGATCAGCGCGCCGCACGACGACCACCTCGCCTACCCGGGCACGTGCCGCGAGCTCACGCCCGCTCGGCGCGGCGATCTGCTCGAGGCGGGCCGGCGGCCGGCGACGCGCCTGCGCGCCGATGCCCAGCTGGTCGGCTTCGACGATCTGCTCGGCGGACATGTGGTCGGCGGCGTCGACGACGTGGTGCTGCGCCGCAACGACGGCGTGCCGGCGTACAACCTCGCCGTCGTGGTCGACGACGCGGCCCAGGGCGTGACTCAGGTGGTGCGCGGCGACGACCTGGTGTCGTCGACCCCGAGCCAGGTGCTGCTGCAGCAACTGCTCGGCATCGCCACGCCCACGTACCTCCACGTCCCACTGGTGGTGGGTGCCGACGGCGTCCGTCTGGCCAAGCGCCACGGGGCGGTCACGATGCCCGAGCTCGCCGGGCGCGGCGTCTCACCGCACGACGTGCTGGCGCTGCTCGCCACCAGCCTGGGCCTCGCGGCCGTCGGTGAGGTGGTCACGGCCAGCGGGCTCGTCGACCGGTTCGATCCCGCACGGATCCCGAGGCAACCGTGGATGATCCCCGCGGACCTGCAACGATCGACCCCGTGAGCGATCCCGACGACCTGCAGCGCGTGCTCGGCTACCTCGATGCGGCCGACGACACCGAGCCGATCCACGCGGTCGGCGATCAGCTGTACGCGACGTCGTTCTGGACGCCAGCGTTCTGCGCGGCCATCGTCCGCGCCGCCGAGGCGATCGGTGCCTTCGAGCCCCAGCCCGACGATCCCGTGCCGGGCCACGAGGTGTCCCTCGCCCTGATCAGTCCTCGTCTGTTCGAGCAGGTCCAGAACGACATCGGGATGCGCCTCTGGCCGCAGCTGCAGGAGGCGTGGCCGTACATCGACTACCACGGCCTGCGCGATGTCTTCGTCATCCGTTACGCGCTCGGCGAGCAGGAGAGCCTGCGGATCCACCACGACGTCGCCCAGGTGTCGGCGTCGATCAAGCTCAACGACGACTACGAGGGCGGTGAGCTGGAGTTCCAGCTGCAGGGCTACGACAACAGCGGGCTCGCAGTGGGCACGTTGCTGGCCTGGCCGTCGCTGGTGACGCATCCGCACCAGACCAACCAGCTCCGCTCCGGGGTGAAGTACGCGCTCACGATCTGGTGCGAACTGCCGACATACGTGGAGTGACCCCGCGCCGTTCCGCGAGCTGTTCGTGACGGCCGCGTTCACGAAAAGTCACCCAATCGTTGTCACTTCGACGCCGGGGGTGCACCCACCCCTCGAGGACCTCGGGGGTAGGGTCGTCATGCGGAAACACCCCCTCTCCTTCGTGTCGTCTCGAATGCAGCGGACACGTCTCGACAGACAGAAGATTCGAAGATCGGCATGAAGTCATCGGTGAAAACATGGGCATGACCTGGTCCACACGGCAGCGGAACCGGCGGCTCAACCGGTGCGGACTGGCAGCGGCGGGCATCCTCGTCGGCGGCCTGGCGTTCAGCGGTTGGCCGGTCGGCGCGGCTGCTGCGGCGGCTCCGGATCGCGTGTCCGTCACGCTCGCCCCGTCCGACGTGCAACCGGCCATCTCGCGCGTCACGGTGCCGATGCGCACCGGTGCCGCCACGGTGCTCCCGGCCACGACGCCGGTCACCACGCCGACGCCGGTCACCGATCCGGCCGCCACCGCGGCGCCGGCCACCGATGCAGCCACCACGGCGCCGGCCACCGATCCGGCCACGACGGTGCCGGCCGCCGATCCGGCCACGGCGGCCCCGGCCGACCCGCTGCCGCCGATCCCGTCGAACATCGAAGTCGTCGGTGCGTCGTCGGTGCCGGTCCCGGCGGTGGGCAAGGGCGGCGGCTCGGGCACCAAGATCGTGCAGTTGCGCCTGCTCCAGCTCGGGTTCTGGAACGCCGGCGCGAGCGGCAAGTACGACAACACCACCCAGCAGGCCGTGATGGCCTTCCAGAAGTACCTCAACCTGCCAGCATCGGGCAAGGTCGACGCCAACACCGCGACCTGGCTGACGGCGCTCGACACCAAGGCCCACGGCCTCACCGACACCGGCACGTTGATGGAGGTCGACAAGGGCCACCAGCTGCTGTTCGCCGTCGTCGACGGCAAGACGAACTGGACGTTCAACACCTCGACCGCCACTGGCAAGACGTACCACGAGGTCGACAAGAACACCCCCGGGCAGTTCCAGGACGGCGTGTCCATCACGCCCGACGGCTTGTGGAAGACCAACCGTGAGCGCCCCGTGGGCTGGTGGGAGGGCGACCTCGGCCAGATCTACCGGCCGAAGTACTTCCACGGTGGCGTCGCGATCCACGGTTCGAACAGCATCCCCAACTACCCGGCGTCGCACGGCTGCGTGCGCCTCTCGGTGCAGGCGATGGACTGGATCTGGGCGAACAACGTCATGCCGCTCGGCATCACCGTCTGGGTGCACGAGTAGCCGCTCGCCGATCTCGGCCCGGTGCGCGCACCGGCCCGCTGTCAGACTCGCGACGTGCTCCCCACGATCGGCGAACTGAGACCATGGGCTGATCCCACGATCGTCGCGATCCGGCGTCTGCCGATGCGCGTGCCCACCGTCGCGCATGCGTCGATCGACGCCGCTCGCGCGGCTGAGCCGTCAACTGACCGGATCGTGCTCGACGGGCGTTGGTCGCTGCGGCTGTTCGGGTCGCCCGACGTGGCGGTCCTCGATGGCCGCACCGAGCTGAGCGGCGCGGTGTCGTGGTGTGGTGACGTCGACGTGCCGGGCAACTGGACGATGCAGGGCACCGGCGATCTGCCGCACTACACGAACGTGGTGATGCCGTTCCCGGGACCGCCGCCGCAGCTGCCCCACCGCAACCCGACCGGTGTGTACTCGCGGTCGTTCGCGGCGCCGCGCGACTGGTTGGCGGGCCGGCGGATCGTGATCCACATCGGCGGCGCAGAGAGCGTGCACGCGGTGTTCGTCAACGGCGCGTTCGCCGGCTACGGCACCGACAGCAAGCTGGCGAGCGAGTACGACATCACCGACCACGTCGTGGCGGGCGTCAACGCGCTCGCCGTCGCCGTCGTGCGCTACAGCGCGCAGAGCTACGTCGAGGACCAGGACCAGTGGTGGATGGCGGGCCTGCATCGCGAGGTGTTCGTCGACGCACGGCGGCCGGTGCGCGTCGGCAACCTGCGCTGCGACGCGGACCTCGAGGTCGCCACGGGGACCGGACGGCTGCGGGTCACCACCACGGTCGACTTCGGTGGCGTGCCGGCGCGCGGCTGGAGCGTGCGGTCGTCGCTCGAGACGCTGACGGGCCGTCGCCTCGGACCCGCCGTCACGACGCGCGTGCCGAGCACGTTCGTGCGCGCCTACGCGTTCACCGGCCACCACGCCGTCGCCGAGCACACCGTGGCGCGGGTGGTGCCGTGGTCGGCCGAGCAGCCGCGCCGGTACCGCGCGTTCGTCGAGCTGATCGATCCCACGGGAGCGGTGGCCGAGGTGCACGCCCAGCTGGTCGGGTTCCGTCACGTCGAGGTGAAGGGTCGCCAGCTGCTCGTGAACGGCGGCGCAGTGTGGATCTTCGGCGTCAACCGCCACGATCACGATCCAGCCCGTGGTTCGGTGGTGACCGTCGACGACATGCGACGCGACCTCGTGCTGATGAAGCAGCACAACATCAACGCGTGCGCACCTCGCACTACCCGAACCACCCAGCGCTGCTGGACCTCTGCGACGAGCTCGGGATGTACGTGGTCGACGAGGCGAACATCGAGAGCCACGCCTACAACACGTCGCTGTGCGACGACGATCGCTACCTCGCGACCTGGGTCGCGCGCGGCAGCCGGATGGTGGAGCGCGACGGCAACCACCCGTGCGTGATCCTCTGGTCGCTCGGCAACGAGAGCGGCTACGGCGCGAACCACGACGCGCTGGCGGGATGGATCCGCCGCCGCGATCCGTCGCGCCCGCTGCACTACGAGGGCGCGGTGTTCCACGACGGCTGGGTGGACGGCGGGCTGGCAGCCAGCGACATCGTCTGCCCGATGTACCCGACCATCGACTCGATCGAGGCGTACGGCCGCGACGGCCTCGGCTCCCGGCCGCTGATCATGTGCGAGTACAGCCACGCGATGGGCAACTCGAACGGCTCGCTCGCCGACCACTGGGACGTCATCACCTCGACGCCGGGGCTGCAGGGCGGGTTCATCTGGGAGTGGCGCGACCACGGGCTCGTCCAGCAGCTCACCGACGGTCACACCCGGTTCGCCCATGGCGGCCAGTTCGGCGACGAGCCGAACGACGGCAACTTCGTCGCCGATGGTCTCGTCGCGTCCGACCTCGTGCCGCATCCGGCCATGCGCGAGGTGGCATGGGTGTACCGACCCGTCACGGTGACGGCCGGCCGGGAACGACGCACGCTGCGAGTCACCAACCGGCGATCGTTCACGGACCTCGCCGATCTGTCGGCCACCTGCGAGCTGCGGATCGACGGCGAGCTGGTGCAGACCTCGCGGCTCCCGGTGGCGAAGGTCGCGCCGGGGGCGTCGGTCGATGTCGGCTTGCCGCCGAGCGTCGCCGCCGCGCTCGATCGGCACGCGCGCGGTCGAGCCGACGTGACGGTGCGCTGGACGTCGCGACACGACCGCGACTGGGCTCACGCCGGCCATCTCGTCGCGTGGGACCAGGTCGAGCTGCGCGCGGCGCGTCGGCCGGCCGCGGTCCGCCCACGCGGCCGGGCCGACGGTGCGCCGGCGGCGGTCGAGGAGCTGCTCACCCTGCCGATCGAGCTCAACCTGTGGCGGGCACCGACCGACAACGACGGGTTCAAGCTGATGCCGGCGCTCGCCGCGGCGATGCAGGGCGGGTCGTCGGCGCTCGGCCGCTGGACCGCCGCCGGTGTGCACTCGCGCCGCGCCGACGAGCTCGTCGCGCACAGCGTCGAGCGGTTCGTCGACCCTGTTCGTGGTGAGGTCGGCGTCACGTTCGTGCACTCGGTCGAGGTGCCGGACGAGCTCGCCGATCTGCCGCGCGTCGGCGTGATGTTCGCGGTGCCGGCCGGCTTCGAGACGGTGCGCTGGTTCGGACGAGGCCCGCACGAGCACTATCCGGATCGCGCCGCGTCGGCGATGCTCGCGGTGTGGGAGACGGGCATCGATCGCTCGCCGTACCTCGTGCCCCAGGAGTTCGGCCTGCGCACCGACGTCCGCTGGGTCGAGCTCGTCGACACCGCCGGACGGATCGTGCGCATCGATGTGCTCGGCGCGCCGATGCACATGTCGGCGACGCGTCACACGCCGGCGGAGCTGTTCGCAGCCGCGCACGAATCCGAGCTCGTACCGCGCGACGACCTCGTCGTCTGCCTCGACGCGGCGCACCGCGGGCTCGGCACCGCCAGCTGCGGACCCGACGTGCTGCCCCGCTACCGGCTCGCCTCTGGCGCGTACCGGTTCGCGTTCCGACTCAGCCTGCAGGAGGCACCATGACGTTCGCCCGTGACCTGTGGCTGCGGATCGAGACGATCCACGCCGTCACCTACTTCGGGGACGAGACCACCACAGCGGCCGCCGCGCTCGGCATCACCGGGTTCTGGAGGGCCTACTTCGGGATGCGCGCCGCGCCGCTCGGACCCGTCGGTGCCGGCGCGGTCGAGGCGACGTTCTGCAACTTCGCACTCCCCTTCGTCCAGCGTTGGGTGCCCGAGGTGTGGACGCTCGCCACGCCCGGCCAGCTGCTCGACGCCCGGCTCAGCGCCGCCGTGCAGACGCTCGTGCGGATCGATCCGCAGGCCGCCGAGCTGGCCACTGCAGCGAACCCGACGCTGCTCGAGGCGGTCCAGCGCGCCGCCGGTTCAGGTCGTGCGCTGTTCGCCGCCAACCGCCTGCTGCCCGTGCCCGACGAGTCGCCTGCCCGGCTGTGGCACCTCTGCACCTGCCTGCGCGAGCACCGCGGCGACGGTCACGTCGCCGCCCTCACCGCGGCCGGCATCGACGGGCTCGAGGGCCACGTCCTGATCGCTGCGGAGCAGGACAACTCGCCGACCGATCTCCAGCGCACCCGCGGCTGGACCGAGGACGACTGGGCGGGCGCGGTCGATCGACTGCGCAGTCGCGGACTGCTCGACCGGGCCGGCGCGTTGACCGCCGCCGGCGCCGCCGTGCGGATCGATGTCGAGGCGCGCACCGACACCCTGGCTGCGGCACCGTTCGGTCGGCTGTCCGTCGCCGACAGCGACGCGCTGATCGATGCCCTCGATCCCCTCGCTCGCGCGGTGTCCGCGGCCGGGCTGATCCGCTACCCGAACCCGATCGGGCTCCCACCGCTGACGTGACGTCCCGGCAGGTGCGTCACCCGTCAATCACTCCCGCCCCCCGGCGACGGCGCGTCATCGAGCGCGCCGGGCGGGCTTGTGACGGGCATGATCGCACGTCCCGTTCCCCACGCCGTCGCCGACGCGTCGCGGTTGCTCGGCGTCGACACCGATGCATCCGTGGCCGCGGTGCGCACGGCGTACCGCCAGCTGCTCGTCGCCTGCCATCCCGATCACAACCCGGCTTCGATGCATGACGTCGGCGCAGCGCGGGTCCGCCAGATCTGCATTGCCCGCGACATCGTCGAGGCCCATCGCAACGGCGTGTCGACCGATCTCCTCGGCACCCTGCTCGATCGGGTCACCGCCGAGATCGCGACGCTGCTGGCGCGCCGTGCCCGTGACCGGCGGCCCGATGTGCGCTTCGCGACGCAGGTGGTGGCCGCCCGCGGCAGCCGAATCGACATCGCGGCGTGATCAGGGCCGACGGATGCGGGTCCCCGGGCGCTGCGGTCGATCGCTGAACTGGCGTCCGTCGTAGTAGCTCGGCGCGGTGTCGGGCCGGCCACGCTTGCTCGTCCAACGCCACGTCAGCGAGATGCGCGGGTTCGGTGTCACCGCCCGCGGGACGCCATGGAGCCAGTCGCGCTGGCTCGCCCCGCCCATCACCAGGAGATCGCCCTCGCCGGGCATCAGCACGACGTCGCCGGGCTCGTCGCCGGCGGGCACCTTGTCGACCACATCGGCCAGCGGGCGCCGCTCGCGGAACACGAACGGCCGGCGCTGGCCGAGCACCACGATCGCGACCAACGTGTCGTCGAGCCAGCGCATGGTGCGATCGCTGTGCAGCCCCTGGAAGTCGTCACCATCGCGGTAGAGCAGCGCGCCGATGCCGGTGAAGCCGACCCGGTACGTCGACTGCAGGTGCAGGTCGGTCTGGCGTAGCAGCACGTTCGCGTCGGCGCGCAGCCCCGCACCGAGCCGCTTCTCCGGCACGTAGTCGTTGTACCGCAGCACCTCGCCCTGCAGCCACGTCGTCGACGAATGGAGGTCGGCGAACTCGGTGTCGGCCTCGCGCACGAAGCCCTCGACGAGGTCCACCCACGATCCGGGGCCGAGCTCGATCCGCCGGGTCGCGGCCCGACGATCGATCGCGAGATCAGCAGGGTCCATCGCGCGAGCCTAGGCAGACGGGTCGGTGTGGACGCTCAGTGCGGACCTGTCAGTGGGGAAAGGCCGCCGAGCCGTCGTAGGGCTTGTCCTCGACGATCACCAGCCAGTTGCCGGAGTTGTCGCGCAACACCGCCTCGACACCGTAGGGACGGTCCGACGGCGGCTGCACGAAGAACACGCCCTTCGCCGACGTCGATGTAGAAGCGCTTGGCCTCGTCCTGGTCGGTGACCCAGACGGTGAAGAGGGAGAGGTTCGTGATCATGCGATCGACCATAAGCCGATGGGCCTCAGCGCTGCTTCTCCGTTCTTGCGGAACCGCGCCGGTCGCTGAGGCCGTGCATCAGCACGAAGCAGCCGGGGATGTGGGGCGCACCGATCGTGGCGAACTCGGACTGGTACGCGGAGGGGGTCACCCCGACCAGCTGGCGGAACTTGGAGCTGAACGAGCCGAGGCTCGTGTAACCCACCACCATGCACACCTCGGTGACCGTGAGGTTGGTGGCGCGGAGGAGGTCCTGGGCGCGCTCGATGCGGCGCTCGGCGAGGTACACGGCCGGCGTCTTGCCGTAGGTGGCCGCGAAGCAGCGCAGGAAGTGGAACCGCGACACGCCGGCGGCGCCGGCCATGGCGTCGAGGTCGAGCGGCTCGGCGTAGTGACGGTCGACGAGGTCACGCGCTCGGCGCAGGTGCGGGAGCAACGCCTCGGGCACCCGGAGCGCGACGTCGGTCATCCGCCGCTCACCCGTCGGCGCGGCGGATGCGCAGCTTGCGATCGTCGGCGGTGAGGCAACGACCGGTCTCGAGATCGAACCGCCATCCGTGCAACGTGCACACCAGCACCTCGCCATCGATCTCGCCGAACACCGAGAGGTCGGCCTGGCGATGCGGACAGGCCCGCTCCATCACGTACTCGCCGATGCGGATCTCCTCGTGCGCGTCCGGTGGATCCAGCTTGCGGCGCGCCTCGCTCTCGGCGCGGCGCATCCGTTCCACCGAGAGGCTCTTGAAGAAGTTGTAGACGTACTCGTTGAACGAGCCCGCCCGCCAGGCCCGGAACCGGCAGGACAGGAACAGGGCGTTGCTCCAGTCGACCGCACGCTCGGCCACGACGGTCTCGACCAACGTGCGTGGGATGTCGAAGCGGAACGAGTGCGCCTCGTCGTCGATCGCGTCCGACGCGGCACGGCGCACGATGCCGGCCGGGAAGTCGATGATCAGCTCGATGTCGCCGATGCGCATCAGGCAGTTGGCGCCCACCGCAGCGCGCAGGGTGGGCGCCATCGCGAGCAGCGGCTCCCACCACGCCTTGATCACCTCGAACAGGTTTGCCGTCGGCCGGTGCCACGAGGCGTGCTCGGCCTCGATCCACGGCATCCAGTCGGCCTGGTAGCGGGCGAGGTACGCGCCCTTGTCGGCGAAGATCGCCGCGACCTCGGCATCGTCGATCGGGTGAGTGACGTCGCCGGTGGCTGCGTCGATGGCGGTGCCCGGGATGGCCAGCACACCGCGTCGCGACGACGCGGCGAGGCGCTCGATGAACTCGGGCTGGTCGGCGAAGATGGTCAGCTCGTCGCCGGTGATGCGGTTGAGGTGGAACAGCTCTGGGTCGAGGAAGCACGGGGGCCCGGCGCTCGGCACGACGGCCTTCGCATCGAGCGCTTCGACGTACTTCATCGCACGAGTGAACTGGCTGTCGACCTTCGCGTCGACCAGCTCGCGCATCCGCTCGGGCGTCTCGTCGTAGACCATCGGGTACCAGATCGCGCCGCTGTACTGCAGCCAGTGGAGATCGACGGGGCCATGGCTGCGGAGCGCGCCGAGGTCCGATGTGCGACAGTCGTTCTGGTTGACGAGCCGGGTCGTGCCGTCGCTGACGACCAGCGCCGAATCGCCCCCGGGCCCATCGGTGATCGAGGTCTCGACGTGGATCGCGATCTCCAGTCCATCGCCGGGATCGCCCGCGAGCACCATCGACTCGCCGTCGACCGTGCGTGTGAAGTTGGTGAAGCCGAGCCCGCGGAGGCGGCGCTCCAGCTCGCGCGTCGGGTACCCGGGCACCAGCACGTCGATGTCGCGACGGAGGTGCTCGCGCAGCCAGACCTCGTCGAGGTGATCACTGTGCAGGTGCGAGATGTAGAGGTGATCAGCTCGCTCGACGCGCGCCAGCAGGTCTGCCGGCAACCGGTCGTTGCGCGGGAAGACGAACCAGCTGCCGAAGAAGACGGGTGTGAACCAGGGATCGCAGACGATGGACCCGTGGTCGGTCTCGATCAGGATGCCGGCATGGCCCAGCGAGGTTGCCAGCACGGTGCCTGCCGAGGCTCAGGCGACAGGGGCGTCGGTGTACTGCTGTCCGGCGCGCGACACGTGCTCGGTCCAGGTGGTGCCGTCCCAGTAGCGCAAGTCGAAGCGACCGGCCGGATCGGCGTACCAACCGGCGGGCACCGACGGCGTCGCCGCGGCGGCGGGTGCCGGCGTGTACGCGGCGGCGGGCTGTGCTGCAACGGGCTGGGCAGCGGCGGTGGTCTGCGCGCTGCTGTAGTCGCCGATGCCGGCGATGACGGTGGCGGGCGCCGATGAACGCGGCGCGGGCTCGACGACGGGTGCCGGGGCGGGATCGGGTGCGACGGCCCAACCGGCGGGCTCGGACGCGGCGGGCTCCGGCGTCATCGACTGCAGGACGGGCTCGGGCGTGGTCTCGACGGCGGCTGCCTCGACCGGGGCGGCCGCGACGGGCGCCATGTCTGCCATCGGCGCGCTCGCGGCGGCGTCGGATGCGGACGCCTCACGGCTCAAGAACGCGGTGACATCGCCACCGGTCGGGACGATGGCGACGACGGTCCATCCGTCGGCTGCCTTCTCGGTCAACTTCGTGGCGAGGCTCGCCGGGTCATAGGACGATGCGCTGACGGTGACGAACTCGTTCATGCGTCAGACTGTAGTCAGACCAGCAGGTTGCGTATACCCGGTCCACGAAAATGTCGATGGTCTTGACACTGCCTGCGCGCGGTCGCCGTCGAACCGCGCGCCGCGCGGATTTCGAGCCGACGAGTGCGTTGCAACCCCGCGTTTTGCGTGAGCATTCTCGCGTGCGAGCGCGATTTGGCTCGCACAAACGTCCGCGGTGGCGAGCGGCCGAGCCGAAGCGATCAGCCGGGCATCACCAGTTCGGCGACATCGGCGGCGTTGGGTTCGCCGTCGTGGACGAGCTCGCCGTCGCGGAGGGCGATCAGGCGGGTGACCTTGTCGACGTAGGTGAGCTCGTGGGTGGCGACGATGAGCGTGGCGCCGTCGTCCTCGGCCTGATCGAGCAGCTCAAGCAGTGCGGTCTTGCCGGAGGAGTCGAGGCCGACGAACGGCTCGTCGACGAGCAGCACCTCGAACGGGCGCACGAACGCGAGGGCGATGGCCGCCTTCTGGCGCAGGCCGCGGCTGAACGTGTTCGGCAGATCGTCGGCGCGGTCGTAGAGGCCGAGGTGGCCGAGGAGGTCGGCCGCGACCTGATCCCACTCCTCGACACCGTGCAGTCGAGCGACGTACTCGAGGTGCTCCCAGAGCGAGAGGTCGTCGTAGAACGACGGCGTGTCGGACAGGTAGGCGAGCGCGGCGCGTGCCTCGGGCGTGCCCGACGCATGGCCCATCACGTGCACCGTGCCGCCACTGGGGTCGAGCAGCCCGGCGGCCATCCGGATGAACGTGGTCTTGCCGCTGCCGTTGTGGCCGACGACGGCGACGCGCTGGCCGATCGGAACGCCGATGGTGAGCGGCGCGAGCGCGGGGCGATCGCCGTAGTCCTTGGTGAGCTCGTTGGCGGCGAGCGCGCCGCCGGTGACGCGCTTGGGCGCTGCCGCCTGGCGACTCGCGGCGGCTGCCGGCGAGTCGGTCTGGCGCGTCGTGGAGCCGGCGACGGACTTGCCGCCACTCTTGCCGCCGCTGGTGCCGCGCGCCTCGGTGACGGATGCCGGCTTCGGATGGCGGCTGGCCGGCTTCGGATGCCGGCTGCTGCTCTGGCTGGGACTCACGAACTGCTCCTCGTCTGCGCACGCTGGGCCTTTTGCTGGGCGGTGACGTCCTTGCCCTCGGCCATGATGCCCTTGAACTTCGACTTCCAATCGTCGCGCTTGCGCACCCACTGGGCCGTGAACGCGACCAGCAGCAACATCGCCACACCGATGCGGATCGCGGCCTGCACGGTGGACTGCCCGTGGTTGTACGACGCCCGCACCACGAGCACGCCCGTGCTGCCGATGACCGAGACGATGAGCGGCAGCAGCGTGCGCAGGATGGTGGTGAGGCCGCTCATCTCCGGCGGCAGCATCGTCTGCTCGGCCGAGCGGCTGGTGAGGTCGGGCGCGTCCTTGACGATGCTGACCGCGGCGCCGCAGGCACCCATCCACACGGTCGGCAGAGCGAGGATCGCGGCGACGACGACCGCGCCGGTCCGGTGGTCGAGCACGGCGACGGTGGCGACACCGACGCCGGCGAACGGGATGAGCGCGATGGACGGCACCATCAGGTGCTGCACGAGCAGGTCGCCGCGCTTGTGCGGCAGCGACGCCATCCGGTCGGGTTGATCGATCTCCTGCGACAGCGGCTCGAGGGCCTCCATGCCGAGCAGGAACAGCAGCCCTCCGCTGAGCAGGAACAGCGCGGTGGTGCCCTTGAACGCAGCCACCTGGCACGCCGCCGCGCCGACGGCGAGCAGCGTCATCCGCAGCACACGCGAGAGCGGGAAGCGGAACAGGCTGTGCCAACCACGGCGCCAGACGACGGACGAGCCACCGGTGCGGCGCATCCGGATCCACGGGCGACTGCGGGTGTTCTCCTGGCCGAGCTGGCGGCGGAGGAGGACGACGGTGCGGAGGTCCTGCATCGTGACGGCGAAGCGCAGCTGGGCCACGAGGCCGCTGCGCCGGGCGAGGGCGTCGAGCGAGGTGCGCCGCAGCAGGCTCAACCCGATCACGATCAGCGCGACGCTGACGATCGGGGCGACGACGTCGATGCCGCGCTGGCGCATGCCCGACAGGGCGAGGCTGCCGTAGGTGTTGCCCGGCCCGGCGATGTGCTTGACGATGGAGACGGTCTGCCAGGCGAGCAGCACGGCGCCGACGCCCGAGGCACCCCAGCGCGGGAAGGAGAACGCATGGGCGACCAGCGCAGCCCCCACGAACAGCAGCGCGAGGCTGAGCCCGAACGCCGCGCCGGCGAACACCCACGACGAGTCGCTGCCGGGCAGGCGGTGTCCGGCGAGCTGGCCGGCGAGGGCGCCGACGAGCGTGCCCATCGAGGCGCTCGACCGGGCCCGCTGGAACGCGGGACGGAGCAGGGCCTTGCGCCGATCGACCGGCGAGAGCAGCACGTGGCGGACGTCGGCGTCCTCGATCGCGATCGGGCCGCCGCGAGCGCCGCTGCGCAGGCCGGCCGCCAGGGCGACGACGGCCAACAGACCGAGGGCGGCCGGACCGTAGTGGTAGATGTCGGTGATGGACTTCGGCGCGACCTTGGAGTCCTTGATGAAGCTCGACGCCCACAGCGCCGTGCCACCGAACAGGATCGCGACGAGGTAGACGCGGTACGCGGCCTCGAACCAGTCGAGCTCCTGCAGCCGGTTCTTGCGGCGGGCCTTGCGCAGATCGATGAGCGCGTCCTGCCCGATGTCGACGGGCAGGGGATGTGAGTCGGGCTCCGAATCGAGGTCGGGGTCGGTGACGGCTGCATCCATAGCGGTCGCGACGCTACCGCCCAGGGCCCAGTTCCACCTCGCGGTCGGGGTCCGCTGACCAGCCGCTGAAGCTCGCCACGTACAGCCGCGCGGGCGGCAGCCCGGCCTGCTCCATGGCGAGGATGTTCATGCAGGCCGACACCCCGCTGCCGCAGTAGGTGACGACGCTGTCGCTGGTGCTCACCCCCAACGCGTTGAAGCGCTCGCGCAGCTCGGCCGCGCTGCGCAGCCGGCCGGTGTCCGGATCGAGGTTGGCCGACCACGGCGCGCTCTGTGCTCCGGGCACGTGGCCGGGCCGCGGATCGATCTGGGTGACCTCACCGGTGAAGCGCTCGAACGGGCGGGCGTCGAGCACCAGGCCGTGATCGGACTGCGCGATGGCGAGCGTCTCGTCGGCGTCGGCGAGGCGATCGAGCGGCCACTCGCACGGCGTGAAGTCGAGCTGCTCGGGCACCACGCCGGGCCCGGTCATCAGCTCGCCGTGCCAGAGGCCGATGCCGCCGTCGAGCAGCGATGCGTTGCGGCCGAGCATCCGCAGCATCACGACCAGCCGACCGGCCGTCATCCCGCCGGTGTCGTCGTAGGCGATGACGGTGGAGTCGTCGCCGATGCCGAGGCTGCTCATCGCCGCCGCGAAGGCGGCCGGCTCGGGCAACGGATGGCGGCCGGCGTCGGGCGCGAGCACCGACGTCGACAGGTCGATGGGCAGGTCGACGAACACCGCGCCCGGCAGGTGGCCGGCCTCGTACGCCGCTCGGGCGTCTCGGCCGTCGAGGTACCAGCGGACGTCGGCGAGGACCGCGTCGGGATGCTCGGCGAGATCGTCGATGGACACGATGGGGGGCATGGTCGTCATGGGTGGCTCGTGTGCTCTCTTCGGCTCATGGCGCGCGTCACGTCGTAGGGCGACCACGGTATCGGTCCCCCTACGCTCGGGGACGACCGACCCGTCGGTTGTTCCGCCCACGAAAGGGTGTGTCGCATGCTCGCAGTGAGCGCCAGCCAGTTCCTGGCCGCCCGTGACCAGATGGCGCTGTCGCTCGGGTTCCACATCGTGCTCTCGTGCTTCGGGGTGGCATTCCCGACGCTGATCTACATCGTCCACCGCCGCGGTCTGCGCGGCGACGCCGATGCGCTGCTGCTCGCCAAGCGGTGGTCGAAGGTGGCAGCCGTGCTGTTCGCCGTTGGCGCGGTGTCGGGGACGGTGCTGAGCTTCGAGATGGGCCTGCTCTGGCCGGGCCTGATGTCGCGCTTCGGCGACGTCGTCGGCCTGCCGTTCGCGCTCGAGGGCATCGCGTTCTTCGTCGAGGCCATCTTCCTCGGCATCTACCTCTACGGCTGGGACCGCCTGCCGCCCAAGGTGCACATCCGCACGCTGCTGCCGATGATGCTCGCGGGTGTCGTCGGCACGTTCTGCGTCGTGTCCGTCAACGCCTGGATGAACTCGCCGTCGGGGTTCCGGATCGATGCCGCCGGCAAGGTGGTCGATGTCCAGCCGCTGACCGCGATGTTCAACAACGCGGTGTGGCTCGAGTTCCTGCACATGTTCGTCGGCGCCTACATGGTGGTCGGGTTCCTGGCCGCCGCTGTCTACGCGAGCGGGATGCTCAAGGGGCGACGCGACCGCCTGCACCGGGTCGGGTTCGCAGTCGCGTTCGGTGTCGCCACGATCGGTGCGTGCGTGCAGCCGTTGATCGGCCACGTCGCCGGCATGCGCCTGGCCGAGCACCAGCCGGAGAAGCTCGCTGCGATGGAGCTCGCCACCACCACCGAGCACAACGCGCCGCTGACGATCGGTGGCATCCTCATCGACGGCAAGACCTACGCCGCGATCAAGATCCCCGGCCTGTCCTCGCTGCTGTCGCGCGGCTGGTTCGACCGACCGGTGCCGGGCCTCGACCGGGTGCCCGTCGCCGACCAGCCGCCCGCGAACGTGGTGCACAACTCGTTCCAGATCATGGTGGGCATCGGAACGGCGCTCGTGCTGTTCGCGCTGTGGTTCTGGTGGCGCCGTCGCCGTGGGCACGATCCGCTGACGAGCCGGCGGTTCCTGCGCCTCGCACTCGTCGCCGGGCCGCTCGCGGTCGTCGCGCTCGAAGCCGGATGGACCACCACCGAGGTCGGCCGGCAGCCGTGGATCGTGCAGGACGTGCTGCGCGTGAAGGACGCCGTCACGCCGAACGGCGGGATCTGGATCAGCTTCGCGGTGATCTTCGTCGTCTACGCCGGCCTCGCCACCATCACCTACCGCGTGATCCGCTCGATGAGCCGGCGCTGGCGCGACAACGGCGACATCGACCTGCCCACGCCGTACGGCCCGCCGGCCGACGAGGTTCGCGAACCGGTGCCGACGTGAGCCTCGCAGCCACCTGCGCGGCGCTGATGTTCCTCGGCGTGGTCGCGTACGCGATCTTCGCCGGGGCCGACTTCGGCAGTGGCGTGTGGGACCTGCTCGCGGGCGACGCCGAGCGCGGCGCGCGGCTGCGGCACCAGGTCGACAAGAGCATCGGACCGGTGTGGGAGGCCAACCACGTCTGGCTGATCTACGTGCTCGTGTTCATGTGGACGGCGTTCCCGACGGCGTTCGCGGCGATGATCACCACCCTGTTCGTCCCGTGGCTGTTCGTCGCGTTGGGCATCGTGCTGCGCGGCGCCGGCTTCGCGTTCCGCAAGTTCGCCGAGACGCTCGGCCAGGCCCGGTTCTACGGCGCCGCGTTCGCGGCCTCGTCATTGATCACCCCGTTCTTCCTCGGGATGATCGCCGGTGCCATCGCCAGCGGTCGGGTGTCGCTGCTCGACCCGAGCCGTCGCGTCGGCCTGGTCGACAGCTGGACCGGCCCCACGTCGTGGGTCGGCGGCGTGCTGGCCGTGTGCACCTGCTCGTTCCTCGCGGCGACGTTCCTCGCGGCCGACGCCTGGCGCGCCGGCGACGCCGACCTCGCCCGCTACTGCGGACGTCGGGCCCTGATCTCGGGCATCGTGTCCGGCGCCATCGCGATGGTGGCGATCCTGCCGATCGAGTCCGACGCGACGACGCTCGCCGCCGGCCTGCAGGGCAAGGCCGCACCGTTCGTGATCATCTCCGCCGTCGCCGGTGCGCTCGCGCTGTGGCGGCTGCACACCGGACGCTACGCACGCGCTCGGATCGGCGCCGTCATCGCGGTCGCGGCCGTGGTCATCGGCTGGGGCGTCGCCCAGTACCCCGACGTGCTCGTCGACCACGCCACCATCACCGCGGTGGCCGGGGCACGACCGACGTTGATCGGTCTGCTGATCGTGTTCGCCATCGCTGCGGTCACCGCGGTGCCGGCGATGGTGTGGCTGTTCGTGTTGGTCGACCGAGGATCTCTGGCCGCCGGTTGGTCGATCAGCGGTTCGTCGATCAGTGGTTCACAGGCCGGCGGCAGCCACGTTGCCGCCGCCGGCCTGGTGGATCACTTCGAGAAGAGCGAGCTCGACGGGCGGTCGTCGCGCGGCGTCCAGTAGACGTTCTTGGCCGTGTAGCGCC
Organism: Ilumatobacteraceae bacterium; assembly: GCA_025463305.1. Next base: position 68,242 of record JAOBWK010000035.1, read on the forward strand.
ATCCGCAACGGATCGCCACCACGATGCCCCAGATCGGCACGAGGGCGAACAGGATGTCGCGCTTGCGGTAGCCGACCTTGGAGTACGAGATCGCCTGCCAGACGATGCCGACGATGACGTACGACAGCAGGCCCATGGCCAGGCCGACGAAGAAGAAGCGGAGGAAGTGCTTGAAGCCGCCATCCTCCACCTGGGTGGCGGGTGGGGCGTAGGCCCCGGTCATCGGGTTGGTCGTGGACATGTCGAGCCTCCGCTGCTCTCACTGGATGACGCCATCGGTTGGCGCATGCGGTGATATCGGCGTGATTCTGAACCACTCAACGACAAATGTCACGTATGAATCATGAATTTCCGGGTCATTGAGTGTCGGATGTCCATCCGAGTGCCTCGGCGGCCGACAGCACGGCGCGCAGCGGCCAGCCCAGCGCCTTGGCCGCCGCCACGGCATCGTCGTTCTCCACCTTCACCCGACCGGCCGCGAGCTTGATCCGGATCGGATGGCCGTCGAGGTCGATCACGGTCTCGCGACGCTGCTGCGGCCAGCGCTCGAGCGTCGTGCCGCGCACGCCCAGCGACCCGGATTCGGCGATCAGCACTGCGGCCACGGTCGTCGCCGCGGCAGGGTCGCACAGGGCGTGCACCGTGTACGCCGGGCGGCCCTTCTTCATCACGATCGGCGTCGCCCACGCATCGTGCGCGCCGGCGTCGAGCAGCGCAGCGATCGTGTGCGCGATGACCTCACCGGTGGTGTCGTCGACATTCACCTCGAGCAGCCGCACCGGTTGCCCGGCGCCTGGCGTGGCCGAGGGCGCTGTGACCTCGCCGATGATCACCTGGACGACGTTCGGGCGGCCGGGCGTGTCGGCCGTGCCGGCGCCGTAGCCGACGCTGCCGACGTGCATCGCCGGCAGCGGCCCGAACTCCGCGGCGAGCGCGGTCATCAGCGCCACCCCGGTGGGCGTCGCGATCTCCTTGCGGGTGTCGATGCCGAAGGCGGGCGCGTTGCGACGGGCGAGCAACCCAGCCACGGCCGGCGCCGGCGTCGGCAGCTCGCCGTGCGCCGCGTGGACCGTGCCGCGGCTCACCGCGATCGGGCTGCAGACGATGCGGTCGATGCCGAGCACCTCCAGCGCCGCGCACGAGCCGACGATGTCGACGATCGCGTCGACCGAGCCGACCTCGTGGAACTCGACGTCGAGCGGGGGCATCCGGTGCATCTCGCCCTCGATCTCGGCGAGCGCGTCGAAGGTGGCCAGCGAACGCTCGCGCACCCGCGGCGGGAGCTCGGCGGCGAGCAGGATCTCGCGGATCACCCGGTACGGCCGATGCCCGTGCTCGTGGGTGTGCCCGTGCCCGTGCTCGTGCGGAGCGTGCTCGTGGCCGTACGGATACCCGTGGTCCTGCTCCTGCGGGTGGTCGTGGTCATGCGGGTGGTCGTGGTCGTGATCGTGATCGTGGGCGTGGTCGTCCTGGGCGTGTGGTTCGCCGTCGACCACCACGAGGGCGTGCGTCGCCGCGACGCCACAGCGGATGACCGGCTCGAACATCAGCGCGTAGCCGTCGATGTGCAGCTCGGCGATGATCGCCGCGACCGCGTCCGGGTCGGCGCCGGCATCGACCAGCGCGCCGAGCGTCATGTCGCCCGCGGTGCCGGCGAAGCAGTGGAACCAGGCGGTTCTCATCGGGACGGGCTTCATTGCATCATCCGTGCGATCGCGCAGGCGGCGCCGAAGCCGTTGTCGATGCCGACGACCGTGATGCCGCTCGCGCACGAGGCGTGCATCGCGAGCAGCGCGGTGACGCCGTCGAGTCCGCTGCCGTAGCCGACGCTGGTGGGCACGGCCACGATCGGCGACCGGCTGAGGCCGCCGATGACGCTGGCGAGCGCACCCTCCATCCCGGCGACGACGATGATCGCGTCGGCAGCGGTGATGTCGTCGAGGCGGGCGAGCAGGCGGTGGATGCCGGCGACGCCGACGTCGGCGATGTGGTTGGCCACGAACCCGTGCGCGCCGAGCGTGATGAGGCACTCGTCGACCACCGGTTGGTCCGCGGTGCCGGCGGAGACGACGAGCACGTTCGAGAACCGCCAGGCGTGAGGGCGCCGCCACAGCAGCGAGGTGCCGACGCGCTCGGGCTCGCCGTGGGCGAGCGTCACGGCCTGGTCCTGCTCGACCGAGGCGCGGGTGACGAGCACCGGATCGCTGCCGACCGACAGCAGCTCGCCGACGATGCGCACCACCTGCTCGGGCGACTTGCCGGGTCCGTACACCGCCTCGGGCATCCCCTGGCGCAGCGAGCGGTGGTGATCGACCAGCGCGTCACCGACGTCGGCGAACGGCAGCCGGCGCAGCGTGGCCACCGCTTCGTCGGGGCTGAGCGAACCGGTGCGCACCGCGTCGAGCATCTGGCGGATGTCGGCCTCGTTCACGGCGAGCATGCTACGGGCACGAATTGCCGAGGGACCCATGTGCGCCGCGCCGTAGCCTGTCCGCATGGCGACTCTGCGCATCGGCTTCTTCGGGCCGTTCGGCACGTTCACCGAGCAGGCGCTGCTCACTCAGGCCGATCTCGCAGCCGGTGCACTGGTCGCGTTCCGCACCGTCCCCGACGTGCTCGACGCTGTCGCCGCCGACGAGGTCGACCTCGGGTTCGTGCCGATCGAGAACTCGATCGAGGGCACCGTCAACTTCACCCAGGACGCGTTGGCCTTCGATCACGACCTGCTGATCCAGCGCGAGGTCGTGCTCGACATCGAGCACTGCCTGCTCGCCGCGACCGGCACCGAGCTCGACGACGTCAAGGTCGTCATGTCGATCCCGGTCGCCATCGCGCAGTGTCATCAGTACCTGCGCAACCGCCTGCCGAACGTGGAGTTCCAGGCGGCGAACAGCACCGCCGAGGCGGCGCGGATCCTCGCCGAGCACCCGCAGCCCGGTGTCGCGGTCATCGCACCACGGGTCGCAGCCGGGCTCTACGGGCTCGAGGTGATCGCCGCCGGCGTCGCCGACAACGACTCGAACCAGACCCGCTTCGTGCTCGTCGGCAAGCACACCATCCCGGCGCCCACGGGGCACGACCGCACCGCGCTCGTCGTCTACCAGCGCGCCGACGAGCCGGGCAGCCTGATCAGCATCCTCCAGGAGTTCGCGGCCCGGCGGATCAACCTCAGCAACCTGCTCAGCCGGCCGACCAAGCGCGGCGGCCTCGGCGACTACTGCTTCATCCTCTACGCCGACGGCCACATCGCCGACGAGCTGTTGGCCGATGTGCTCCGCTCGCTGCACGCGAAGCAGGGCCTGGTGAAGTTCCTCGGCTCGTACCCGGCGACCGGCGAGCACGCCCACACCGCCCGCGAGCACGCCGACACCCGATGGCGCGAGGCCGACGACTGGGTGGAGTCCCTCCGCGCCAGCATCGGCTGAGGTCGACGGTCGGCTCTCGCCGATCCACCCACGCTTCTCACCGCCCTCTTACGCTCGTGTTCCAGACTTGCGTGACGACACGGTGAGGCGGACATGGGCAACGGATATCGAATCGTGGTGGCGGAGGACGAACGCGCCGTGCGTGAGTCGCTGACGCGCGCCCTCACCCTCGAGGGGTACGCCGTCACCGCGGTGTCCGACGGAGCCCAGGCGTTGGAGTCGCTGCGCGCCGAGCCGGCCGATGTGGTGGTGCTCGACGTGATGATGCCGGTGGTCGACGGGCTCACCGCCTGCCGGGTGCTGCGCAGCGAGAAGAACCGGGTGCCGATCCTGATGGTGACGGCCCGCACCGAGACCTCGGACCGGGTGGCCGGTCTCGACGCCGGCGCCGACGACTACCTGCCGAAGCCGTTCGCGCTCGACGAGCTGCTGGCTCGGCTGCGCGCGCTGCTGCGCCGGTCGCAGCCCGAGGACGCGTCGGAGCCGTCGAGCCTGAGCGTCGGCGACCTCCGGCTCGATTCGGCGGCGCGCCGGGTGTGGGTCGGCAGCGACGAGATCGACCTCTCCAAGACCGAGTTCGACCTGCTCGAGCTGCTGGTGCGCAACAGCGGGATCGTGCTCGACCAGACGACCATCTACGAGCGGATCTGGGGTTACGACTTCGGCCCGGACTCGAAGAACCTCGCCGTCTACATCGGCTACCTCCGCCGCAAGATCGACACCGACGGTCGACCGCCGCTGATCCACACGGTGCGCGGCGTGGGCTACACCGTCCGCAGCAAGTGAAGGCGAGCTCGAGCGCCGGGTGCAGGGGAGCCATCCCGTGAGCCTGCGCGCCAAGCTCGCCCTCGTCCTCGCGTCGCTCGCCGCGCTCGCGGCGATGAGCGTCGGCTGGCTGAGCTACGACGCGACCTCGGACCGGATGCTGTCCGAGATCGACAACACCCTGCGCGGCGCGAACGACGCGCGAGGCAACCGGATCCCCGGCGAGAGCCAGTTCCCCGGTGTCGGCGCCGCCGGCGCGGGTGGTGGCGCCGGTGCGCCGATCACACCCAACCCGAGCCCGACGCCCACCGCGACCACGGTCTCGACCTCCGCCACACCGGGCGACACGGTGCGCCCGTTCGGGATCGAGCAGTTCGTCACCCAGGTGCTCGATCGCAACGGCAACCGGCTGCGCGGCACGCTCGACGTGCACTTCACGCCGAACGCCGACGAGCTGCAGATCGCGATGGCTGGCAAGGGCGACGTGCTCCGCACGGTGACGGCGTCCGACGGTCACCAGTACCGGGTGTACAGCCGCGCCAACAGCGCGGTCACGTTCCAGATCGGTCGGGACCTGTCGGAGATGCAGCGCGTGCTCAGCGATCTGCGCACGCGCATCCTGCTCGTCGGCGGCGTGGCCGTCGGCTTCGCGGCGATCGCCGGATGGGTGTTCGCCCGCGGTCTCACCAAGTCCTTGCGCAAGCTCACCGACGCCGCTGCCGAGGTGTCGACCACCGGTCGGCTCGACATCGACGTCACCGCCAACGGGCGCGACGAGGTCGGCCGGCTGGGGTCGGCGTTCTCGTCGATGCTCGGCGCGCTCTCGCGGTCGCGCGAGGAGCAGCAGCGGCTGGTGCAGGACGCCGGTCACGAGCTGCGCACCCCGCTGACGAGCCTGCGCACCAACGTCGACGTGCTCCGCCGGCACGCCGATCTGCCCGGCGACATGCGCACGCGCGTGCTCGACGATCTCGACACCGAGGTGTCCGAGCTGTCCGCGCTGGTCGAAGAGGTCGTCGCGGTGGGGTCCGGCCGCAGCTCGGACGAGCAGGCCCGGGTCATGCCGCTCGCCGACGCGATCAACGCCGCCGCAGGTCGGGTCGGGCGGCGGACGGGGCGGCTGATCCACGTCGATGCCGACGACGCCGTCGTGGTCGCCCAGCGCTCACTGCTGGAGCGAGCGATCACCAACCTGCTCGACAACGCGGCGAAGTTCGACCACACCGACCTACCGATCGAGATCACCGCCCAGCACGGGCGCGTCGCGGTCCGCGACCACGGACCGGGCATCGCCGATGCCGATCTCAGCCACGTCTTCGACCGCTTCTTCCGGGCCGTCGGAGCTCGCTCGCTGCCCGGATCGGGACTCGGTCTGTCGATCGTGACCGAGGTCGCCGGCGCGCACGGCGGCTCGACGTTCGCGACGAACGCACCGGACGGCGGCGCCGTCGTGGGCTTCGAGCTCCCGGTTGCGGCCGGCTGATTCGCTCCTACACTCGGCCGAGATGGCCTCCGCGAGCGACACGCTTCGTCCGCTGATCACCGAGTTGCTCGGCGACGATCTCACCGTCACCTTCCGGTTCTGGGACGGCTCGGAACTGCAACCCAGGGGGCCATCGGTCGCCACCATCGACATGACGTCGCCCGACGCGCTGCGGCGCGTGGTCTGGATGCCGAACGAGCTCGGCCTCGGCCGGGCATACGTGGCCGGCGACCTCGACCTCGTCGGCAACATCTTCGACGCGATCATCGCGTTCCGCGACGCGAAGCCACAGTCCACCTCGGGAGCGATCCGCTCGCTGCCGGCGGCGGTCTCTGCGGCTCGGCAACTGGGCGTGCTCGGCAAGCCGCTGCCACCCCCGTCCGAGGAGGCGCACGTCGGCGGTCTGCGGCACTCGACGCGCCGCGACTCGAAGGCGATCAGCCACCACTACGACGTCGGCAACGACTTCTACCGACTGGTCCTCGGCCCGACCATGACGTACTCGTGCGCCCGCTACGCCGAGGAGTGCTTCACCCTCGAGCAGGCTCAGGCGGCCAAGCACGAGCTGATCTGCCGCAAGCTCGGGCTGCACGACCGTCCGGGTCAGCGGCTGCTCGACGTCGGCTGTGGCTGGGGTTCGATGGCCATCCACGCGGCCACCGAGCACGGCGCCCAGGTGGTCGGCATCACGATCAGCGCTGAGCAGGCCGAGCTCGCCCGCCGGCGCGTGGAGGAGGCCGGCGTGGCGCACCTCGTCGACATCCGCCTGCAGGACTACCGCGACCTCCCCGGCGAGCACTTCGACGCGGTGTCGTCGGTGGGGATGTCCGAGCACGTCGGCCACGAGCACACCGAGCGCTACTTCGAGATCCTGCGTGGCGTGCTCGGTCCGCACGGTCGGCTGCTCAACCACGCGATCTCCAGCGTCGGCGGCTCACGGTTGAGCCGGCACTCGTTCGCGGGACGCTATGTGTTCCCCGACGGCGAGCTGGTCGACGTCGGCGAGGTCGTGCTGGCGATGGAGCGCGCCGGGTTCGAGGTGCGCGACGTCGAGTCCCTGCGCGAGCACTACGCCACCACGCTGCGCGCCTGGGTCGCCAACCTCGAAGCCGACTGGGACCGTGCCGTCGAGCTGGTCGGTCTCGCCCGCGCCAAGATCTGGCGGTTGTACATGGCCGGCTCCGCAGTGGGCTTCGAGGACGGCGGCATCGCCATCCATCAGGCCCTCGGCGTGGTGCGATCCCCGGACGGATCGAGCGGCATGCCGCGTCACCGCCGCGACTGGAACTAGCCGGTCGCCACCGTCGTGTCAGCGGTCGCAGCCGCCGGCGGATGGGCCAGCGCGTACGCATCGGCTGCGGCGAGACCGGCCTTCGCGGCTTCGGCCCGAGCGGTGCTGTCGCCCGTGCCGAACGTCGGGCTGAGCCCGATGATCTGCGCGGTCGTCGCCCCGGTGGCATTGACGAGCACCTGATCGGCGTTGAGCACGGCAGGGTCCGCAGCGTTGCCGGTGATCAGCAGGCTGGAGAGGTAGCCGTTGGTGCCGGAGGTGACGAGCGAGCACAGCGCGGCGAGTGGGGTGTCGGTGCTGCCGGGGAACGCGGTCGGGCTCTGCGCGGCGATGGCGGTGGACAGGCCGTTGGCGATCGTCGAGAGGTAGCTGCTGTCCTGCACGGCGGCGTTGACCACGCCGGGGATGCTGCCCGCCTCGTCGGCGTCGATCATCGCGTACATGTGCGCGATGTGGGTCTGGAGGAGGGTCTCGACCGCCGCGGCCGGCAGCCCGCCCGCCGTCGCGGTGGAGAAGAACGTGCCGGAGTCGTGGGCGTAGTCGGCGAGCGCCTTCTTCGCATCGGCCGCCGCGGCCGTGTCGTGCTGGCCGACGGCCACCGCGTAGTTGACGAGGAACTGGGTGTGCTGGGCCCACTGCTGGTTGAACGCGCGGGCGGCGACGGGGCCGTACGCGACGCCCACCGTGGCGGTGAGGTCGGCGGTGTTCTGGGTGAGCTGGTCGATCCAGACCTGCACGTCGTTGCGGTCGACGCGCGCGGCGCGCATCACCTCGACGAGCGTCAGGCCGTGCCACGCCAGCTGCTCGTCGAGCAGGTTGCGCAGCTGCTCGGCGGTGACGACCGCGCCGCGGTTGGGATCGACCTCGGCGATGCCCTGCGCTGGATCGCTGTTCAGGTCGTAGACGTTGGGCACCACGAACGGTGCGGTCTTGGCGGCGTCGCCGCTGCAGGCCGCCATCGTCGCGACCATCGCGATCGCGAGTGAGCCGGTGAGGAGCTTGTGCTTCATCATCATCGTCAGCCGACCAGTTCGCTCGTGCGGGTGGCGGCGTACCACCGGCTGATCCAGCCGGCGAGCTGATCGGCCGGCATCGGCCTGGCGATCAGGTAGCCCTGGGCGTCGTCGCAGCCGAGGCGGTGCAGCTCGGCGAGCGTGGCCTCGTCCTCGACGCCCTCGGCGACCACCTTCAGCTCGAGCTGGCGGGCGAGGTCGATGGTGCAGCGCACGACAGCGGCGGCACGGCGATCGGTGAGGAGGTCGAACACGAACGACTGGTCGATCTTGAGCACGTCGATGGGCAGCGTGGTGAGGTAGCCGATCGAGGCGTACCCGGTGCCGAAGTCGTCGACCGAGAGCGTGATGCCCATGTGGCGCAGCTGCACCAGCGCCTCGTTGGCGCGCTGGTGATCGTCGAGCAGCGCGCTCTCGGTGAGCTCGAGCTCGAGCGCCGAGGCCGGCAGGTTGTGGCGGGCCAGCGCGGCGCGCACGTTTTCGACCAGGCTGACGTCGCCGAGCGTGCGGGCCGAGAGGTTCACCGCGACCGCGAGGTCGATGCCGTCGGCCCGCCACTCGGCGCACTGCGCCAGCGACAGGTCGAGCACGTGCCAGGTGAGCGGCCCGATCAGCTCGGTGTTCTCGATCAACGGCAGGAAGTCGTTCGGCGGCACCGTGCCGCGCTCGGGGTGGTACCAGCGCACCAGCGCCTCGACGCTGCGGATCTCGCACGACGCGATGTGCAGCTTGGGCTGGTAGACCATCGCGATCTGACCCGACTGCATCGCGCCGCGCAGCTCGACCGCGAGGCCGAGCCGCTCCGGGCTGTAGTGGTCGAACTCGGCCGAGTACATGCGGCGGGTGGTGCCGCTGCGCTTGGCGACGTACATCGCCACGTCGGCGTGCTGGAGCAGGGTGCTGCAGTCGGCGCCGTCGAACGGCGACACGGCGAGCCCGACGCTGCCGCGCACGCCCACCTGGATGCCCTGCACCTCGACCGGCTCCTCGAGCAGGTGCTCGATCCGGTCGCACAGCAGCAGCGCGTCGTGACCGTCGCCGACCTCGGTGCTGACCACCACGAACTCGTCGCCGCCGAGACGAGCGACGATTGCGGTGTCGATCGAGCCGAGCCGCTTCGCCACGGCCATCAGCACCTCGTCGCCGCTCTGGTGGCCGAGGGTGTCGTTGATCTCCTTGAACCGGTCGAGGTCGAACAGCGCGAGCGCGACGTGACCGCCACCCTGGCGGCGCTCCTCGAGCAGGTCCTCGACAGTGGCCTCCAGCAGTCGCCGGTTGGCGAGGCCGGTGAGCGCGTCGTGGGTGGCCTGGAACTCGTTGTCGCGGGCCGAGTGGCGCAGCCGGCGGGAGGCGCCGGCGACGAGGCGGAACAGCACGAGGTAGAGCACGAGCAGTCCGACCCCGAGCGCGAAGTACATCTGCCGGGTGTCGGCGGTGATCGAGGCCGCGATCGGGGCGTAGGGCAGGTAGATCTCGAACGCACCGATGACGGTGCCCTTCGGGTCGCTGGTGAACGCACCGCTGGCGTCGATCCGCAGTGGAACGTAGACCGAGAGCAGCTTGCCGAAGGGGCGCTCCTCCAGCTCCTCTGCCGACTTCAGGTTGCTGACTTCGGACACCGTCTTGCCGGCGAACGCCTCGTCGAGCGAGTCCTCACCCGCGAACCAGCGGTCGAGCAGCTTGGGGTTGTCGCTGTAGACGATCCAGTGCTCGAGGTTCCAGATCTTCAGGCGGACGATGCCGTTCGCGGAGATGCTGGAGTGCAGCGCCTTGTCGAGCGTCGCCACCGTGTCGGTCGACAACGGCTGGAAGTCCTGCTGGAGGTCACTCGGCTGGAGCAGGGGCTGGATGCCCGCCGTGGCGATGATCTGGGCGCTGTGGACCGCATCGCGCAAGGCGCGCGTGCGGGCGTTGTCCTGGAGGCGGTTGCCGAGCACGACGCCGACGGCGGCCAGGGAGACGAAGCTGAGCAGGCCGAACTGAACGAGGAGGCTCGGTCGGCGCAGACGCCATCGCTTCTTGGGCATGATCCATTCATCGGCGCGGTTCGGCGGACCCTGAGTGAATTCACGGGAACCGTCCGACCAGCTCAGGACACATGAAGCAGAGTTCGATCATCGTGGCGTCGGATCGGCGTGATCGGTCCTTACCGAACTCTTACCCGAGTGCCGGTTGACTCTCACGTTCGCGCCCCACCCTGAGGCCTTCGGCTTGGCAGGAGCTCATCGTCGCAACCGCGGCGAACCCATCACAGGGAGTCTGAACGATGAAACGACAGAAGAAGTTCGCCGTCGCCGGCATCAGCGGAGCGATGCTGATCGGAGCCGGTGCTGGTGTGGTCCTCAACCTCCCGGCCGGAGCCGGCGCGTCGAAGCCGAGCGCCGACTCGGTGGCCACCGCGTCCACCGACAGCACGCCTGGCACGACCGCGACCACCACACCCCCGACCGGCACAGCCGGCACCCCGAGCAGCACCCCTGACGCGACCCATCCGGGCCGTGGCGGACGACGTGGTGGCGGGCTGGGCGGCGATTTCCTGAAGCAGCAGCTCGATGCGCTGGTCAAGGCCGGCACCATCACCCAGGCCCAGGAGGACGCCATCGTCGCCGGGATCGAGGCGGGTCGTCCGGCTGCCCCGTCGACCGACGGCTCCACGACGCCCAGCACCACGCCGGGCACGACCTCCGGCTCGACGCCCGCCGGCTCGGGCAACGGTCACCCCGGCCGTGGCGGCTGGGGCGGCCCTGGTGACGGCAAGGGCCCGGGCGGCATGGGGGGCTTCGGCGGACCCGGCTTCGGCGGCCGCGGTGGGCTCGGCATCGGACTCGGTGTGGGCGAAGACGCAGCAGCCACTGCACTCGGCATCACCACCGATGAGCTGAAGACCGACCTGAAGTCCGGCACGACCATCGCCGACGTCGCCAAGGACAAGGGCGTCGACGTGCAGACCGTGATCGACGCGATCGTCGCGGCCGAGACCAAGGAGCTGACCAGCGTGGTCACCGATGCGGTGAACGGCGTCAAGCCGACCCCACCGTCGACCACGACACCCGCCAGCACCCCGGACACCACGACGCCGACCACCACCGGTTGAGCACGACCCGCTGAGGTTCAACCCCCTGAACGGGCCCGGGCACCGATGGTGCCCGGGCCCGTCCGCGTCGGTGGGCACGGCCGTCGCTGCGAATGCGGTGGCCACCGATCATCCGCCCGGGGCGTCGGCGCCGAACTCTCAACCACGAGCACGAGCGCGCCGGCGCTCGGCGATTGGGGTACAACGTGCCGATGAGCCTCCAGGACAGCACCGCGCAACGGAGATCCGTCACCGTGCCGGGTGTCTTCGCGCTCGCCGCGCTGCTCACGCTCACGATCCCGCTCTGGGTCCCGGCCACGATCGTCGTCGACGGCGTCCGGCTGCGGTTCCGCCTCCCGACGGCGCGGCTGCTCGCGTTCGGCGTGTGCTGGTCGTGGCTCGAGGTCGCCGGTGTGACCGGCGCGTTCGGGCTGTGGCTCACCGGCCGCCGCCGCAACGCCGCGGCGCACTACGAGCTGCAGCGCTGGTGGGCGGCGCACCTGCTCAGCTCGCTCGAGCGCACGTGCGGGATCCACGTCGAGGCCGATCACGTCGACGCGCTGCAGCCAGGGCCGGCCATCCTCTTCGTCCGCCATGCCAGCCTCGCCGACTCGCTCGTCTCCGCGCACGTGGTCGTCAACCTCGCCCACCTGCAACCGCGGTTCGTGCTCAAGCGCGAGCTGCTGATGGATCCGTGCCTCGACATCGTCGGCCAGCGCGTGCCGAACCACTTCCTCGACCGCGGCACCAACGACTCGGCGCCCGAGCTGGCGGCCGTGCGCGCGCTCGTCAGCGATCTCGGTCCCGACGATGTCGGCATCATCTTCCCGGAGGGCACGCGGGCCAACCCGCGCAAGCGAACCGCAGCGCTCGCCAAGATCGCCGAGCGCGATCCGGCCCGCGCCGAGCGGCTCGCCGGGCTGCAGCACCTGCTGCCGCCCCGGCCGAGCGGTGCCCACGCGATGGTGTGCGGCGCTCCGCGCGCCGACGTCGTCTTCGCATGGCACATCGGCTTCGAGGGGCTGGACAGCTTCAGCGGCATCCTCCGCAGCCTGAACCGCCGCCTCGGACCGATCCGGTTCGTCGCCCGGCGGGTTGCCGCGGCAGATGTGCCGCACGATGACGCGTTCGGGCCGTGGCTCGACGAACAATGGTTGCGGATGGATGCCGAGGTCGGTGCTGCACTGGCCGACCGGACCAGGGAGAGGTAGCACATGGGGCACGCAATGCTCGTCGCCGCGATCGCCATCGTGGCCCTGATGTTGGTCACGTGGATCGTCAGCCTGGTGCTGAAGAACGCATCCATCGTCGACATCGTCTGGGGGCTCGGCTTCGTCGTCGTCGCCTGGGCGGTGCGGCTCAGCACGGACCAGGGCGACTCGGCGCGGCAGTGGCTGCTGGTGGCGATGACGTCGGTGTGGGGCCTGCGCCTGGCCATCCACCTCTACGTCCGCAACCACGGCAACGGCGAGGACTACCGGTATCGGGCGATGCGACGGCACTACGGCGACAAGTTCGGGCTGATCAGCCTCGGCACCGTGTTCGGCCTGCAGGGCGCGTTCATGTTCATCGTCTCGCTGCCGGTGCAGCTCGGCCAGGCCGACCCCACCCCGAAGATCGGCGTGATCGCGATCATCGGTGTCGTCGTGTGGCTGGTGGGCATGTTCTTCGAAACGGTCGGCGATCTGCAGCTGACAGCGTTCAAGAAGGATCCGGCCAACAAGGGCAAGGTGATGAACGTCGGACTGTGGCGCTACACCCGTCATCCGAACTACTTCGGCGACGCGTGCGTGTGGTGGGGCATCGCCCTCGTCGCCGCCGAGACCGGCGCCGGCGCGTGGGGCCTGATCGGTGCGGCCCTGATGACGTTCCTGATCCGTCGCGTCTCGGGCGTCACGATGCTCGAGAAGACCATCGGCCGGCGCCGCGAGGGCTACGACGAGTACATCACCACCACCAGCCCGTTCCTGCCGCGGCCGCCGAAGAAGCTCGCGCCGACGAACTGATCGCCAGGGCGGGGCTGACCACCGGGTCGACCCGGGTCAGCACGCCCCGAAGTCGGTGACGGCCCACGTGACGGGCTCGCTCCCGGGATCGGTGCGGGTGACGAAGCCGACGCCGACCGAGTGCCACATCGTGCTCTTGATGTTGGCGAAGTGCGGCGCCGAGGCGAACCACAGATCGAGGATCGTCTGCACCGACGTGCCCGTCGCGTCGGCGATGTTCTCGCCGGACGAGCAGCCGAGCGCGGCGTTGCGTTCGGCGTCGGTGGAGTGGACGAGCCCGTTGCCAGCGGTGGCGAGGCGCATCGCGTACGCGCATGCGAAGTCCTGTGCGCTTGCCGAGGTCACCAACGGCGCGACGTGGGCGGCTGCACGCTTCGCGTTGAACTGGTCGAGCGGCGCCGAGCCGCCGTTGCTGCAGGTGGTGTACGTGGTGACTGGCGTCGGCGGGGGAGCGTTGCCGGGCGCCGGTTGCGTGGCGTTGGCCGTCGGTCCGGAGAACCAGCCCTGGAGGTCGACGAGGACGTGTGACTGCGACTGGCTGAACACGCCGAGGCCGCGGTTGGAGACCTGCGTGATCGCGAAGTTCGCCACCACGTCGCCACCGCCGGTCGGGTTGACCGTGGAGGTGGACGGCAGCGGGGTGCCGGCCGCGTACGAGGTGATGTAGCCGGGATCGCCGTCGACCGAGGTGAGGTTGTAGGCCATCGAGCCGCCGTGCGAGGTGCCGAGCTCGAGCCCGCCGCCGGGATACAGCGGCACGCCGCTGCCGAGCGAACTGGTGTCGCGGGTGTCGAGCAAACGGCTCGGCTGCACGGGGGTGAACAGCCCGTCGGTGCCGGAGGCGGCCGACGGTCCGGTGAAGTAGCCGAGCAGATCGACGATGACGTGGCCGCCGCCGCTCGAGTAGAGCGCGAGGCCACCTGGCGACACGGGCAGGATCCCCGCGGCGGCACGGGTCTGGCCGGAGCCGTCGAGGTCGAGGGTCGATGCGTCGGGCAGCGGGCTGCCGACGGGGAACGCGGTGACGAAGCCCGGCCCGGTGGCGTCGGTGACGGTGATGTTCACCGACATCGCCGAGGCGTCGGTCGGCACGCCGGCCGGGATCGGCACGTCGACGGTGCCGCCCGGCGGGACCTTGCCCGACGACCGCGAATCGAACAGGCGCGTCGGCGGCTGGGGCACGAAGCGGCCCGACTTCGCCGAGGTGGCCGGCACGAAGGCGCCGACCACATCCACCACGACCTGGGCCGGCACCGAGGTGTACACGTCGAAGCCGCCGTTGGCGTCGAGCGGCACGATCGCACCGTTCGCGCGCACCTGATGGACGCCGAAGTTGATGTTCGACACCCCCGGGCGCGCCTGGTCGCCCGGCCAGGCGGTGAGGTACCCGCCGGCGCTCGGCTGGACGGCGGTGAGGGTGAGCGCGAGGGCCGAGGCGCCGGCCGGGATGCCGCACAGGCCGCGGGTCGGGACGTTGAGCGTGAGCGGATCGATCGCGACGGCACCGAACGCGCGCCGGGTGTCGACCAGACGGCACGGCTGCAGCGCGACATACGCGGTGGTGGGTGGCTGCGGCGCGGCGCCGGCCGTGCCGGAACCGACGATGGCCGTCGCGGCCGCGGAGATCGCGAGGGCCGTGGCGAGCAGCGCCGTGGTGCCGACGCGTCCGAGGAGGCTGGTGATCGTGCGCTTCATCGCACCGCCAGGGCGTCGCGCGGTGCCACCGCCAACAGATCGGCACGGGTACCGATCGCGAACCGAGGCCCGAGAGCCGGATCGATCGTGCGGACGGCCTCGACCAGCTGGTCGTGGCCGATGGACACGCAGCCCGACGTCGGCTTGGGATCGCCGTTGGCGCCGTAGGTGGTGCGGTGCAGGAAGATCGCCGCCGCGTACGCCGTCTCGCCCGGAGCGTCACCGCTCACGTGTGGCTCCGTGTTCGCGCCGATGAGCACCGCATGTTCATAGGCCTGGACGTTGAGGGCCAGCAGCTCGTCGTCGCCCGTGCATCCCTTGGAATCGACCCGCCAGTGGCCGTAACCAGGGGTGTTCGGGTTGGCGCCGTAGCAGTCGCCGGGCTGGATCCGGCGGTACGGACCGAGCGCACCGGGGTCCGCGCTGTTGCCGAAGAACGTGATCGGGCCCTGCGGCGTGCTCACCACGCCGAGCGGGAACACGCCAGACGGCGTCGTGTCGTCGCCGCTGCGGCGCTGCAGCAGCGGCCGTACGCCCTGCCGACCGACCTCGGCCGGGGTGCCGGCCAGCGTGCAGTGCCAGTGTCCGGACTGCACCGTGGCGATCGCGAGCGTGCCGGTGGTGTTGCCCGCGGCGGGCACCATCACCATGATCCACTGCCCGACGAGGCGGTTGCTGGCGATGAGGTGCTGCAGCACCTCGACGTCGCAGCCGTTGAGCGCGGCTGCATCGACCACCGGCGTCGCCGAGTCGGGGCCGGGCGACGCGGCCCCGAGCGGCACCGCCTGCGCGCTCGCCGTCGCGGCGGCGCTGAGCGCTGCGACGGCGGACGTGACGGCGGATCGGGCGGCGGCCAGGCCGGCCTGCCCCCACAGCACCGAGATCGCCAACGTCAGTCCGCCCAGGAATCGGACCCGGGACGACATGCCAACCACGCTAACCGTCGGGTCGCGAACCGTGCCCGCGCCGATCCGTGTCCCGATCCGTGGGGTGGCCCGGATGCGCGCCAGAATCGGCGGATGACACCAGCTCAGACCGTCGACGAGTTCATCCGCCGAGTCGTCTCGTCCGATCTCGACGGGGCGTGCGAACTGGTCAGCGACGTCCTCAATACGACAACGTCCCGGTCGGCAAGAACCACGGCCCCGAGGGTCTGCGCACCTTCTTGCAGATGATGATGGGCGGCTTCGAGCAGGTCGAGTTCGTGATCCTCCGCCAGACCGTCGCCGGCGACATCGTCATGAACGAACGGGTCGATCGCTTCCGCGTCGGTGAGCAGTGGCTCGACCTCCCGGTCGCCGGCGTGTTCGAGATCGACGAGGCCGGCAAGATCGTGCTCTGGCGCGACTACTTCGACATGGCGATGTTCACCAGCGAGCTGGCCAAGCTCGCGCCTCCCGCCTGACGACACGTCGAGCCGGGCGAGACGACGGCCGTGACCGGTCATCGCCGACGCGGCGGGCCGTTTTGCCGTAGACCATGACGGCATGAAGCGCCGTACGAAGATCGTCGCCACCATCGGACCCGCGAGCGAGGCGCCGGAGGTGCTCGAGGCACTCCTGCGCGCCGGGGTCGACGTCGTGCGGCTCAACCTCAGCCACGGCCCGCTCGACGAGCACGTGCAGCGGCTGCGCATCGTGCGCGCCGCGGCGATGACGGTCGGGCGGCCGATCGCGGTGCTGGCCGATCTGCCCGGTCCGAAGATCCGCGCCGGTCGCTTCCCCGAGGGCGGCGTGCGGTTGGAGGCCGGCAGCATCATCAGCCTCTGCCCCGGCACCGACGACAGCCAGGGCGAGCGCTGCACGGTGGACTACCCGTCGCTGCTGCTCGACGTGCAGGCCGGTGACCGGATCGTCATCGGCGACGGCGGCATCACGCTGCGGGTCACCTCGCACCACGACGATCGGCTCACGGCGCGCGTCGAGACGGGTGGTCTCGCGCAGGGTCGGCCGGGTGTGCACCTGCCCAGCGAGCGGCTCCGCCTGGAAGCGCCCACCGACGACGACCTCGTGCTCGCCGCGGCGATGGCGGCGGAGGGTGTCGAGTTCCTCGGGGTCTCGTTCGTGCGGTCCGCGGCCGATCTCGCCAAGGTGCGCGAGGCGGTCATCCCGCACAAGACCCGCCTGATCGCCAAGATCGAGACCATCCCCGCGATCGCCAACCTCGCCGAGATCATCGCGGTCAGCGACGCGGTGATGGTGGCCCGCGGCGATCTCGGCATCGAGCTGCCGCTCGAGGACGTGCCGCACCTGCAGAAGAAGATCATCCGCGCGTGCGTCGAGGCCGGCGTACCGGTCATCACCGCGACGCAGATGCTGGAGAGCATGATCACCGCGCCCGCGCCGACCCGCGCCGAGGTCAGCGATGTGGCCAACTCCGTGTTCGACGGCACCGACGCGGTGATGCTCTCGGCGGAGACTGCGGTCGGGCACGATCCCGTGCTGGTGGTCGAGACGATGGCGCGCATCGCCGAACGGGCGGAGTCCGAGGCCAACTACGCGCAGTGGGCCAACCGTCTCGGCCGTGTCCAGCGCACGCAGTGGACCGACTCCAGCGACCGGATCACGATGGCCATCACCCATGCGTGCGCGCAGGCGGCGGCCGATGCCGACGTCGACGCGATCCTGTGCTGCACCCGCTCCGGGCGCACGGTCGATGCGATGGCCCGGTTCCGTCCGGTCGCCCCGCTGATCGGGCTCAGCCCCGATCCGGCCACGGTCCGCTCGATGTCGCTCACGTGGGGCGTCACCCCGATCCAGGTCGACACCTACTCGTCGACGGACGAGCTGGTGTGGTTCGCGATCGAGTCCGCGGTGCGCCAGGGCCTGATCGACACCGGCGACGTCGTCGCCGTGCTGGCCGGCGCACCCGACCGCGCGAGCGGTGCGGCCACCGACGTGCTGCGGCTGGTCCGCGTCGAGTGACGTGCCCCGCGCCGGCCATTGCACCAGGCGTTCACAGGGCCGAAACACGGGGCTCCTAGGATCGCCGCATGCAGCTGTCCCCGCACGAACAGGAGCGGCTGCTGGTCCACGTCGCGGCGCAGGTCGCGCTGGCGCGGCAGGCCCGCGGGCTCCAGCTGAACTACCCGGAGGCGGTCGCGATCCTCACCTCGTGGGTGTACGAGGCGGCGCGTGACGGACGCACCGTCGTCGATCTGATGGACGCCGGCACGCGCGTGCTCACCCGGGCCGACGTGATGGACGGCATCCCCGAACTGGTCGACGAGGTGCAGATCGAGGCGACCTTCCCCGACGGCACGAAGCTGGTCACCCTGCACCAGCCCATCCGATGAGTTGCGGCCGATGAGCCCCGTGTCGAAGCGTTGCGTCCGATGATCCCGGGCGAGATCAGCGGACCCGAGGGCACGCTCGTGCTCAACGCCGGCGCGATCGCGGTGGAGATCACCGTGATGAACGCCGCTGACCGGCCGATCCAGGTCGGCTCGCACTACCACTTCGCCGAGTCCAACCCGGGACTGCAGTTCGACCGCGGTGCGGCATACGGCCGGCGGCTCGACATCCCCGCCGGCACCTCGGTGCGCTTCGAACCCGGCATCGGGCGCACGGTGGCGCTGATCCCGCTGGGTGGGGCGCGCATCGTCGCCGGGCTGCGCAACCAGGTCGCCGGACCCTTGGACCGACCAGCATCCGCCGAATCGGGAGCGAGCTGATGGTCGAGATCGATCGCGCCCGCTACCGCCGTCTGTACGGCCCCACCGCCGGCGACCGGGTGCGCCTCGCCGACACCAACCTCGTGATCGAGGTCGAGCGCGACTTGTGCTTCGGCGGTGAGGAGGCCGTGTTCGGCGGCGGCAAGGTGATCCGCGAGTCGATGGGCCAGTCGACGCGCACGCGCGCCGGCACCGCGACCGAGCCGGGCACGCCCGACCTCGTGATCACCGGCGTGGTGATCCTCGACCACTGGGGCATCATCAAGGCCGACATCGGCGTGCGCGACGGCCGCATCGTCGGCATCGGCAAGGCCGGCAACCCGGACACGATGGACGGCGTGGACCCGGCGCTCGTCATCGGGCCGTCGACCGAGATCATGTCCGGCAACGGCAAGATCATCACCGCCGGCGCGATCGACTGCCACGTGCACCTGATCTGCCCGGAGATCCTCACCGAGGCGCTCGCCTCCGGCATCACCACCGTCGTCGGCGGTGGCACCGGCCCGGCCGACGGTACGAAGGCCACCACCGTCACCTCCGGTTCGTGGTACCTGGAGCGGATGCACCGCGCCCTCGACGGCTGGCCGATCAACTTCTTGCTCCTCGGCAAGGGCAACACGGTGTCGCAGGAGGGGATGTGGGAGCAGTTGCGCGGCGGCGCCGGCGGCTTCAAGCTGCACGAGGACTGGGGCACCACGCCGGCGGTCATCGACGCCTGCCTCACCGTCGCCGATCAGTCGGGCGTGCAGGTGGCCATCCACACCGACACGTTGAACGAAGCCGGCTTCGTCGAATCGACGATGGCGGCGATCGCCGGACGGGCGATCCACACGTACCACACCGAGGGCGCGGGTGGCGGCCACGCGCCCGACATCATCACCGTCGCGTCGTTCGCCAACGTGCTCCCGTCGTCGACCAACCCGACCCGTCCGCACACCGTCAACACGCTCGCCGAGCACCTCGACATGCTGATGGTCTGCCACCACCTCAACGCCTCGGTGCCGGAGGACCTCGCCTTCGCCGAGAGCCGCATCCGTCCGTCGACGATCGCGGCCGAGGACGTGCTCCACGACATGGGTGCGATCTCGATCATCGGCAGCGATGCCCAGGCGATGGGCCGCGTCGGCGAGGTGATCATGCGCACCTGGCAGACCGCGCACGTGATGAAGGCCCGACGCGGCGCGCTCGAGGGCGACGGCGAGGCCGACAACCTGCGCGCTCGCCGTTACGTCGCCAAGTACACGATCTGCCCTGCCGTGACGCACGGGCTGCAGGCCGAGGTCGGCTCGATCGAGATCGGCAAGCTCGCCGACCTCGTGCTCTGGGACCCGCGGTTCTTCGGCGTCCGTGCCCACGCCGTGATCAAGGGCGGGATGATCGCGTTCGCCCAGATGGGCGATGCGAACGCGTCGATACCCACCCCCCAGCCGGTGTTCCCGCGACCGATGTTCGGCGCGAGTCCCCGGGTGGCGGCGATGTCGAGCGTGTCGTTCGTGTCGCAGACCGCGCTCGACGACGGCCTCGCCGAGCGGCTCGGGCTCGTCCGCGAGCTCGTTGCGGTGTCGAGCACGCGATCGCTGACCAAGGCCGACCTGCCGCAGAACGACGCACTGCCGCACATCACCGTCGACGCCGACTCCTTCACCGTGCGCATCGACGGCGACGTCATCGACGAGCAACCCGCCACCGAGCTGCCGCTCGCCCAGCGCTACTTCCTGTTCTGAGCCGATGATGCCGAACGCCGCCCTGCTCCTGCTCGCCGATGGTCGCTTTCCGTCCGGTGGCCACGCCCACTCCGGTGGCGCTGAACCGTCGGTCGGCGTCGGCGACATCACCGACCTGGCCACGCTGCGCGAGTTCGTCGTCGGCCGGCTGGCGACATCCGGTCTGGTCGATGCGGCGTTCACCGCTGCGGTGTGCGCGCGGTGTCGTGGTGCCGGCGACATCGAGTGGCGAGCGTTCGAGGCCGAGTACCTCGCCCGCACCGGCTCGCCACGGCTGCGTGCCGCGAGCCGCACGCTCGGGCGCCAGCTGCTGCGCGGCGGACGTCGTGCGTTCGCGTCGTCGCGCTACGACGAAGCCATCGCCGCGCTCGGCGGGTCGATCCCGCAGCCGATCGTGATGGGCATCGTCGCCGCGGCCGCGGGCTGCACCCCGGACGAGGCCGCGCTCTGCGAGCTCCACCACCTCGTCGGCTCGCTCAGCACCGCCGCCGTGCGACTGCTCGGCCTCGATCCGTTCGAGATCGCCGCGTTCGCTGCACGCCTCGCCCCGGAGCTGGAGCGCTTCGCGGCCGATGCCGCGGCCACCAGCCACCTCGACCCCGCCGACCTGCCGGCCGAGGTCGCGCTCCTCAACGACGTGCTCGCCGAGCACCACGGAACCTGGGAGGTGAGGCTCTTTGCCTCCTGATCACTCGCCCAACACGACCGCGCTCGGCGGCCACACCCATTCGCACGATCACGACCACATGCATGACGAGACGCCGGCGGATCCGCACGGCCGGCCACTGCGGATCGGCATCGGTGGCCCCGTCGGCAGCGGCAAGACGGCGCTCGTCGCCGCGCTCTGCCGGCTCCTCGCCGAGCGGGTGTCGATGGTGGTCGTCACCAACGACATCTTCACCACCGAAGATGCCGAGGCGCTGCGCCGGATGGCGGTGCTGTCCGACGACCGCATCGTGCCCGTCGAGACCGGGGCATGTCCGCACACCGCGATCCGCGACGACATCTCCGCCAACCTCGACGCGCTCGAGCAGCTCGAGGCATCGCATTCCGACGTGGAGCTGAGCCTGCTCGAGAGCGGCGGCGACAACCTCACCGCGATCTTCTCCCGTGCGCTCGTCGATGAGCAGATCTTCGTCATCGACGTCGCGGGCGGCGACAAGGTGCCGCGCAAGGGCGGCCCTGGCGTCACCACCGCCGACCTCCTCGTGATCAACAAGACCGACCTCGCCCCGCTCGTCCACGCCGACCTCGGGGTGATGGACCGCGATGCCAGGGCCCGCCGTGGCGACCTGCCGATCGCGTTCACCTCCCTGGTCGACCCGGAGGGTGCCCGCGCCGTCGCCGACTGGGTCCTCGGCTGCCTCGACGCCTGGCACGTCCGCCAGCACCAGCACTGACGGATCGCCGACGCCTCGTGGATGCCACCGCTCGCCTCGTCGTCGCCCGTGACGCGCGCGGCCGAACGGTGCCCACGCACCTGCGCGCCGAGGCGCCGCTGCTGATCCGCGTCACCGACGAGGACCGCGGCGCCGGCCTGCGGGTCCACCTCGTCGGCGGTGCGGCCGGCCCACTCGCGGGTGACCGCCTGCAGCTCTCGGTCGATGTCGGTGATCACGCCGATCTCACGGTGCGTTCCGTGGCGGCCTCGCTCGCCCAGCCCGGACGTTCCGGCGCGGCGGGATCGACAGCGTCGGTGACGGCAACGGTGGCCGCGGACGGTGCGCTCGATTGGTGGCCGGAACCGATCGTGTCGGTGGTCGGCAGCGACCACACCCAGACGACGACGGTCACCGTGGCCGCCGGTTCCGGCGATGTCCGCTGGGTCGACGAGATCGTGCTCGGCCGCCACGATCAGCGATCGGGCCGCCTGACGGTTCACCAGCGCTTCGTCGTCGCCGGCGTTCCCGTCCTGCGCCACACGATGACCATCGACCCCTCGACCGCCGGCATCGGCCGCATCGGCCGGCACCGCGTCGTGGTGACAGGGGTCATGGTCGGCGGTGATGCGACCCTCGTGGACGCCGCCTCGATGTCCACGGTCGGCTCCGGCGTTCGCGCCGCGCGGTACTCGATCGCCCCAGCGTGCACGGCATGGATCGCGCTCGCCGACGACCTCGACCTCGCCCGTGCGGCACTCGGTGAGCTCGGTCTGCGGCGTGACCGGACGGCGGTGGCGGTGTGAGTTTTAAATTGACACTCACAGACCCGCTGGGTGAGAATGGTTCGATAGAACCGAACGATCGAGCCCGTTGGGGAAGGGATGGTGTTCGTGTCCGATGACCAGACCGCGGCGCGGGTCCCGCCCGTGTCCTCGCCGACCAGTCCCGTGCTCGAGGCCCCGTTGGTTGAAGTGCGCGACGTCAGCAAGGTCTTCCGCCAGCGCGGCCGCTCGGTCGAGGCACTGGCCAAGGTCGACCTCGGCATCCGCCGCGGCGAGTTCGTCAGCCTCCTCGGCCCCAGCGGCTGCGGCAAGTCGACGCTGCTGCGGATCATCGGCGGGCTGCACGATCCTTCGTCCGGAACGGTCACGGTCAACGGCCTGACGCCCGACGCCGCTCGCGCCGCCAAGCAGTACGGGCTGGTGCCGCAGTCGCCGGCGCTGCTGCCGTGGCGCACGGTGGCCCACAACGTGCGCTTCCTCACCGGCCTGCACACGTCGAAGGCGTCGCACGCGGTCATGTCCGACGGCGAGATCGACGACCTGCTCGAGACCGTTGGCCTCGACGCCTTCAAGGACTCGTATCCGCACGAGCTCTCCGGCGGGATGCAGCAACGGGCTTCGCTGGTCCGTGCGTTCGCGCTCGGCGCGCCGATCCTGCTGATGGACGAACCCTTCGCCGCGCTCGACGAGATCACCCGCGCCGACATGCGCTACCTCCTGCTCGACCTGTGGAGCCGGATCAACACCACCGTCGTGTTCGTGACGCACTCCGTCACCGAGGCCACGATCCTGTCGGACCGTGTCGTCGTGATGGCGCCGCGCCCGGGGCGCATCGCCACCGAGCGCACGATCGAGCTCGCCCGTCCGCGCACGCCGGAGATGGAGGACTCGACCGAGTTCCACGAGATCGTCCGGGTGTTGCGCTCCGACCTGCGTGAGAGCCACGGCCGATGAGCGTGCCCATCAGTCGGGTCGACGTGTTCAACCCGGGTACCAAGGCCACCGCCGGCGACCTGCTGGCTGCCGAGCGCCAGTCGGGTCGCACCCGCTTCGCCAAGACGATGCGCTTCCTGGCGCCGCTCATCGGCCTCGCCGTCTTCTTCCTCGTCTGGCAGTTCGGTGTCGCGATCTTCGACATCAAGAAGTTCGTGCTGCCGCGGCCGTCGGACATCCTCTCCACCCTGAACGGCAACAAATCGTTCTACGTGCGCAACGCCCGGACCACCGTGTGGGAGGCGTTCCTCGGCGCGTTCATCGCGTTCGTCATCGCCATGATCGTCGCCACCTTCATGGCCCACTCTCGGTTCATCGAGCGCGCCGTCACGCCGCTCGCGCTCCTCGTGCAGGTCACCCCGATCGTCGCCTACGCACCCGCCATCGTCGTCTGGCAGGGCTTCGGGCTCCACTCCATCGTCGTGGTCACGTCGTTGGTGTGCTTCGTGCCGTTCCTGGTCAACGGTGTCACAGGCCTGCGCTCCGTCGATCCGAACCTGATCGAGCTCGCTCGCTCCGTCGACGCCAGCCGGCGCGAGGTGTTCTTCCGCCTCCGCCTCCCGTCTGCGCTGCCGAACCTGTTCTCCGCGGCGCGCATCGCCGTCGGTCTCGCGCTGATCGGCGCGGTGCTGGGCGAGTTCTACGCCGGCAGCACCCGCGGTCTCGGCTACGCGATCAAGGTCGCCCAGAACCGCTCGACGCTGCGCGGGCAGCTGTGGGGCTGCATCTACGTCCTCGGCTTCATCGGCGCCGCGGCCACGCTCATCGTCAACTCCGTCGAGCGTTTTGCGCTCCGCTGGCACAGCAGCCAGCGCACCTGATCTCCCGAATACCCCACCCCCACCAGCAATCCAGAAGGAGCAACATGATCAGCGTGAACAAGCGGGTCAAGACGAGCGCGATCCTCGTCAGCCTTGCCATCGCCGCAACGGCGTGCAGCAGCGACAGCAAGTCGACGGCGACGACGACGGCGGTCACCAGTGCACCGGCGAGCAGCACCGTCGACACCACGGCCAGCAGTGAGACGACGCCCACCAGCGGCAGCACTGCGACGAGCGGCAGCACCGCGACGAGCGGCACCACCGCGACGAGCGACACCACCGCCACCAGTGAGACGACGGCGACGAGCGACACCACGGCGACCAGCACCGCCACCAGCACCGGTGGCAGCACTGCCGACGGCGTCACGACGGCGGGCATCTCCGATGCAGAGTGCACTGCGAACAAGGCGGCCGGGAAGATCACGTACAGCAGCAGCTTCGACTTCTCGGCGTCGGCGTCGATCGTCGATGTCGTGGTCGCCAAGGCGAAGGGCTACTTCGACAAGATGTGCCTCGACGTCACGCTGGTGCCGGGCTTCTCCACCACCAACTACCCGCTGGTGGCCGCCGGCACGGCGCAGTTCTCATCGGCCGGCAACTACAGCGAGATCCTCAACAACACCGGTGACGGCGCCGACTTCGTGGCCCTCGTCGACTACGGCAAGGCTCCGATCGAGGAGCTGCTCACCCCGGCGACCGGGGCGACCACGCTGGCCGACCTGAAGGGCAAGACCATCGGTGTGAAGGGCGACATCCCGCCGTCGATCGTGGCGATGCTCGCCAAGGCCGGCCTGAAGCGCGGCACCGACTACAAGGAGCTCCTGCTCGACGGCTTCGATCCGGTGGCCCAGCTCGCCAGCGGCATCGATGCGCTGCCGGTGTACAAGTCGAACGAGCCGAACCAGCTCGACACCGCTGGCGTGAAGTACAACGCCTTCGATCCGGTGACGGATGACATCCCGGGGAGCTTCGGCCTCCTCTACACGTCGAAGTCCTACGCCGCCGCCAACCCGACCGTGGTCACCGACTTCACCCGCGCCGCGTTGCGCGGCATGGAGGACGCCATCGCGGATCCCGACGCCGCTGTCGCCGCATCACTGGCCGCCCTCGACGCCGACGGCAACCAGAACTACCTCACGAAGGCTGGTGAGACGTTCCGCTGGAACGCCGAGATCAAGGTGATCAAGGCCAGCACGCCGTCCGGCGAGCCGATCGGGCTCATCGATCCGAAGGTGTTCGCCGACGAGTACGCGGCGTATGTCGCCGCCGGCGTGTGGCCCAACGGCGCACCGAAGGACGGAAACGACTACGACGAGGCCGTCGCCAAGTCGGTGTACGACTCGAGCGGCAAGGTGATCTGGCCGGCCAGCTGAGCCGACCAGTCGATCCACCTCGAACATGAAGGCATACGTCCAGCACGGTTTCGGGGGCGACCTCGCCCTCGAAACCGTGCCCGACCCGTCGCCCGCAGCAGGCGAGCTGGTGGTGCAGGTCCACGCCTGCGCGCTCAACCGGCTCGACCTGCTGCAGCAGGCGGCACCCCTGGTGCGCGGATTCGCGCTGCCCCACATCGCCGGCATGGACGTGGCCGGCGTGGTGGTGGCCCGCACCGCCGATCTGCCCGACGATGTCGGTCCCCCCATCGGTGCCCGCGTGCTGATCGATCCGGTCAGCACGTGCGGCGTCTGCGTGCGCTGCCGATCCGGCCAGGCCCCGTACTGCGAGGACCTGCGCACGGTCGGCTCCACCCGACCCGGCGGCTACGCCGAGCTCGTGGCCGCACCCGCCGACCGCACGTTCGCGCTGCCGGACACGATGTCGTTCGTCGACGCCGCCACCCTGCCCGTCGCGGCGATGACGGCCTTCCACGCGCTCGAGGCCGGCCAACACGTGCCGGGCGAGGTCGTGCTCGTCAACGGCGCCGCGTCCGGCGTGTCGTGCGCGCTGCTGACGCTCCTCCTCGCCGACGGATCCACGGTGATCACCACCACCGGCGGGCCCGACAAGGTGGCCCGCGCCGAGGCCGCCGGCTACCACCACGCGATCGACTACCGCAGCGAGGACGTGGCCGCCGCGGTGGCGGCGATCACCGGCGGACGTGGCGTCGACCTCGTGGTCGACCACGTCGGCCCGGCGTTGTTCCGCGAGTCCATCGCCTCGCTCGCGATCGGCGGGCGGATGGTGTTCTGCGGCACCACCACCGGCACCGAGGCCACGCTCTCGCTCACCGACGTCTACCACTGGGGTCGCTCGCTGATCGGCGCCGGTGGCTACGAAGCCGCCGACTTCCCGCTGATGCTCGACGCGATGGCGCGAGCGGGACGCCCGCCCGTCATCGACAGCGTCTGGTCGTTCGACCAGGTCCCGGCCGCCCTCCAGGCGATGCGCGGCGGCGCCTTCTTCGGCAAGATCGTCGTCGACGTCGCCGGCTGACGCTTGCCCTGAACGGCGGAACCCCTGCCATGAAGGGGCGATGCTCGCTCCTGTCATGGCTGCGACGGCCAGCCTCACCCGCGCAAATCGCGCACGGGTGCGCGAGTTGGGCGACCTGCCCGCACGTTCCGCGCCCGCGCGTGCGGAACGCGCCAGATGCATCCGACACGCAGACGGACTGACCTGACCGTGGCCGCCGGAGCCATCACGAACGCGAGCGTCGCTCCGCAGTGCAGGGGTTGCGCGACGTTCAAGGGGACGAAACAGCTCGTTCACACGGTCCCCGTACCGTGCAGCGCATGGCCCTCGACATCACCGCCGGCGTTGCGCCTCGCTCGGCCGGAACACACTATCGACTGGTCGCCACACCCGACACCGTGTTCTGGGGTTACCTCGACCGGGACGAACCGCCGCGGCTGACGGTGCGCAGCGGGGACACGATCGAGGTCGAGGCGATCACCCACCACGCCGGCGACGCGCCGGACCTGCTGATGGACGATGGCATCCGGGCGATCTGGGCGGGCATCACCGAGGGGGTACGCGGGCCGGGGGTGCACATCATGACCGGGCCGATCGCGGTCGAGGGCGCCGAGGTCGGCGACACGTTGGTGGTGCGCATCCTCGACATGCACCCCCGGCTGCCGCACGGCTCGAACTGCGCGGCGAACTGGGGCCTGCTCTACGACACGTTCGGCAAGGAGCGGATCACCATCTACGGGCTCGACGAGATCGGCCCGGACTTCTGCGCCCATGCCCATCCGGAGTTCGCCTTCGACTTCACGGCCCGCGCGCTCTACGACACCCCCGGGGTCATCAGCGAGCCGGATCCGGCCGCCCGCCAACCGTTCAGCCGGCCGGTCACCGTGCCGGTGCGACCGCACTTCGGCGTGATGGGCGTCGCTCCGGCCGAGTCCGGCAAGCTGTCGTCGATCCCGCCGGGCGTGTTCGGTGGCAACGTCGACAACTGGCGGGTCGGGCCGGGCGCGACGATGTGCTACCCGGTGTTCGTTCCCGGTGGGAACCTCTACGTGGGTGATCCGCACTTCGCGCAGGGCGACGGCGAGATCTGCGGCACGGCCATCGAGGCATCGCTCACCGCGACGATCCAGGTGTCGGTGCTGAAGGGCCTCGGCAACACCTCGCCGCTGCTCGAGACCGACACTCACTGGTACACCCACGGCTTCGGTGACGACCTCGACGAGGCGATGCGGATGGCGGCCGAGCAGATGCTGTGGCTGATGCAGACCCACCTCGGGCTGAGCGCCGACGACGCGTACTCGCTGTCGTCGGTGGCGATGGACCTCGGCGTGACCCAGGTGGTCGATGCCCGCCTCGGCTGCCACGCCGGCATCGCCAGAGGGATCTTCGGATGAGCATCCTCACCGACGAGCTGCTGACGTCGTTCGACGGCTCGGTGCGCGACGTGTCGACGGCGATCACGATGCCACCGGCGATCTACACCGAGCCCGAGTTCCTCGCCTTCGAACGCGACGCGCTGTTCGCCCACGAGTGGCTCTGCGTCGGCCGGGCGAGCCGGATCCCGAACGTCGGCGACCACTTCACGGCCACGGTCAACAACGAGCAGATCATCGTCTCCCGCGCGAAGGACGAAACGATCCACGCGTTCTCGGCGATCTGCCAGCACCGCGGCATGCAGGTGGTGGAGGGCGACGGCAACTGCAGCAAGTTCACGTGCCCGTACCACCTCTGGAGCTACGACCTCACCGGTCGCCTGCTCGGCGCGCCGGCGATGGAGCGCACCGTCGGGTTCGAGCGCAAGGACTTCCCGCTGCCGGCCCTGAAGGTCGAGCTGTGGCAGGGGTTCGTGTTCGTGCACTTCGATCCCGATGCGGCACCGCTGGCGCCGACGCTGGAGTCGTACGCGCCGTACCTCGCCAACTACGACCTCGAGACGGCGGTGTGCCCGGGCACGTTCACGCTCACCGACCTCCCGTGGAACTGGAAGGTGATGTTCGAGAACTTCAACGACGGCTACCACGCGAACAAGCTGCACCACACGATCCAGGACTTCTGCCCGAGCGAGCTCGCCGCGTTCCCGGTGCCGTACAGCGAGTCGTCGAACGTGATGTTCCGCACCAACGGCTACACCCACATCGACGGGGGGTTCAACGCCACCACCAAGGCGCTGATGCCGATCTTCCCCAAGCTCACCGAGGAGGAGCGCTGGCGGTCGACGTTCGCGCTGATGCCGCCGTCGCTGTGCTTCGGGACCGCGCCGGATCAGGCGTTCTTCTTCATCGTCCGCCCGAAGACGGCCGACACGATCGACGTCGAGATCGGCTACCTGTTCGATCCGTCGGCCCTCGAGCACCCGATGTTCGATCACCTGTTCTCGATCAGCGACGCCGGCGTGCAGGTGTTCGTCGCCCAGGACCAGGACGCCACCACGAAGGTGCAGCGCGGCATGCACAGCCGGTTCGCCGCTCGCGGTCGCTACTCCTGGCAGGAGGAGACGCACGTCCAGTTCAACCGCTGGCTGGTGGACCGGTACCGACGACATTGGCCGGTGTGCAAGAGTTCCGTGTGACCCGCCAGCTGATCGCCCCGGTTTCCGCCGTCGCCGATGTCCTCCAGCTGTGGGAGCTCGACGGCTGGCTGACGCCGCCGCTGTCGCCCGTGGTGCCGGCCAGGCAGACGGTCATCGGCAAGGTCGTCACGATCACGATCGTCTCGTCACCCACCGGTCCCGGCCTCGGCCCGGTGTACTCGATGCTCTCTCGTGACCTGTCCGGGCGCTTCGTCGTGCTCGGTGGCGGGATGAGCGTCGCCGGTGCGGTGTGGGGCGGGATCATGTCGACGGCTGCGCACCTCAACGACGCGACGGGCGTGCTCGTCGACGGCATCGCCCGCGACGTGCCGGAGATGACGGCGGTCGGCCTGCCGGTGTACGCCACCGAATCGTGCGTCGTCGGCCCGAACGGCACCGCGCACGTGGTGGAGGTCGGCGGCGCGGTGGCCATCGGTGGCGTCATCATCGATCCCCAGGACTCGATCGTCGCCGATTCGTCGGGCTGCGTGCGGATCCCCTACGACCACCTCGACGACGTGCTCGCCGCGGCGGAACTGTACGCCGACGCCGAACAGCGCGTGTTGCAGGCGCTGCGCGACGGCGAGTCGCTGACCAGCGCCCACGCGATCAGGAAGGCGGTCGTCGAGCAGCTTCGTCGCTGAGCCACGCCGCGCTCCGCGAGAATTCCGGAGAAATCCGTGGCGCGGCGTCGATCGGCGGGAACCGCGTTCGTTGTGTTGGTGAGGATCGGCAACGGGCCGACCCGCAGAAGCACCAGGAGAACCCCATGGCCCAGTACCTGCTTTCCGTCCACGGCAATGAAGAGCTCTACGCGGCGGTCACGCCCGAGCGCCAGCAGCAGATGTTCACCGACGTCTCCGCGTTCAACGACGACATCACGGCCGCCGGCGCGTTCGTGTTCGCCGGCGGCCTCGAGCTGGCCAACACGGCGACGGTGGTCGACGCCAGCTCGGGCGAGACGATCCTGACCGACGGGCCGTACCTGGAGACCAAGGAGCACATCGGCGGCTTCTGGGTCATCGACGTGCCCGACCTCGACGCCGCGCTGGCATGGGCCGCGAAGGGCTCCGCCGCCTGCCAGGGCAAGGTCGAGGTCCGCCCGTTCCAGTCGAACGGGTGACCGACTCAGCGCAGCTCGGCGCCATCTTCCGCCAGGAGTCCGGGCGGTGCGTGGCGACCCTGGTCCGCATCTTCGGCGACATCGACATCGCCGAGGAAGCGGTCCAGGACGCCTTCATCGCCGCGACCGAGAAGTGGCCCTCGACCGGTGTTCCCCCGAACCCCGGCGCGTGGATCACGACGACCGCGAAGAACCGGGCGATCGACCGACTGCGCCGTGAGGCATCACGCGATGACCGCCACGCCCGAGCAGCGCTCCTCCACGAGCGCGACGAACCTCCCGAACCGGTCGGTCCCGTGAAGGACGACCGCCTCCGCCTGATCTTCACGTGCTGCCATCCGGCGCTCGCCACCAACGCCCAGATCGCGCTCACCCTGCGCCTGCTGGGTGGGCTCGAGACCGGCGAGATCGCGCGGGCGTTCCTCGTGCCCGAGGCGACGATGGCCCAGCGCATCGTGCGCGCCAAGCACAAGATCCGTGCCAACCACATCGCCTATCGCGTGCCGGACGATCACGAGCTGCCCTCGCGGCTGCGTGCCGTGCTCACCGTCGTGTACCTCGTGTTCAACGAGGGCTACACGGCGACGGTGGGCGACCGCCTGGTGCGCGACGACCTCTGCGTCGAGGCCATCCGCCTCGCCCGCCTGCTGGTGGAGCTGATGCCCGACGAGCCCGAGGCGGTCGGGCTCCTCGCCCTGCTGCTGTTGACCGCATCGCGACGTCCGGCGCGCACCGCCGCGGATGGATCGATCGTGCTCCTCCAGGACCAGGACCGTTCGCTCTGGGACGGGGCGATGATCGCCGAAGGGCAGGACCTGGTGCGCGCGTGCATCCGCCGCGACCGACCCGGTCCGTTCCAGATCCAGGCGGCCATCAACGCCGTGCACAGCCACGCACCGACCACCGCCGCCACGGACTGGGCCCAGATCCTGACGCTCTACGACCACCTGGCCGGGTTGACGCCGTCGGCCGTCGTGCTGCTCAACCGAGCGGTTGCGCTCGCCGAGGTCGACGGCGCCGATGTGGCGCTGGCTGCCATCGCCGACCTCCCGCTCGACTCGTACCACCTGTACCACGCGACCCGTGGCGATCTCCTCGCCCGCGTCGGCCGCGACGCCGAGGCCGCGACAGCGTTCGAGCGCGCCGCGGCGCTCACCGACAACGACACCGAGCGAGCGTTCCTGCTCGGCCGCCGGGACGCGCTCAGCCGGCGTCGCGGGGGTTGATGTTGGCGCCGGGAGCGATGACGGCATCGATCGCGTCGCGGACGCCCGCTGGCAGCGTCGGCGTGCCGGCGGCGAGCAGGTCGTCGAGCTGGGCGAGGGTGCGCGGGCCGATGATGGCCGACGTGATCGTCGGATCGTCGAGCACGAACCCGATCGCGAGCTGGGTGAGGGTGAGCCCGGCGTCGGCCGCGATGGTCGTGAGCGCGTCGACCGCGTCGTGCTTCGCCTGCCACTCGGCGGCCTCGCGAGCGTCGAAGTGATCGCCCTGGCGGTTGGCACGGGAGGTGGGGTCGGCGTTCGCGCCCTGGTACTTGCCGGTGAGCCAGCCACCGTTGAGCGGAGCCCAGACGATGACGCCGAGATCGGCGGCACGGCAGGCCGGCAGCACCGCGGTCTCGATGCCGCGGGCGAGTGCGGAGTACGGGGGCTGCTCGCTCGTCGGCAGCGGCATGTCGACGGCGAGGGCAGCATCGTGGATGCCGGCGATCTGCTCGGGCGAGAACGTCGAGGTGCCGTACGCGCCGATCTTGCCGGCGGTGATCAGCGCCTCGAACGCGGCGAGCGTCTCTTCGTACGGCACTGTCGGGTCGGGACGGTGCATCTGGTAGAGGTCGATGTGGTCGACGCCGAGCCGGCGCAGGCTGTCGTCGCACGCCTGGGCGACCCACCTCGCCGAGAGCCCGCTGCGCGACATGTCGCCGTCCATCGGGTTGCCGCACTTGGTGGCGAGCACGATCCGGTCGCGGTGGCCGCGCAGGGCCACGCCGAGGATCTCCTCGGACACGCCGGCGTCGTACATGTCGGCGGTGTCGATGAGCGTGATGCCGGCGTCGATCGCGCGGTGCACCATCCGGTGGCACTCGTCGGCATCGGTGTTGCCCCACGCGCCGAACATCATCGTGCCGAGGGCGAGCGTGGTGACCTCGAGGCCACTGCGACCGAGGATGCGTGTGTCCATCAGACCAGTCCTGCCTGCTGTTGGAAGACGAGGCTGTCCCAGTAGTCGGTGCGCTTCGCGATCAGCACCCCGTCGACGCGGAAGTGCATGACGCCGCGCACGGCGATGTCGCGGTCGTTGACGTGGGTGTGCAGGGTGTACGCCGCGTAGACGTTGTCGCCCGACGCGCCGATGTCCTCGACCTCGTAGCGCAGGCCCGGCATCGAGGCCAGGAAGCCGGGGACCCGGCGTGCGTACTCGGCCTTGCCCTCGCACCCCGAGCCGAGCGCCGCCGTGTGCTCGTTGACGAAATCGTCGGTGACCAGCGCGGTGACTGCGTCGGGATCGCCCGTTGCGAACGCAGCGAGGTACGCCGCGCAGACCTCGGACGGCGTCGCCGGCGCTGGGCTCAACCCCAGACCTCCTGGGCCTTCGCGTAGACGCCCTGGTTGTGGGAGAACTCGATCATGTTGCCATCGGGGTCCTTCAGCGCGCAGATGTAGCCGATGGGCGCCGGCATGTCGGTGGGTGCCCAGGCCAGGCAGCCTTCGGCCTCACCCCGGCGGGCGATGTCCTCGACCTGCTCGCGGCTGGTGACCTCGAGACCGATGTGCGCGAACGGCGCCATCACCGGCTGCGGGCCCTTGTCGTGGTCGCGGTCGAAGCTGACGAGCACGAGGATGAACGGCTTGTCGCCCTGATCCGGATGGCCCATCCAGGCACCCTGGCCGTCGGCGTCCTTGCGGCGATCGAGCAGCTCCAGCGGGGTGAACCGCTCGTACCAGCTGATGGTCGTGTCGATGTCGACGCACGGCAGCGCGATGTGCGTCCACCGCATCGTGGTGGGTCCGGTCGAGTACGCGGCTGCGGGTGCGTCGACGGCGCCGGGGAGCTGATCGTTCATGGTTCACGCCTTCCTTGCATGACTCGACGCTAGACGATCATCGGCCGGGAACGACCGTGGTTCAGCCTCGTTGAGCGAGGAAGAAGTCACGTCGCGCCGTGGCCTCGGCGCGCAGCCCGTCGACGTCGACCGAGGTGCAGCGACCGTCGCTCACGACGTGGCGCCCGGCCACCAGCACGTCGCTGACGCTGCGCCCATCGGACGCCCAGATCAGCTGCAGCACGGGGTCGCTGCTCATCGGCACCCACTGCGGGCCGCTGGTGTCGTGGACCACGATGTCGGCCTGCTTGCCGACCTCGAGCGAGCCGATCGCGGCGTCCTTGCCGGTGGCCTCGGCGCCGCGGACGGTGGCCAGTTCCAGCCCATGGTGGGCCGTGATCGAGAACGCGTCCATCGCCCGGTCGCGCTCCAAGCCGACGAACAGCGCGGCGGCACGGAGGATGTCGACCGCATCACCGGCGTTCTCCGCGTCGCAGCCCAGCGCGAGCCGGCCACCGCGGCGGAACAGGTCGCCGTGGCGGCCCGCGACGGTGACGCCCTGGGCGAGGCGCAGGTACGCCCACGGGCAGGCCGCGATCGCGGTCTCGGTGCGCAGGACGATGTCGACCTCGGCGTTGTCGAGGTGCACGCCGTGGGCCACCAGCACGTGCCGCCCGAGCACGCCGAGATCGTCGAGGTGCACGAACGGTCGGCGGCCGGTGCGGTTCAGCGAGCTCACCGCGTCGCCGGCGTGCGGCGACATGTGGAACGTGATGCCGACGCCACGGTCGCGTGCCAGTGCTGAGGCGCGCGTGACGAGGTCGTCGCTCATCAGATCGTGGCCGACGAGCGTGACCCATGCCTCGACCAGCCCACCGGCGGGCAGCACGTCGAGCATCGCCGTCTGTCGGGCCAGCACCTCGTCGGCGGGTGCCGCGAACGGGGCGTCGTCGATGTCCCAGCCCCACTGGCCGAGCATCGCCCGCATGCCGGCGCGCCGCAGCGCCGTGGCGACGCGGTCGGGGTGGCCGACGGTGCCGGCCTCGACGGTGCAGGTGACGCCGTTCGACAGCGCCTCGGCGGCAGCGAGCGACGCCGACAGCTCGTCGTCGTCGCCCGTGTGCGCGCTGTGCACGGGCACCGCCCAGCCGTAGATCGCGTCCTGGGAATCGATCGCGTCGGGGATGCACGAGTGCACCAGCCGGTCGCCGGTGACGTGCTGGTGGGCGTTCACGTAGCCGGGCGTGACGAGCGAATCGGCACGGCCGACGATGGTCGTCGCCGGCCCGGTCGGTGCGACATCCGCGTACGCGCCGACCGCCGTGATGACGCCGCCCGCCACGACCACGGCGCCGTCGCTGATGACGTCGCGAGCGGCGTTCATCGTGACGATCGTGCCGCGGACGATGGTGGTGGCGGGGGCAACGCTCGGGGTCTTCACCTTCGGCATGATCGTTAGGCTGCCAGACGATGAACGAGATCCTCTGCGGGAACAGCGCTTTCGAGGGTGCGTGGTACGCCGTGGCGCGCAGTGTCGAGGTCGGCGCGACGCCGTCGCGGATCACCTTGCTGTCGCGCGACGTGGTGCTCTACCGCAGCGCGAGCGGTGCAGTCGTGGCCGCGCCCGATCGCTGCCCGCACCGCGAGGCGCCGCTGTCCAAGGGCACGGTGCAGGCCGGATGCCTGGTCTGCCCGTACCACGGCTGGACGTTCGGCGACGACGGCCGCTGCGTCGACGTGCCGTCGGCGAACGATGGCGTGCCCCCGCCGCCCCGTGCCCACCTGCACACGTACCACGCCACCGAGCGGTACGGGCTGGTGTGGGTCTGCCTGGCCGACGAGCCGGCGGCGCCCATCCCGAACATCGCCCAGGAGCACGACCACACGTTCCGACGGATCAACACCGAGGTCGAGATCTGGCGCACCTCGGCCACCCGGATGGTCGACAACTTCCTCGACATCACCCACTTCCCGTACGTGCACGTGGGCACGTTCGGGCGGGCGCAGGACACCAAGGCCCCGAAGATCGAGCTGGTCGCGCTCGACGACGACTGGTTCGGCTACGAGTACGAGGTCCTCGCCAACAACAGCGATCTCGGCACGCTCGCCAGCGGCCAGTCGAGCGGCGTCGTGGAGCGGGCGATGGCGACGGGCTTCAACCTGCCGTTCAGCGTGCGCAGCGACATCCACTACGGCACCGGTCTGTCGCACACCATCCTGCTGCTCAGCACGCCCATCGACGACGTCACGTCGTACTTCACCTTCGTGATCTGGCGCAACGACGACTTCTCCGTCTCCGCCGAAGAGGTCATCCGCTTCGACCTCGCGATCGGTGCCGAGGACAAGCGGATGCTGGAGATGCTCGACGGCGTGCTGCCGCTCGACCAGACCACGCTCGTCAGCGTGCAGGCCGACAAGTGCTCGGTCGAGTGGCGGCGCCGGTTGATCGAGTGGATGAGCCGCCCGCCGGCGGTCTCGCTCGAACGCGCGGGCTGACTACAGCGCCGCGATGAGGGCGTCGAGGTCCGGGCCGTAGGAACGGTCGCCGGTGTAGCGCGACACGACCGCGCGCACGCGGTCGTGCAACACGGCGACGTCGTGGCCGACGGCTTCGCCACGCTCGTCGATCGCCGCGGCGGCGACGAACACCTCGTGGGCGAGCAGCGCGTGGCACAGGCGCATCGCGTCGCCCAGCCGTTCGAGCGCCGGGAACACCATCGACATCGCGTCCTCCTGGCCGAACGAGCTGTCGGCCTGCATCACGCTGACCGGCGCGGCCAGCATCCGCAGCGACGCGCCGTACGCGACGGCAGCCTTGTGCACGGTGATCAGCCCGGCGTCGAGACCCGGCTCGGCGGCGAGCTGCCGGGTGAGCCCCGTCGCCCGCTCGTCGAGCAGGCGGTAGAGCCGCTTCTCGGCCAGGTTGCCGAGGTGCACGATGGCCAGCGTGGCGGCTTCGACGCGAGCCGCCAACGCGGCACCGTGGAAGTTGCCGCCGCTGACCAGCTCACCGAACGGCTCCACCGTGCCGTCGTCCGGGGCGGTGAAGAACGCCGGGTTGTCGCCGTTCGCGCGGAGGTCGTCGAGCGCGGTGGCACGCAACCGCTGCACGGCTTCGAGCGCGACGGCGTGCACCTGCGGCGTGATCCGGTACGACACCGGCGCCTGGCGCGGTTGGCGGGTCACGGCTGATCCGGCGGTGTGGCGACGCAACGCAGCGCAGACGACGGCGACGTGCGGATCGGGGTTGAGGCCGGCCGCGCGCTCGCTGTACGGCTGCAGCGGCGCGGCCATCGCCTCGATGCTCGCCGCGGCGACGAGGTCGGCCGTGGCGAGCAGACCGACCGCGCGACGCGACAGGTGCCAGGCGAGCGCCGGGCCGACGCCCGTGCCGCTGATCAGCGACAAGCCCTCCTTCGACTGCGGCGCGTACGGGGCGAGGCCCTGCGCGGCGTGCCACGCCGCGCCCGACTCCGTCGTGCCGTCGGGCATGTGCACGAAGCCGTCGCCGATCAACGGCTGCACGGCATGCGACAGCGGGATGAT
Organism: Ilumatobacteraceae bacterium; assembly: GCA_025463305.1. The sequence continues at coordinate 105,064 of JAOBWK010000035.1, forward strand.
CTCGCCCGCCATCCCGAACCCGTGCCCGGGCACGGCCGGCTGGATGCCGCGGTTGAGGCGCTCGACGATGATGGCGCACAGCTCGGCCGACACACCCGAGTGCCCGTCGAGGAACTGCACCAACTTCGCCAGCAGCGCACCGCGTCCGACGCCGACGTCGAGCAACGGCCCAGAGCCGGAGGCCCGGCCGAGCAGCGTGTGCCGGGGAAGCGCGGCGCGCTGCTCCGTCGTGAGGTCGAGCGTCGACATCGCGCCGAGGCCCGTCGTCACGCCGTAGCAGATGACACCGGTGTCGATCAGCGCCAGGAACGCCCGCCGCGTCGCCGCCAGCCGGGCGACGGCGCCGTGAGCGAGCGCGACGTGCGCTCCGCCGTAGACGATGGCCTCGTACGCATCGGCGGTGAGGTCCCTGGCCGTCTCGAGGATGATCGGCGGATCGGTGATGATGGGATCGTGAGCAGTCAGGAGCCCAGTATGACCGAAGCGCCCGCACCGATCTCGTTGACGTACCTCAACGCGGCTGCCGTCGCTGCGTGTGCGCTCACCGACGACGAGATCCTCGACGCGATCACCACGTCGCTCGCCGCGCAGGGCAACGGCCGCACGGTGATCGAGCCTCGGGTGCACCTGATCCCCGGCGGTGGCGTGCAGGGCCACTTCAACGTGCTGCGCGGTGTGGTGCATCCCCTCGGCCTGGCGGGGGTGAAGGTCGTCGGCGACTTCGTCGACAACTACACCCGCGGGCTGCCGTCGGAGATGGCGCTGCTCGACCTGTTCGATCCCGGCACCGGGATGCCGATCGCGATCCTCAACGCGACCGCGATCACCGACATGCGCACCGGTGCGGTGACCGCCATCGGCGCCCGCCACCTGGCGAGGCCGGGGTCGAAGGTGCTCGGCCACATCGGCGCTCGCGGCACGGCGTACTGGAACGTCCGCCTGCTCGACCACCTCTTCGACTTCGACGAGATCCGTGTGCATTCGCGTCGGCCGGAGAGCCGAAGCGCGTTCGCCGCTCGGCTCACCGCCGACCTCGGCAAGCCGATCGTGGTCACCGACGACTGGGAGTCGTGCGTGCGCGGCGCCGACATCGTGGTCGAGGCATCGCGCCTGCCCGAGCCGACGCCGATGCTGCGCACCGAGTGGATCCAGCCCGGCGCGCTCGTGATCCCGTACGGCACGATGAGCGCCGTCGAGCTGAGCCTCACCGACGTCATGGACAAGGTCGTGGTCGACGACTGGGGCCAGTGCCGCAAGGGCCTGCCGTTCGGCGCGCTGCGCGCCCACGTCGACTCCGATCGGCTGACCGAGGACAACCTCCACGCCGAGCTCGGCCAGATCGTTGCCGGCCTCCGCCCCGGCCGCGAGTCCGACGACGAGACGATCCTCCTCTGGCACCGCGGTCTGAGCCTCAGCGACATCGCCCTCGGCCACGCCCTGCTCGCCAAGGCGGCGCAGATCGGTGTCGGCCAGCAGCTGGAGTTCTGAGCACCGCCGCGGGCTCAGATGAAGTGCGCGGCCACCTCGTCGCGGAAGCGCTCGATGGCCTCGCGGCGCTGGGCCGCTGAGGCGCCGAGGTTGAAGTCGGGCAGTGCGAGCTCGTCGACACCCCCATCGGCGTACGCGCCGACGAGGTCGACGATCTCCGCGCTCGACCCGATGAGGGATCGGCCGGCAGGCGCCGCGGCCCGCACCTTGTCGGCCGTCGCCGCGTCGTCGGCGAAGAACAGCAGCGCCTGCGCGGAACGGCGGATGGCCGCGAAGTCGGCGTCGACCGCAGCGCACGCGGTCTCGAACTCGGCGGTCTTCGCGGCCACCGTGGTGGGATCGCCCCACGTGTTCCACTCGGTGGCGTAGCGGGCCGTCGCGCGCATCATCCGCTGACCGCTCGTGCCGACGAGGATCGGCAGCGGGCTCTGCACCGGCTTGGGCTCGAACGGCGCGTCGGTGAGCGTGTACCACTGCCCGGCGAAGCTCGCCCGAGCATCGTCGAGCAGATGGCGGATCACCTGCAGCGCCTCGATGAAGTGCGTCACCCGCTCGGCCGGCGCGGGCAGCCGGAAGCCGTAGCCGGCGTGCTCGTTGACCTGCCAACCGGCGCCGAGGCCGAGCACGACGCGTCCGCCGCTGATCTGGTCGACGGTGGCGGCGCGCTTGGCGAGCACGACCGGATGGTGGATGGTCACCGGCGACACCATCGACGTCAGACGCAGGCGGGGCACGGCAGCCGCGACGGCGGCGAGCACGCTCCAGCACTCGAGCGCGTCACCGTCGCCGGGTGTGTCGTCGGCCGTCTGCGACATGAAGTGGTCTGCGTACCAGAGGCTGTGCCAGCCCGTGGCCTCGGCGTAGGTGGCGAGGTCGAGCATCTCCGACCACGGGCGCGAGTTCGATGTCCAGAGCGAGAACTTCATCCGGCCAACCTAACGCTGCCGGTCTGGAAGGCTCGGGCGATGCATGTCGAGATCGATGCCCTCCCGCGGATCGACGGCTGGTTCGAGCGCCTCGCTGTCGACGACGGGATCACACTGCTGTGGGAGCCGCACGTCGTGCCGCTGATGCGCTGCAACATCTGGCACGTGCGCGGTCGCGATCGGTCGCTGGTGATCGACACCGGCATGGGCCTGGTCAGCCTCGTCGACGCGGCGGCCGATCTGTTCGGCGGCGCGGTGAGCGCCGTGGCGACCCACGGCCACGACGACCACATCGGCAACCACCACGAGTTCGCCGAGACGATCGTCCACCCGTTGGAGGCGGACCTGCTCCGCGACCCACCACTGCGCACGCTGGATCCCGTCGAGGCGTGGGGTGCCGATGCGTTGGACGACCTGCGGCGGATGGGCTACGCGATGGACGAGCCGTACTTCGTGTCGGCGTTGCCCGTCGGCTTCGTGGTCGAGACCTACCGTCAGCGCCCCGCACGCGTCGGCCGCCTCGTCGATGAGGGCGACGTGATCGACATCGGCGACCGCCACTTCGAGGTGCTGCACCTGCCCGGCCACTCGCCCGGATCGATCGGGCTGTGGGAGTCGGTCACCGGCACGCTGTTCTCCGGCGACGCGATCTACGACGGCGCGCTGCTCGACGAGCTGCCCGAGTCCGACATCGCCGCCTACTGCCGCACGATGGAGCGACTGCTCGGGCTGCCCGTCACCGTCGTGCACGCCGGCCACGATCCGAGCTTCGGCCGGGCGCGGCTGCGCGAGCTGGCGCGGGCATACCTCGATCGCCGTTCCTGAGCGACCGCTGCGTTCGCATCGCGGGCGGGACGGAGTTAGAATTGGGTTCTGGTTCTTGGGGAAACCAACCACCGTTCCGAAAGGGGACCACGACATGTCACAGGTCGATTTCGAGTACTTCGATTGCGACAACCACTTCTACGAGGCGCTCGACGCCTTCACCCGCTACCTCGATCCGAAGATCGGCAAGCGGGCGATGACGTGGGGCACCGTCGGCGGCAAGCAGCGCCTGCTCGTCGGCGAGAAGATCAACAAGTTCATCCCGAACCCGACGTTCGATCCGGTGTCCAAGCCGGGTGCGCTCGACGAGTACTTCCGTGGCCGCAACCCGAAGGGCGAGGACACCCGCGAGCTGTTCGGCGAGCTCGACCGGATGGCCGATCATCCCGAGTACCGCGACCGCGACGCCCGTCTGAAGCTGATGGACGAGCAGGGCATGGCCGCGGCCATCTTCCTGCCCACCCTCGGCGTCGGCATGGAGCAGGCGCTCAAGCACGACCTGCCCGCGATGAAGGCCGCGTTCACGGCGTTCAACCGCTGGATGAACGAGGACTGGGGCTTCGCCTACCAGGAGCGGATCTTCGCCGCGCCGTACATGTCGCTGCTCGACGTCGACCACGCCGTGTCGGAGCTGGAGTACGCGCTCGACAACGATGCACGCTTCATCCTCGTGATGCCCGGACCCCTCGTCACCTCACGCGGCGGCGCCTCGCCGTCGGACCACGAGCTCGATCCGTTCTGGGCACGGGTCAACGAGGCCGGCGTCACGGTGGTCGTCCACGGTGGCGACAGCGCGTACAGCGCGTACAAGAAGGATTGGGGCGAGACGGGCCTCACCGAGGCGTTCCGTCAGAACCCGTTCGGCGCGCTGCTGTCGGCCAACGTCACCCAGGACACCTTCGCCAACTTCCTCGCCCACGGCCTCTTCCACCGCTTCCCGAACCTGCGCATGGCCGCGGTCGAGACCGGTTCCGACTGGGTGTTCCACCTCCACGAGAAGCTGAAGAAGTCGTTCGGCCAGACGCCGCAGGCCTACCCCGAGGATCCTCGGGTCACGTTCAAGCGTCACGTGTGGATCTCGCCGTACTACGAGGACGAACTGGGCGCGCTCCGCGAGCTGCTCGGTGCCGACCGCGTCCTGATGGGCTCGGACTACCCCCACGCCGAGGGCCTCGCCGATCCGTCGTCGTACATCAAGGACCTCCGCAACTTCAACTACAGCGACGACGACAGTCTCAAGGTGATGCGCGACAACGGGTTCGCGCTGTCGAAGCGCCAGCCCGCGTGAGCTTGTCCTGAGTCGGGCCTGAGTCAGCCGTCCACCCGCGCCGCGAGGGCGCGGGTGGCATCGGCCAGCGCGTCGAACAGCGCGATGAGCTGCGGCGTGCGCTCGGCCACTGTCGCCCGCTGATGTGCCACCGTGGCCTCGTCGCCGCGAGCGATGGGGCCGGTCAGCGCGCGTGGCCCGCCGAGCGTGGCCCAGTTGTCGACGGCAGCGCTCACCAGCGGCACCAGCAGCTGGCGGTCGGCCCCCGTGGTGGCGAGCAGCTGCGCTGCTGCGTCCTCGAGGGTGACGAGGAAGTTCGCGGCCATCGATGCTGCGGCGTGGTACGCGCCGCGATCGGCGTCGAGGATCTCGACCGGCCGCATGCCCAGCGCCTCGGCGATCTGCCGGGCGACCCCGAGGGCACTGGCGGAGCTGCCCGCGATCGCTGCTCCCGCGCCGGTGAACGTGGCGCCCTCGGCGGTGACGGTCATCAGCGGATGCATCGCGAACGACTCGCGGTCGCCGAGCACGTCGAGGCCGAGGGCTCCCGCGCAGTGACCGACGAGGGGACCGGCGACGACGGCGGCCACGGCCGCCGCGATCTGGCCGTCGGGCACGGCGAGCACGACGATGTCGAACCCCTCGCCGGTGAAGCCGCGCCCGAACGGCCCCTGCACGACCAGATCGCCGGAGATGTCGTCGGCGAGCGCGCTCGCCAGCGCGTTGCCGAGCCGACCGTTGCCGACGACCGCGAGCCTCACCCCAGGTCCATCGGGTTGCTGTCCGGGCCGGGATCCACGTCGTCCTCGGTGAGCAGCCGTGCGGCGCGGTCGTAGGTGAAGTAGTTCCAGGTCCAGTTGACGAGCACGTTGGCCCGGTTGCGGAAGCCCATCAGGTACACGATGTGCAGGCCGAGCCACGCCATCCAGCCGAGCGGGCCCGAGAGTCGCAGCCCGATCGGCAGTTCGGCGACCGCGTCGTGGCGGCCGATCGTGGCCATCGACCCTTTGTCGC